>DASQRM010000234.1:0-34098 GCA_035642895.1 Streptosporangiaceae bacterium | reverse complement strand
ATTGCGCAGCCGAACATGGGCTATCGACCTGGTGAACGGGAGTGAGGCCGGCCGGGCCTCGTGTTTGGGCCGCCCGCTGCGGGGGAGTCGTGGGGCGCTAGTTCCGGAAAAGGAGGTTCCCATGGCAACTGGGGCCATTGTGGCGATCGTTATTGTCGTCATCGTTGTGGCCGCCGTCCTGTTCATGTTGACGGCGGCGAACCGCCGCCGTCGGCTGCGGGAACGGTTCGGGCCCGAATACGATCGGGCGGTCACCGAGCGCGGCAGCAAGCGCGAAGCAGAAGCCGAGCTGGCGGAGCGGGAGCGGCACGTCCGGGACCTTGACATCCGGCCGCTGAGCCCGAGCGCGCGGAACCAGTACCAGTCTGAGTGGACCGCGGTCCAGGAGCAGTTCGTGGACGCACCACAAGCCGCGGTCACCGGGGCCCAGACGCTGGTCTCGGCCGTGATGGAAGACCGGGGTTACCCCACCCAGCCCTATGACCAGACGCTCGCCGACCTGTCGGTCGAGCACGCGAGCACGCTGGACCACTTCCGGGCGGCTCATGACATCAGCCAGAACGCCGCGGCTGGCACCGCGACCACCGAGGACCTGCGCCAGGCGATGATCCACTACCGGGCGCTCTTCGCCGAGCTTCTCGGGGAGCCCACCAGCAACCTGGACGGCCGTGCTGGCCAGGATGGCGTCCCGGCCACCGAGCCCGGCGCGGGAACGGTCGGGGACCGGTCCGCGCCCAGCTCCATCGACCATTCCGCGGCTACACCCGTGGACGAGCCTGCGGCCACACGCGTGGATGAGCCCGTTGCCGCTCGCAGAGACGAGCCCGGGGTTACTCGCGTGGACGAGCCCGCGACTACTCGCGTGGACGAGCCCGCGACTCCTCGCAGAGACGAGCCCGCGACTACTCGCGTGGACGAGCCCGCGGCGACCCCTGCGGATGAGCCCGCCGCCGCCTCCGTGGACCAGCGCGCCGATCCGGCCCTCGATCCCGCCCACGACGCCGTGACCACCGCGCGCCGGCAGGAAAGGTGAGGCAGATGACCTCCCAGCGCGACGAGACGGTGGGTCACGGGGCCCGCGACGAGACGGTGGACGAGCCCATCGTCGTCGAACGCCACGACGAGATCCTGGGCGGCCCCCCAGCCGATGACTCCGAGGCGGATGACGTCTTGGCCGACCCCAAGGCGAACGCCTCGGGCCGTGACACGGCGGCCGGTGATGGCACGCTGCCCGGCGACGAGCTAGCCAGCGATGAGTTGACCAGCGATGAGCCGGCGAGTGATGAGCTGGCCGGCCGGCCTGTGGCACCGGCGGCGGGTAGTGCAGGGCTGGAGCGGGACCCGCCACCCCTGGTGGTCCCCCCGGGTCCTGCTCCGGGTGACCCGGCCGCTACCAGCGGGGCTGCGACGTCTGACGCCCAGGCGGCCGTCCCGGAGCCTGAGGCGCCGGTAACCCCGGGCACCGGTGCTACGGACCCAACCCCCGCGGACCCAATCCCCGCCGACGCAACTCCCGTGGCCACCGGCCCCGTCGACGCCGGCCCCCCCGCCGCTTCCGCTAGCGAACCGGCCGGCCCCGACGGCGATGGCGTCCCCGCCGCCGCTCTCGCCGAGCAGCAGTGGCCGGCGATCCAGGCGATGTTCGTTGATGATCCAAAGGGGTCGGTAGAACGCGCCGCGGCGGCTGCGGATGAAGTGGCGAAAGCCTTCGTGGCCTCGCTGCAGCGGGAGCAGACCGCGCTGCGCGCGGCCTGGGAGAAGGACACGACCACGGAGGATCTGCGTACCGCGCTCCAGCAGTACCGGGCGTTTTGCAGCCGGCTGGAAGGCCTGGCCTGACTGTCTTGGTCACCGGCGCCGGCCGCTCCCGCAGCGGCGGCCGGCGCCGGTGACCATCCCGGCCCAACCTGGCGGCCCGGCCCAACCTGGCCGGCCGGCGCGGCCCAGCGCCCCGCCCGGCGGCTCAGGACGGGCCGCGGCGCAGCCGGACCCGGTAGGAGTAGTGCGCCGGGTCGAAGTAGCTGACCGCCAGTTCGACGGGGGTGTCGCCATCGTCGGTGTAGAGCCGGTCGATCCGGAGCACCGGCTGGCCGGGTGCGCATTCCAGATGCCCCGCCGGCGCAGTCGGGGCCGCCGCGGCGGTGATGCTCTGCTCGGCGCCCTTGATCGACCGGGTCATCCTGGTGTCGATCAGCCCGATGACCGTGATCTGGCTGCGCCGCCCCGGGGCGGCCAGCTCGGGCACGTCGCCGAGCAGCGCGCCGACCGGCGGCGGCAGGAACACCGAGGTATGGCAGAACGGGACATTCCCATGCAGCCGCATCAGCGTGAGCGCGTGCACGTCATCGGAGGGCAGCCGCAGCCGGCTCGCGGCCTCGACGTCCACCACGTGCCGCAGCGGGGCGATGACCTCGCACTCGGTGTCCAGGGACAGGGCCATCAGGTCCTCGACCGAGCCGAAATGCCGCAGGTAACGGTCGGCCTCGGCCACCGGGTAGGTGCCGCGCCCGGCCACCCGGTAGATGATCCCCTCAGAAACCAGATCCTGCATGGCCCGCCGCACGGTCTGCCTGCTCACCGAATGCCACGCGGACAGCTGCTCCTCGGTGGGCAGTTGCTGGCCGTCGGCGTACTCGCCGCCCCGGATCGCGTCGCGCAGCGAGGCGGCCAGCGTCCGGTAGGCGCTGGACCTGGCCTGGTCGGGCACGGGCTCCCGCTCCCTTCTCCCGGGCGCTCCCGGGGGTGCGGCCTGGCCGGGCTGGCCGGCTCAGACGGTTGCGTAGCCAAATGGCCGTACATATCTTAGATTCAGTCGGCCAACTGCGGGAGGGGTGCCAGGTGCCGGAACCAGCGGACTCGCTTGCCGGGCGGCTCGCCCGCTGGGCCCACGACCTCGAGCCGACCGGGGAGGATCTGGCCCTCGCCGACCGTTCGCTGGTGGACACGGTCGCGGTGGCGCTGGCCGGCCGTGATCATCGGGTGACCGAGCTGGCCGAGATCATGCCGGAAGGGCCGCGCTGGGCCGTGGCCGCTCATGTCCTGGACTTCGATGACCTGCACATGGAGTCCACCACGCACATCAGCGCGGTCTGCGTGCCGACCGCTCTCGCGCTGGGTGCGGGGGCCCGGGCCTATCTGGCCGGGGCCGGGGTGATGGCCCGGCTCGGCGCCGCGCTGGGCTGGCCGCACTACTCGGCGGGCTGGCACGCGACCTGTACCGCAGGCGCGCCCGCCGCCGCGGCCGGGGCGGCGGTCGCGATGGGCCTGGGACCAGACCAGATCTCTAACGCCATCGCGCTCGCGGTGCCCGGTGCGGGCGGGGTGCAGCGGGCGTTCGGCACCGACGCCAAGTCGCTGCAGGTGGGATTCGCCGTCGACACCGGGATCCGGGCCGCGACCCTGGCGGCGGCCGGAGCGCAGGCCGACCCGGTCGCGCTGGAGGAATGGATGGCCCTGGTCGGCGGGGATCCTGGCGCGGCCGACCTTTCCGGGCCGGCGGTCCCCGGCGGGCTGGCGGTCAAGATCTACCCGTGCTGCTATGCGCTGCAGCGCCCGATCAGTGCGCTGGGGGAGCTGGCCCGGTCCGGGCCGCTGGACCCGGCCGAGGTGAGCCGGATCGTGCTCCGCACCCCCGAGGGCACGCTGGCCCCGCTGATCCATCACCGGCCGGATACCGGACTGCAGGGCAAGTTCAGCCTGGAGTACGCCACGGCCGCTGCGCTGCTCGACGGCTACCCCGGCTTCGCCAGCTTCACTGACGACGCGGTGCGCAGGCCCGCCGCCCGCCGCCTGGCCGGGCTGGTGGAGATCAAGAGCGAGCCCGGCGGGACCTGGCTGCTCGACGGCGAACTGGTCGCCGAGCTGCACACGGCCAGTGGCGGCGTGGCCCAGATCACCCAGCAGTTCCCGCCCGGATCGCCGGGGCGGCCCGCCACCGCCGGACAGCTCCAGGCGAAGATCGCCGACTGCCTGGCCGGGCTGGACGTGGGCGGCCAGGAACTGGATCCCGCCGCGTGGACCTGGCCGAGTGCCGCCGACCTGCTCCGGGACTTCTGCTAGTGCCCGGGAACCGCACTGCCGCGAAGGGACCGTCATGGATGAGCTGAGCGAGGAGGAGCGCGCGATCGTCGGGCTGGTCCGCGAGTTCACCGACCGTGACGTCCGGCCCGTGGCCTCGGAGCTGGAGCACGCGAACACCTACCCGGAGAAGCTCATCGAGCAGATGAAGCAGCTCGGCATCTTCGGGCTGGCCATCCCCGGGCCGTGGGGCGCGGGCCGGGTCAGCACGCCCTGCTATGCGCTGGTCACCGAGGAACTGGCCCGCGGCTGGATGAGCCTGGCCGGCGCCATGGGCGGCCACACGGTGGTGGCCAAGCTGCTCCTGGACTACGGGACCGACGAGCAGAAAGAGCGTTATCTGCCCTGGATGGCGACGGGCGAGATCCGGGCCACGATGGCGCTCACCGAGCCGGGCGGCGGCTCCGACCTGCAGGCCATGCGCACGAGCGCCCGCCGCGACGGGGATTCCTACCTGGTCAACGGGACCAAGACGTGGATTACGAACGCCCGCCGTTCCGGGCTGATCGCGCTGCTGTGCAAGACCGATCCGTCCGCCCGGCCCGCGCACGCGGGGATCAGCATCCTGCTGGCCGAGCACGGACCGGGGTTCACGGTCTCCCGTGACCTCCCCAAGCTCGGCTACAAGGGGGTGGAGAGCTGCGAGCTGTCCTTCGACGACTTCCGGGTGCCCGCGGATGCGCTGCTCGGCGGCCGGGAAGGTGAGGGCTTCGGCCAGATGATGCGCGGGCTGGAGATCGGCCGGATCCAGGTCGCCTCCCGGGCCGTCGGCGTCGGCCGGGCCGCGCTGGAGGACTCACTGCGGTACGCCCAGCAGCGGGAGAGCTTTGGCCAGCCCATCTGGCAGCACCAGTCGGTCGGCAACTACCTGGCCGACATGGTCACCAAGCTGACCGCCGCCCGCCAGCTGGTCCTCTATGCCGCCCGCTGCTTCGACGCCGGCGCCCGGGCGGACATGGAGGCGGGCATGGCCAAGCTGTTCGCCTCGGAGACCGCGATGGAGATCGCGCTCAACGCGGTGCGCATCCACGGCGGGTACGGCTACTCCGCCGAGTTCGATGTGGAGCGTTATTTCCGGGACGCGCCGCTGATGATCGTCGGTGAGGGCACCAACGAGATCCAGCGCAACGTCATCGCCCGCCAGCTCGTCAAGCGCAACTCAGTGGCCCCATGAGCGGGCTTCCGCTGGAAGGGCTGCTGGTCGTCGCGCTGGAGCAGGCGGTGGCGGCCCCGTTCGCCACCCGCCAGCTCGCCGACCTCGGCGCCCGGGTGATCAAGATCGAACGGGCCGGAGCGGGGGACTTCGCCCGCGGCTACGACCAGTCCGCCCTCGGCCAGTCGAGCTATTTCGTCTGGCTGAACCGGGGCAAGGAAAGCGTCGAGCTCGATGTCAAGCAGCCGGCCGACCGGTCCGTGCTGGACGCCATGCTGGCCCGCGCGGACGTGTTCGTGCAGAACCTCGCGCCGGGGGCGGCCGGGCGGCTCGGCCTGGGCTCGGAGCAGCTCGCGGCCCGCTATCCGCGGCTGATCAGCTGCTCGATCTCGGGGTATGGCCCGGACGGCCCGTACACCAGTAAGAAGGCCTACGACCTGCTGGTGCAGTGCGAGGCCGGGCTGGTGTCCGTGACCGGGACGCCGGCGGAACCGGCCAAGGCCGGCATCTCGGTGGCCGACATCGCGGCCGGGATGTACGCCTACTCCGGCGTGCTGACCGCGCTGTACGAGCGGGAGCGGACCGGCCGGGGCGGCGGTTTCGAGGTGGCCATGCTCGACGCTCTGGGCGAATGGATGAGCCAGCCCTACTACTACAGCGTCTACGGCGGCCGGACCTCGCCGCGCACCGGGGCGCGGCACGCCTCGATCTCTCCCTACGGGCCCTACCGGGCCCAGGGTGGCCAGGTGTTCCTGGGCATCCAGAACGAGCGCGAGTGGGCGGTGCTGTGCGAGCGGATCCTGGGCCGCCCGGACCTGGTCACCGATGAGCGGTTCGCGACCAACCCGGCCCGGGTCGCGCACCACGACGAGCTGACCGTGATCCTCACCGGGGTGTTCGCCGGGATCGGAGTGGACCAGCTCGAAGCGTCGCTGGAGGCGGCGGGTATCGCCAACGCCCGGATGCGCAGCCCCGAGGAATTCGCCGCCCACCCGCAGCTGGCGGCCCGCGACCGGTGGCGGGACATCGATTCCCCCCAGGGGCCGCTGCGCGCGCTCCTGCCTCCGGTCACGGTGCCCGGCCGGACCGCCGCGATGGGGGCGGTCCCGGCGCTCGGGCAGCATTCCAAGGCCATCCGCGCGGAATTCGGACTCCCAGAGCAGGAGGCATCACCATGACCACGACGCAAGGCTTCGCACCGGCGCAGCTGCCCCATTTCTCCCTGGTCATCGACGGCCAGCTGACTGAGCCGGCCTCCGGGCGCCGCTACGAGAGCATCGACCCGTTCTCCGGCGTCCCGTGGGCCACCGCGGCCGACGGGGGCGAGGCGGACGTGAACCTGGCCGTGGCGGCCGCCCGGCGCGCGCTGTCCGGGCCGTGGGGGCAGCTGACCGGGTTCGGCCGGGCCCGGCTCATGCGGCGGCTGGCCGAGCTCATCGCGCGGGACGCCGACCGCCTGGCTGAGTTCGAGACCCGGGACACCGGCAAGCTGCTCCGCGAGATGCGCGGCCAGCTGGGCAGCATCCCCGAATGGTTCTATTACTTCGCCGGGCTGGCTGACAAGCTCGAAGGCTCCACCATCCCCGCGGACAAGCCGAACTTCCTCGTGTACACGCGGCGCGAGCCGGCCGGCGTGGTGGCGGCGATCGTCCCGTGGAATTCGCCGCTCCTGCTGCTCTGCTGGAAGCTGGCGCCCGCCCTGGCTGCCGGGTGCACGATGGTGGCCAAGCCCAGCGACTACTCCCCGGCGTCGGCGATCGCGCTGGCCGGGCTGCTCGAGGAAGCCGGGTTCCCGCCCGGCGTGTTCAACGTGGTGAGCGGGTTCGGGCCCGAGGTGGGCCAGGCGCTGGCCGCACACCCCGGCGTGGACAAGATCGCTTTCACCGGGTCCACCCAGGTCGGGGCCGAGGTGGCCAAGGCGGCGGCCAGCAACATCACCGGGGTGCTGCTCGAACTCGGCGGCAAGTCCGCCCACCTGGTCTTCCCCGACGCCGACCTCGACGCGGCCAGCAACGGCGTGGTGGCCGGGGTGTTCGCGGCGACCGGGCAGACCTGCATGGCCGGGTCACGGCTGCTGGTGCACCGCAGCGTCCACGACGCCCTGGTGGACAGGATCGTCGCCCGGGCGGAGGCGATCAGGCTGGGCGATCCGCGGGAGGCCGCGACCGAGATGGGACCCCTGGCCACTGAGCCGCAGTACCGGAAGGTGCTCTCGTTCTTCGCCTCGGCGGCGAGCGAGGGCGCCGCCCTGGCCACGGGCGGCCAGGCCGCCGGGGAGCTGGGCGGCTACTTCGTCCAGCCCACCGTCCTGACCAACGTGCAGCCGAGCATGACCGTGGCCTGCGAGGAGGTGTTCGGCCCGGTGCTGGCGGTCATCCCGTTCGACACCGAGGAGGAGGCCATCGCCCTGGCCAACGACACCCGCTATGGCCTGGCTGGCGCGGTCTGGACCAAGGACATCCACCGGGGGCACCGGGTGGCGCACGCGCTGCGTACCGGCACCGTGTGGATCAACGCCTACCGGGTGGTCGGCCCGGATGTGCCGTTCGGCGGGTTCGGGTCCAGCGGGCTCGGCCGCGAGAACGGCATCCAGGCGGTCCACGAGTACACCCAGACCAAGGCCATCTGGGTCGAGCTGACCGGCGGTACCCGCGACCCCTTCACCCTCGGCTGACTTTCCTTTCCCCTAACGCCTCCCGCCGCCCCGCCCCCGCCTCGCCCAGGGGGACCGGCCATTCCGGGGCGCCTGAACCGGCCGGGCGCCCGCCTCGCCCAGCGTGGCCTGGCCATTTCGGGGCACCTGAACCGGCCGGTCCCTCACCCCGCCAGTCCGCCTCGGTACGCTGCTGGCCTCGGTACGCTGCCAGCCACGAGGGGGAAGCGATGACGCACACCGCGATGCACCGCATGATCATGGCCCAGGCTGATGCCCTGGACCGGATCGCCGAGCTCGACCTGGCCGCTCCGGCCGCGATCTTGGCCGCCGCCCGGCGCGTGATCATCGTGGGCACCGGAACCAGCCAGCATGCCGCGGAACTCGGCGTGATGATGCTGGAGCGGGAGGGACGGGATGCACGGTGGTTCCCCGCCTCCACCTGGGTGCGGTGGAGCACCGGCGCGCGCCCCGGCGACGCGCTGGTGGTCATCACCCACACCGGCAAGACCGGGTACGCCGCGCGCGCCCGGGCGGATGCGCTGGCGTCCGGGGTGCCGGTGGTCTCGATCACGGGGACCGGCGCGGGCTGGCCGGAGGCCGTCACGACCGTGCCACCGGAGGAAGCCGAGACCTACACGGTGAGCTACATCGCGGCCCTGGCGGTGCTGGCCCGGCTGGCCAACCTCGTCGCCGGGGTTGATGAGGCACTCCCGGGCGTCGCGCGGCCGGACGGCTCCGCGGGTGACATATTGCAGGCCGCGGCGCAGATCCGGGTCGCCTGTTCCGCGCCCGCTACCGAGGATGTGCCGGTCCCGGCCCGCAGCCTGGCCATCGTCGGCTGCGGCCCGTGGGGCATCACCGCGCGGGAGGCCGCACTGAAGATCCGCGAGGGAGCCCGGATGCTCGCCGAGGGGTTCGACGCCGAACGCTTCCTGCACGGCAACGCGGTGCCCTTCACCGCCGCCGACGGTGTCCTGCTGCTCCAGCCGGAAGCGGACCAGGACGGGCTGACCGCGGCGGTGGGCGAGGCCGCGGCGCGCGACAAGATTCCCGTCAGCATGCTGACCATTCCGGATGACGGCCTCTCACCGTTGCTGGCCCAGCTCCCGATGACGGTGCATCTGCAGCTCATGGCCGAGCGCTTCGCCCGGCTGCGCGGCCAGGATCCGGACACTGTCATCACCGGCGCCTGGGCTGATCCCGATTTGTGGGAGATCGGCATGCCCGCCGACCCCCGATAGGGTTCGCGGGACCCCGGCCGGGCTAGCGCGCCGCTGCGCGCGTGCTGGTGACGTGAGCGGGTGGTGACCGGACGCCATCCCGAGCCGGAAGTCGAATAACTCCTTGGTCAACCCGTCTGCGGTCGGGGCTGAAATGCCCTAATATCAGCGACCTAGCAGGGCGGGCGTAGAGCGGGGACCGAGAGCGGGGACCGGTGTGGACTTGCGATAACGGGCATGCCATTTCCCCCGGGGAAGAGTATTGCCGCCGTTGCGGAGCCTACGTGCCGCCCGGTGACCTTTCCGCGGCACCGGAAGCGGCGGCGCAGCCTGGATCGGATTCCGGCCCAGGGCAGGCGCAACACGCTACGGAATACCCTGGTGACCCCCTCGCGGAATATGCGCCGGCCTACAGCAGCGGGTCGTTCACGGAATTCATCGCGGCCACCTCCGAGGCCGATATTCCGCCTTTTTCGGCGGAGCCATTGCCGGACGCGGTGGCTCCGGGCGCTTACGGACCCCCGGTGCCGGGCACGCCCGTCACCGGTGCGCCTGACCTTTACGCTCACGGACAGCCGGCGCCGGACGCGTCCGCCGGTGCGCCTGACCTTTACGCTCACGATGAGCCGGACCCTCCCGTCAACGCTGCGCCAGACATCCTGGGTTATGACGAGCCTGCCGCCGTCGGCGACGGTGCTACGGACATCCAGGAGAGTGCGCCGGACGCCCAGGAGTACGACCAGCCGGAAGCTGCCGGCCACGCTGCGCCGGACGTCCAGGAGTACGGCGAGCCTGCTGGCCCGGGCCACCGTACGCCGGACGCCTCAGGGCAGGATGAGCCTGCCGCTCCCGGCGGCCGGGCGCCGGGCGCTTTCGGCCGCGGTGGGCTGAGTTCCCCGGACCGGGATAGGCCCGGCTTCGACAGTCATGGCGAGCCCGAGGGCTCCGGCAACGACCTGTCCGGCGACGCCGCGGACACGCCGGTGTCCGGCTTCCATGCCATGATCCGCCTCCCGGCGGCCCCGGCCACCGAGCGGCCATCCCCGCCCAGCGCACGCCCATCCCCGCCCAGCGAGCGCGTCGAGTGGGCGCCCCGCCCCACCTGGACCACGCCGCCTGCGGAGGAGCGGCTCTCCCCGCCCGGCGAGTGGCACATTCCGTCCCCCCCGGTTGCGTCCGGCGGGACAGTGTCCGGCTCGACGGCCGCCGCCGGCAGCGCGAGCAGCCGCAGCGCTGGTAACGGCAGTGCAGGCAGCGGCAGTGCAGGCAGAGGCAGTGCAGGCCATAGCAGCCCGGACCACCGCGCCGGGGGCGGGAGGACGCTGGCTGCGGCCCGGATCGAGGACGAGGACGACGGGCCGGACACCGCGGTCGGCCCGGCGATCCCCGGCGGCGACCCGCTGAGTGGCGCTGGCTACCGCCATCCCAGCCGCACCCGGCTCCTGGCCGCAGTAGCCGCGGTGGCAATCCTCGGCGTGACCGGGGTGACCGGCACCCTGGTCGTGATGCACGACCACCAGACTGTCGCGGCCATCCCCGCCGCCACGAGCACCGCGGCCGGCGCCGCCTCCGGGTACGACGGCGCGGGGGGAGTGGGGTCCGCCAGTCCAGCCCCCGCAGCGCCCCGGTGGAGTTCGCCGGTGCCGGTCGACCCGCAGACCCTCCCGGCCAGCAGCGCCCAAATCACCGGCCTGGCCTGCCCGAAGCGCACCGTCTGCTACGCCACGGATGACGCGGGCACGGTGCTGTCCCTCGAGTCCGGCGGGACCTGGCCAGTGTCTAACACCGACCCGAACGGTCACCTGATCGCCATCTCCTGCCCCTCAACCAAGTTCTGCCTCACCGTCGACGCCGAGGGGTTCGCTATCCCGCAAAGCCACGGCACGTGGGGCACCCCGGCACTGGTCGGCACCGGACCCGGGACGCTGACCAGCGTGTCCTGTACTAACTCCTCCTTCTGCGTAGCCGTCGACAACATCGGTGTCGCGTTCACCTACCGGGGCGCGGCCACCGGGTGGAGCCAGCAAACGGTCGACCCGAGCGGCAAGTCGCTGAACTCGGTCTCCTGCGCTAGTCCCACCTTCTGCGTGGCGGTAGGCGCGAACGGGAACGTGTTCTTTTACAACGGATCCTCATGGGGCGAGCCGGACGCGGCAGACATGGGCCACGACCTGGTCAGCGTGTCCTGTCCCAGCAAGTCGTTCTGCATGGCGGTGGACTCGTACGGTCAGGCGGCCGAACATTCCGACGGGCTCTGGGGACTCCAGCCGCTGGGGTTGGCGGCCGTCGCGGTGTCCTGCCCATCGGCGGGATCCTGCCTGGCAGTGGCACGGTCCGGTGCGACCGCGAGCTACGCCAACGGCCTGTGGACCCACGTGCCCGCCGCGGCTCCAGGATCCAGGATCACCAGCCTGAGTTGCGCGGCGGTGAACTCGTGTGTGGCCACCGGTAAGGACAACGATGTGCTGTTCTACGCGCCGCCCCAGTCAGGCTGAGCTCCCCGGGCCGAACTGGGGATTAGCCTGCGCAGGGTGACCGAACCCGAGAGTGACCTGGCCCGGAATCCGGACCGGCTGCGCTGGAACGAAAGGTACGGCGCCGGCTTCACCCCCTCGTTCACGCCGCATCCGCTGGCGGCCGCGGCACTGGCCCTGGACCTGCCGGCCGGGCCGGTCGCCGACCTGGCCAGCGGGCCGTCCGGCAGCGCGTTGCTGGCCGCGGCGCAGGGCCGGCCGGTCACCGCGGTCGACGTCTCCGAGGTGGCGCTCGGCCTGCTCGGCCAGGAAGCCCGGCGCCGCGGGCTGGATCACCTGATCACCCTGGTCCACGCCGACCTCGGCGCCTGGCGTCCGGAGCCGGGCCGCTACGCGCTGGTGCTAGCCACCGGGTTCTGGAATCCCGGGGTCTTCGCTGCGGCCATGCCGGCGGTGGCCCCGGGCGGGGTGCTCGCCTGGGAGGCGTTCACCATGGCCGCTCGCCAGGCCCGGCCCACGCTGCCCGCCGAGTGGTGCCTGGGCCCCGGGGAGCCAGCCACACTGCTGCCGGACGGCATGTCGGTGGTCAGCCAGGAAGACGTTCCGGGTGCTCAGCGGGGTATCCGGCGGCGCTTGCTAGCCCGCCGGACCGGGCCAGAGGCCTCTAAGCAGTCTCACCATACGAGACTCAGAATTAACTATAGTGAGACGACTTGGTAGGGTCCTCGTTGTGGAGCTGTTTGAATGGGATGCCCAGAGCTACGACGCGCTGCCGCTTCCGCATAAGCGGTGGGGACCCAGTACCATCGCCCGGCTCCGGCTGGCCGGGGACGAGGCCGTGGCCGACATCGGCGCCGGAACCGGGCGGGACGCGCAGCGGCTGCTGGAGGCACTGCCCCGGGGCCGGGTCCTCGCCATCGACGGCTCGCGGCAGATGCTCGCGCAACTGCGCGAGCGGCTGGCCGGGCAGCTGGACCGGGTCCAGGTGCTGCAGGCCGATCTGCGCGAGCCGCTGCCGGTGCTGGAGCCGGTGGACGCGGTACTGAGTGTGGCCACGCTGCACTGGCTGCCGGACCACGCGGAGGTCTTCAGGTCGGTGGCCGGGATTCTGCGCCCTGGGGGCCAGTTCGTGGCCGAGGCGGGCGGGGCTGGCAACATCGCCTCCGTCCGGGCGGCCCTGACCGAGCTGGGCGCCGACGACGGGAAAGGCATCTGGAACTTCGCGGGGGTGGACGAAACCCGCGCGCGCCTGGCCGCCGCCGGTTTCACCGGCATCGAGGTCGGCCTGGTGCCGGACCCGGCCCGGCTCGAATCGGCGGACCAGTTCGAGGCGTACCTGGCCACCGTCATCCTCGGCGTGCACCTGCGCGGCATGCCGCCAGCCGAGCGCCGTCCGTTCGTGCGGGCGGTGGCGGCGCGGGTACCCGGGCCCGTGGCCGATTACGTGCGGCTGCAGATCCGCGCGTCCGCGCCCCCCGGACCGCCTGACCGGGCAGGCGGGGAGCAGGTCTTCCGATAGGTGGAAGCCCTGCTGCCCGGCCCGGGCGGCGCCGCGCACAATCGGCAGCACTACGTCGTGCCGGGGTGAGGAGACGCCATGTCGTTCGTGCGGGATCAGTGGTACGTGGCGGCCTACTCCGCCGAGGTCGGGCGGGCGCTGCTGGCGAGGACCATCCTGGGTGAGCCGCTGGTGCTCTACCGGACCAGCGCCGGGCCGCCGGCCGCGCTGGCGGACCGCTGCGTCCACCGGCACTTCCCGCTGTCCGCCAGCCAGCTCGACGGCGACACGATCGTCTGCGGGTACCACGGGTTCACCTACGGCCCGGATGGCCGGTGCGTCGTGGTTCCCGGGCAGCTGCGCATTCCGCGGACCGCACGGGTCAGCGCCTACCCGGTCGCCGAGCAGGACTCGCTCATCTGGGTCTGGATCGGCGACCCCGACCGGGCCGACGCCGGGCTCATCCCGCGTGCGCCCTGGCTGGCTGACCAGGAGTACACCACCGTCCGCGGCATGGAGCCGCTGGCGGCCCGGTATGAGTTGCTGGTGGACAACCTGCTGGACCTGTCGCACGAGACCTACCTGCACGGCGGGTACATCGGCACCCCCGAGGTCGCGGACACCCCGATCAGTACCGAGATCGACCAGGAACAGCGCGTCATCCGGGTGAGCCGCCGGATGGACGACGCCGCGTGCCCGCCGTTCTATGCGCGGTCCACCGGGCTCAGCGGGCGCATTGTGCGCTGGCAGGACATCGAGTACCACCCGCCGTGCCTGTACCTGCTGCACAGCCGGGTGGCCCCGGCCGGCGTCCTGCCCCGGCCGGACGGCACCGACCCCGATGGCTTCCACGTTGAGGTCGTCTACGCCATCACCCCGTCCACCGAGACGAGCACCTATGACTTCTGGGCCGTGGCCCGCGACTTCGCGCCCGGCGACGCGGAGATCTCCGCCTTCCTGCACGACAGCAACCGGACCGTGGTCCTGCAGGACGTGGCGGCGCTGAACACGCTGGAACAGGTGATCGCCGCCGAGCCGCCGGGCGTGCAGGAGCTCAGCATCAACATCGACACCGGCGGGCTGGCCGCCCGGCGCATGCTGGCCCGGCTGGCCGAGGAATCCGCGGGCCGGCCCGCCCCGGTGCCGTGACTGCGGTCTACCGGGTCGACTGGATGCCGGGCACCGACCGGCTGCGCGGCACCTGCCACTGCGGAGCGACCGGCGAGGCGGAGGACCCGGCGGTCATCTGGCAGTGGCTGCTGGCCCATCCCGCCCATCCCGCCCACCTAGCTCATCCAGTTCGCCGCGAAACCGGCTCCGCATCCGGGACGCCGTGATGGACCCGGAGCCCGAACTCGACCTGGTCGTGGCGCGCCGTGCCGCCGTGGCCGACGGCGTGATCACGCTCGACCTGCGGGACCCCTCTGGGGCCGCGCTGCCCGCCTGGGCTCCCGGCGCGCACATCGACCTGATCCTGGGGTCCGGCCTGACCCGGCAGTTCTCGCTGTGCGGCGCTTCTGGTGACCCGGGCGGCTGGCGGATCGCGGTGCTCCGCGAGCCGGCCGGCCGGGGCGGTTCGGCGTACGTTCACGACGGGGTTGTGGCCGGGTCCCGCGTCCGGGTCCGCGGGCCACGTAACCGCTTCCCGCTGCAGCCCGCGGACCGCTACCTGTTCATCGCGGGCGGCATCGGCATCACTCCGATCCTGCCCATGCTGGCCGCGGCGGACGCCGCCGGCCGCGCGTGGACGCTGACCTACGGCGGGCGCACCGCCGCGTCCATGGCGTTCCGCGCCGACCTGCTGGCCCGGTACCCCGGCCAGGTGCGGATCCGGCCCCAGGACGAGACCGGCCCGCTGGACCTGGCCGCCATCCTCGGCCGGCCGCAGCCCGGCACGCTGGTGTACTGCTGTGGGCCCGCGCCGTTGCTGGATGCGGTGACGGGCTGCTGCGCCGGCTGGCCGGAGGGCGCGCTGCACCTGGAGCGTTTCACCCCGACGGCTGCGACGCACCGGCCGTCCGGCCCGGCCTTCGAGGTCGAGCTGGCCCAGGCCGGGCTGACCCTGATGGTACCCCCGGGCCGATCCATCCTCGACGTGATCGAGGCCGCCGGGGTCCCGGTGCTCTCCTCCTGTACCGAGGGGACCTGCGGGACCTGCGAGACCGGCGTTCTCGCCGGCGTCCCCGAGCACCGGGACTCGGTCTTGTCCCCGGCCGAGCAGGCGGCCGCGGACACCATGATGATCTGTGTCTCGCGGTCACTGACCCCGAGGCTGGTCCTGGACATCTGACTCCGGCCACCACGGCCCGGGCGGGCCTGCGGCCGCTGGTGATAATGGATCACGACACCACCCAGGGGGTCCGGGATGGGCGACGAAGCCCGTGAGGAAGCCCGTGGCGAGACCCGGGCGCCGCCGCGTTCTCTCAGCGGCAAGCTCCTGGACGTGCTGGGCACCTTCCAGGCCGACCACGCGGAGCTGACCTTGTCGCAGATCAGCCGGCGCAGCGGGCTGCCGCTGAGCACCACCCACCGCCTGGTCCGCGACCTGGCCACCTGGGGGGCGCTGGAGCGGAGCGCGACGGGCGCGTACCACATCGGCCTGCATCTGTGGGAGATCGCCTCGCTCGCCCCGCGGAGTCTGGGCTTGCGGGAGATCGCCCTGCCCTACATGGAGGACCTGTACGAGGCGACCCACGAGAACGTGCAGCTCGCCGTCCGGGACGGCCTGGAGGTCGTGTTCGTGGAACGGCTGGCCGGGCGGGACGCGGTCCGGGTACTGACCCGGGTCGGCGGCCGTTTTGCACTGCACGCTACCGGCGTGGGGCTGGTCCTGCTGGCCTACGCCCCGGCCGACGTGCAGGAGCAGGTACTGGGCGGTCCCCTGGAACGCTGGACGCCGAAGACGATCGGCAGCCCGGTTCAGCTGCGCCGGGTCCTGGCCGAGGTGCGGCAGCGGGGCTGCGCGATCAGCGACGGCCAGGTCACCATGGATGCCCTGTCCGTGGGGGTTCCCATCCGTGCGTCGTGGGATCAGGTGGTGGCGGCGCTCTCGCTGGTGGTGCACGCCGAGGGGGCCCAGCCCGGCGCCCTGGCGGCGGCGGTCCGCGCGGCGGCCCGGGGGATCTCCCGGGCGCTCGGCTCGCCTGCCGCGCAGCGGTCGACCCGGCAGTTCCTGCGCCGTCCCGCAGGCCATGATCATCAGGGCGGGGCCGCCCTCCGGGGCGCCGCCTCGTCATAATGGCCGGATGCTGAGCGGTACCCGCCGGGACCGGCCCGGGAACCTGCTCCGCCCGCCCGGAGCCAGCGTCCGCGTGACCAACGTGGAGCTGTTCTTCGACCTGGTTTACGTCTTCGCGGTCACTCAGCTGTCCCGCTACCTGGTCGATCACCAGTCGGTCGAAGGTGCCCTGCAGGCCCTGCTGCTGCTGACCATGGTGTGGCTGGTCTGGGCGTACACCACCTGGGTCACCAACTGGCTGGACCCGGAGCGGATTCCGGTCCGGCTGATGCTGCTCGGGCTGGCCCTGGCCAGCCTGATCATGTCGGCCGCCCTGCCGTTCGGGTTCGAGGGGCGGGGATTGGCCGTGGGCGGTGCTTACGCCCTCATGCAGATCGGCCGGAGCGGGTTCGCCGTGGCCGGACTGCGCGGGAGCCAGTTGCAGCGCAACTACCAGCGCATCCTGGCCTGGTGCCTGGTGAGCGGCACGCTCGCCGTGGCGGGCGGGCTGGTGGCCGGGCACGCCCGCGAACTGCTCTGGCTGGGCGCGGTCGCCGTCGACGTGATCGGCGGCCTGGCCGGCTTCTACACCCCGGGCCTCGGCCGGTCGGAAACCCAGGACTGGACGATCGAGGGCAATTACTTCGCCGAACGCTGCCAGTCGTTCATCCTGATCGCGCTGGGCGAGTCGATCGTGGTGATCGGGGCCGCGCTGTCGCAGCTGTCGTCGGTCACCGGGCAAGAGATCATCGCGTTCCTGGCCGCCTTCGTCGGCAGCGTCGGGCTGTGGTGGGTGTACTTCCACCGCAGCGCGGAGGAGGGCGCGCGGGTCATCGCCAGCTCGGCTGACCCCGGACGGCTGGGCCGCTCCGCGTATCACCTCATCCACTCCGTGATGGTGGCCGGGATCATCGTGGTGGCGGCGGGGGATCAGCTCGTACTCCGGAGCCCCGGCGCCGTGGGGCACACGGCGGTCTCGGTGATGCTGCTCGGCGGCACCGCCCTGTACCTGCTGGGCCACGCGGCCTTCAAGGCCGTGATCTGGGGCGGGGTGTCGTGGACCCGGGTCGGCGGGGTGGTGGTACTGGCCGCGCTGGGCGGGCTCGTCCCGTACGTGCCGGCGGTCGCCCTCAGCGTGTGCGTGGCGCTGGTCGTCGTGGCCGTGGCCGCCGCCGACTCCCTGGTACCCGCCGCCCGCCGCTCAGCCGCCCGCCGCTCAGCCGCCCGCCACTGAGCCGCCCGCCGCTCAGCCGCCCACGCGGCGGTCAGCGCGGGTACATGCCGCCGTCGAGTGAGATCACCTGGTTGGTGAGGTAGGCGTTGCGCAGCATGGCCAGGGCCAGGTCCGCGACCTCGTCCGGCCGTCCCAGCCGGCCAACCGGGATCCGCTGACGCAGGTCCTCCGGGTCGCCAGGCAGCATCCCGGTCTCCGTGATCAGGGCCGGGGCCAGGCCGTTCACGGTGACCCCGGACGAGGCGTAGCGGCTGGCCAGGAAGTGCGTGAGCCCGTTCAGCCCCGCCTTAGACGCCGCGTAGTGCGGGCCCACGATCCCGCCGGTGAACGCGGCTACGGATGACACGAACAGGATCCGGCCGAATCCCCGGTCCGCCATGCCCGGCAGGATGCGCTGGGCCAGCAGGAACGGGGCGCGCAGGTTGACCGCGATCATCGTGTCGAAGTCGGCGGCGGTCACCTCGGCCAGCATCTTGGTGCCGCCTAGCCCTGCGTTGCTGACCAGTACGTCCACCGGGCCGAGGGCGTCCTCTGCAGCCTTGACGAGGTCGCCAGGGCCGGCCGGGTCACCCAGGTCGGCGCCCACCGCGGTGGCCTGGCCACCGGCCGCGACGATCTGCGCGGCCGTGTCCGTGGCCGCCTGGGCGTGCTGCCCGTAGCCGACCGCCACGGCCGCGCCCG
Organism: Streptosporangiaceae bacterium; assembly: GCA_035642895.1. Classification (GTDB taxonomy): domain Bacteria; phylum Actinomycetota; class Actinomycetes; order Streptosporangiales; family Streptosporangiaceae; genus RYN-230. The sequence goes on along the minus strand of DASQRM010000234.1, from coordinate 15,888 downwards.
CCGCCGCCAGGCGGCGGGACAGGGTGCGGCCGATCCCACCGCTCCCCCCGGTGACCAGCGCCACCCGCCCGGCCAGCCCGTCCGGACCGGGCCCACCCGGACCGGGCCCACCCATCCCACCCGCTCCGCTCGGCCCACCCATCCCACCCGCTCCGCTCGGCCCACCCACCCCACCCGCTCCGCTCGGCCCAGCCGAACCCGGCGTATCCGCCCGTGGTGGTGTCATCTCTGCCCTCCGGCTCCTCGGTACGTCGCTTTTCTGGCCAGGCCAGCCCACCCCAACGTAAATCGCCGCCACCGCAACCCCGGCCGCATCCTTCGGCTGCCCTTCCGCCGCCCCGTTAACCCCACTGGACCCATCAGCCCCGTCAGTTCCCTGGTCAGGTTTCGTGATCTAACGTGCTCCAAGTCTCGCCCGAGAGCGTGTGCCGGGCACCGCCCGGGCCTTGGCCCTGCTGGTCACGGACGCTTTGCGCTGGACCATGCGGCCCGGCTCCACAGTCGGCGTCCGGGACCCGGAGCAGCTGAAGACAGTCCCCGACATCGGCTGTCGGCGTCCTCGGCCGCCAAGCTGACCGCGTCCTCCGCCAAGCTGACCGCGTCCTGCGCCAAGCTGACCGCGTCGCCAACCTGACGGCCGCTGCCGAGCGGACGGCTGCCGCCGAGCCGACGCCAGCCGCCGAGCTGACGCCAGCCGCCGAGCTAGCCAAGCTAACCGCCAATTACCCGGTCCGCCGGTGAGTCGCTGTAAGCTATGTGCGCTTGACGGCCATGAGGCGGAGTAGCTCAGTCAGGCAGAGCAAGCGGCTCATAATCGCTGTGTCGCCGGTTCAAGTCCGGCCTCCGCTACCAGTTCGCGCGGTCCACTGCCGCGGTCCGGTTCCCGGTTCCGCGGTGCGGGTTGCCGCGCGTGCTGCTGTCCGCGGCTAAGGGAATGGTGCCTGGCTGCGGGCTGTTGTCTGTCCAGATGGGCCGCTGTCGGCGGTAGCGCCTGTTCTTACCAGGCTGCTGTCCTTACAGTAGGTCTGTCCGTACTCCGCCCATCCAGAGAAAGGCACTCCATCGTGGCTGCCACCGACGTCAGGCCCAAGATCACCCTGGCCTGCACGGAGTGCAAGCACCGTAACTACATCACCAAGAAGAACCGGCGTAACGACCCGGACCGGCTCGAGCTGAAGAAGTACTGCCCGAACTGCCGTTGCCACCGGGCCCACCGCGAGACCCGCTAACGCCCGCGTGGCCGTCAACAAGGACTACGCCGGCCGGTCATTCCCGGCGACGCAGCCCTACGAGGTCAGCCGGGTCAAGATCGCCGAGTTCGCGAACGCGATCGGTGATCCCAACCCGGTTTACCGGGACCGCGACGCGGCCGTCGCGGCCGGCTACCCGGACGTGATCGCCCCGCCCACGTTCCCCATCGTGGTGACGATGGCCGCGTCCGGGCAGGCCCTCGCCGACCCGGGCCTCGGCATCAACTACGCCCTGGTGGTCCACGGCGAGCAGCGCTTCAGCTACGCCCGCCCACTGCGTGCGGGCGATGTGGTCACCGCGCAGTCCACCATCGAGACCATCAAGACGCTCGGCCGCAACACGGTGATGACCACCCGCACCGAGGTCCGGACGGTGGCGGGCGAGCCGGTATGCACCGCCTTCTCGACGCTGGTGGAACGCGGGACGGCAGGCGAGGCGGAGTGAGCGTGATGGTTAAATACGCGGACGTCGAAGTGGGCGCCGAGCTCCCCCCAGCCAGCTACCCCGTGGCCCGGCTGGACCTGATCAAGTACTGCGGCGCGTCCGGTGACTTCAACGTCATCCACTGGAACGAGCGGATCGCACGGTCGGTGGGGCTACCCAACGTCATCGCGCACGGCATGTTCACCATGGCCCAGGCGGCGCGCTACGTCACGGACTGGTCCGGCGATCCGGGGGCCATGACTGAGTTGGGCGTCCGCTTCTCGGCCCCGGTGGTCGTACCCGACGACGATGGCTTCGTGACCATTGAGGTCAGCGGCACCATCGAGGAGAAGCTGGACGACAGCCGGGTCGTGGTGGCGCTGACCGCCCGGTCGGCCGGGGACAAGGTGCTCACCCGGTCCCGCGCGGTGGTCCGGCTGCCCTGACGCCGCCCATGGCCAACGTCCGCGAACCGGTGAGGCTGTCCCGCTTCACCACCCTGGGGCTGGGCGGACCGGCCCGGCGTTTGGTGGTGGCCGGCACGGACGAGGAGATCATCGCCGCGGTGCGGACCGCCGACCAGCGTGGCGAGCCGTTGCTGGTGCTCGGCGGGGGCAGCAATCTGGTGATCTCCGACGACGGTTTTCCCGGCACCGTGATCCAGGTGGCCACCAAGGGCATTCACCGGACGACGGACCCCGGGGCGGGCCCGGACGCGGCCGGGCCGCGCCCGGCGGAGACGGGTACACCGGTGACGCTGACCGTCGCGGCCGGCGAGGACTGGGATACGGTCGTCGCCTCCTGTGTGGCCGCCGACCTGGCCGGACTGGAATGCCTGTCCGGCATCCCCGGGCTCGCGGGCGCGACGCCGATCCAGAACGTCGGTGCCTACGGCCAGGAGGTGGCTGACACCATCACCAGGGTCAGGGCCTACGACCGGGCCACCGCCGAGGTAGTGGACCTGACCGCGGCCGACTGCGGGTTCGGCTACCGGACCAGTGCCTTCAAGCGCAGCATCACGGCTCCCGCGGTGACCGGCCGGTTCGTGGTGCTCGAAGTGACCTTCCAGCTGACCAGCGACCGGCTGTCCCGGCCGCTCCGCTACGCCGAACTGGCCGGGGCCCTGGGCCTGGACCCTGCCCGCCCGGACCCTGCCCGCCCGGACCAGGCCCGCCCGGATGACCGCGGCTACGATGAGGGCGCGCGGGCCCCGCTGGGCGACGTGCGCTCGGCCGTGCTCCGGCTTCGCCGCGGCAAGGGCATGGTCCTCGATCCCGCTGACCCCGACAGCCGCAGCGCGGGTTCGTTCTTCACCAACCCCGTCCTGAACACCGCCCAGTTCGCCGCGCTGCGCCGGGTGGTGGACGAGCGGTGCGGTCCGGGCGTCCCGGTCCCGCAGTTCCCGGCCGGGCCGGGCCAGGTGAAGGTGCCGGCCGCCTGGCTCATCGGGCAGGCCGGGTTCAGCAAGGGCTACCAGGGCGCACGCGGGGCCGGCGGTGGCCGGCCGGGACCCGCCGCGCACATCTCCACCAAGCACACGCTGGCGCTGGTCAACCCGGGGGATGCTCGCACCGCCGACGTGGTCGGCCTGGCCCGGGAGATCCGCGACCGGGTCCGTGACATCTTCGGGGTCGAACTGGCCAGCGAGCCGGTGCTGGTCGGCGTCAGCCTCTGAGCACGGAAGGATTCCTCGTGACCGCAGAGCAAACACCAGCCGCCGGGCGGGCCCTGGTCCTCGGCGGTGGCGGGCTGTCCGGGATCGCCTGGGAGACGGGGATCCTGGCCGGGCTGGCGGCCGGCGGCGCCGACGTCACCACGGCCGACTATGTGCTGGGCACCTCGGCCGGGGCCACGGTGGCGGCCCAGATCGGCAGCGGGCTGCCGGTGGCGGACCTGTTCGCCCGGCAGACTGTGCCCGCGTTGCAGTCCGCGGAGCTGGCCCCGGACCTGGACCGGGTCATCGAGCTCATGGAGTCCTGGGAGACCCTGCCGCTGGAGTTCCCCGACCCGGCCGAGCTGCGGCGCGTGGTCGGGCAGCGGGCGCTGGCGGTGCAGACCGTGCCCGAGGCCGAGCGGCGCGCGGTGATCGCCGGGCGGCTGCCTCAGCACCCCTGGCCGTCCCGCAAGCTCGCCGTGGTCGCGGTGGAAGCCCACACAGGTGACGTCCGCGTGTTCGGCAAAGACTCAGGCGCGGACCTGGTCGACGCGGTGACGGCGAGCTGCGCCATCCCGGGCATCTGGCCCCCGGTCACCATCGGCGGGGCCCGCTACATCGACGGTGGCACGCGTTCCGCGGTCAACGCCGACCTGGCCGCCGGCTACCAGCGGGTCCTGATCCTGGCTCCGATGGCCGACCCGTCGCTGGACGAGCAGGTCGCCCGGCTGGTGGCGGCGGGTGAGGAGGTCGAAGTACAGGTGGTCACCCCGGACGACGAGTCCACCGCCGCTTTCGGCCTCAACCCGCTGGACCCCGCGGTGCGCGCGCCCGCAGCGCGGGCCGGGTACGCGCAGGGAGAACGGGCCGCCGCTGCGGTCTCCCGTCTGTGGCAGCGCCCGGATTTTCCCTAACGCCCCCTGGTGCCGGTGACTCTGACCCGCCGATCCGCCCGTCTGACGCGGTTCATCGCCCCGCGCGGCTCATGCCCCAGCGCGGTTCACCGTCCAGCGCCGCCCGGCGTCTGCCGCCGGCAGCCAGATCCGGCCGCTGCTAACATCGCGGCGTGCCCGGACCGTTCGCCGATAAGCAACTCGCCGCCTACATGGCGCAGGCATCCTCGGTAGTTGCCCAGCCTGACGTGGCCGCGATGCGCGAGGGAATCGCCCGCCGCGCGGCGGCGCGCTCACCCGGACTGGACCTGCATGAGGTGCGTGACCTGCGGATTGGCGAGCTCCCGGCGCGGCTGTACCGGCCGGCTCCTGGCCCCGTCCCGCTGGTGGTGTACCTGCACGGCGGCGGCTGGACGATCGGCAGCCTCGAATCCCATGACCGGATGTGCCGGCGCCTCGCGGACGGTTCCGGTGCTGCGGTCCTGGCCATCGGCTACCGGCTGGCGCCGGAACACCCGTGGCCGGCCTCGGTCGACGACACCGTGGCCGCGCTGCGCTGGGTGGCCTCCGGGTCGGGCGACCTCGGGGAGGCGCCGACCGCAATAGCCGTGGCGGGCGACAGCGCCGGTGGCACCCTCGCCGCGCTGGGCTGCCTGCGCCTGCGCGACGAGTATCCGCCGGCGCTACCCGATCTGCAGGTGCTGCTCTACGCCAACACCGATCTCACCGGTGCCCAGCCCTCCATGCGCGAGAAGGCCAGCGGCTGGGGCCTGGACGCCGCCACGGTGCGGTTCTTCAACTCCCAGTGGGTTCCGGACCAGGCCCGCTGGTCTGACCCCGCGGTTAGCCCGCTGCACGCCCCCGACCTGTCTGGCCTGCCTGGTGCGCTGGTCGTCAGCGCGGAGCACGATCTACTCCGCGACGAATCCGAGGCCTACGCCCGGCGCCTGCGCGACGCTGGCGTTGCGGTCGAGTTGCGCCGTGAGCCCGGCCTGATCCACGGCTTCATGACCCTGGACGAGATCTCCCCGGCGTGCGCCGCAGCCGCCGACCGCGTCGCGGCCGACCTGCGCGCCCAGCTCAGCCGGCCGTGAAGCCGGTCAGACGGCCCAGAAATTCAGGTAGCTGCGGTGCAGCCAGCCGTCGACCCAGGGGCGGTCAGGCTGCTCGGGGAGGGCGGAGCTGTCCCGCAGTTCGGTGAGCCGGGCCTTCGCCCCGGTGACCAGGTCGAGGACGTCCGCGAGCCGGAGTTCTCCGCGGCGGACCGCGCGGAGGGTATCCCGGTGCGGCGGCGGGACGGGCAGCGTGATGCGCCCGGTGGTCAGCAGCTCGATCCCCTGCAGCCCGAGACGCAGGGCGTGCATCGCGTACTTGGTGTCGTATCCATGGACCGCCACTAGCTCGGGCCGGTTGGTGTGCGCGCCTGCCTGCCCAGTCATGGCGGCCTTCTGGGCCTTCAGGTAGCCGAGGAACCGTCCGGCGGCGAGCCGGGAGACGAAACGATGGGCGTTGCGGACCAGTTCGGTGCCGGCCTCGTTGCGGAAGACCACCTCCTCGTCGGGCACGAACAGCACCAGCAGCACGGTCGGGTTCCCGGCCAGCGCCAGCCGGGCCCACTTGCGTGCGGAGTAGATGATGACATCGAGGTCACCGGCGCCGGAGCGGTTGGCCAGGCCGCCGGGCCGGTCCCAGGCGGTGTGCCGCTCGTATTGCTCGAACAGCACCAGGGGAGCCTGGCCGCGGGTGCCGTTGGGCACCCGGGCCAGCCCGGTCACGAACTGCGGGGGCTCCAGGCACAGGCCCATCTCATCCCGGTCGTCCTGCCCGGTGACCGAGGTCCCGTGCACTCCGGAGCCGACCTGGACGCGCAGGATCATGCCGTCCTCGGCAATCCTCCGGGCCTCCTCCGAGGCGTGCGGGTGCGCGAAGCCGGCTGGCAGCTCGGTGGAGCCCGGAATCGGCAGGCACGGACGGATCAGCATGATCCAGTTCTAGCCGGGGCGACCGCTGGGCGCCATGCAATTTGGCGTCGCTGGAGCCGGTCCGCGGGCTGGGTCACCGGCCGCTGGCCGTAATCAGAGAACTGAGCAGAATGGCGCTGAGCGTCCCGGCCAGCAGATAGGGGCCGAACGGCAGGCGCGACTTCCGGGACGCGCGCCGGGCGGCGATGAGCGCGAGCCCGGCGGCCGCGGCGAACAGGTAGCCGAGGAACAGGCCGGCGACTAGGGCGCCCTGATCCAGCCAGGCCCCGCCCAGCCAGCTCCCGCCCAGCCAGCTCCCGCCCAGCCAGCCCAGGTACAAGCCGAGGAGACCCGCCAACTTCACGTCGCCCCAGCCGAGGCCCGCGGGGTAGAGGAGTACCTGGAACAGGAAGACCCCCCAGGCCAGGGCCATGCCGGCCAGCGCGCCACGGAAATGGCCGGCGCCGCCGGGGAGCAGCAGCGCGGCGAACCCCAGCAGGGCCAGGGCCACCGGGTAGGAGGGCAGGGTCAGCGCGTCCGGCAGCCGCTGGCACCGGGCGTCGATCACGGCCAGCGGCACGCCGATCCCGGCCAGGTAGCAGAACGCAGGCAGCGCCGGGCTCGGCCCGAACCGCATGGCCATGGCTGCGCAGGCCAGCCCGGTGCCCAGGGACAGCGACCAATGGGTCCGTCGGCCGGCCGTGGGTGAGCCCGGCGGTCGTGGGTTATGTGCCCGTGGGTCGGGTGCCCGTGGGTCGGGTGCCCGTGGTTCAGGTGGCTGCGGGGCGGCCAGCAGGCGGGCAGTGAGCCTGCTGGCCGCCCGGCCCGCGAGGAGCCCGGCCACGGCGGCGGCGGCGACAGTGGCCGCGTCCACCGGGTTCACCGGCTGCCCCGTTTCATCTGTCTCCGTTTCGTCGGAGCCGAGCGCATCGGAGCCCGGCGCATCGGAGCACGTATCGGAATCCGGCGTATAGCACCCCGCTCATCAGGAGCCCCGTTCATCGGAGCCGGCGTATCGCAGCCCGCTCATCGGCGCTAGCCGCCGTTGATGCTCTGGATCTCCGCCACCGGGAAGGCTGGGGTGCGGCCGGTCATCTGGATGGGCGGCATCGCGTTCGGCCCGGGGCCGTTGAGCACGCCCGCGCCCCAGGTCACCGACCAGGTGACGGTGGCGCTGACCGACGCCGCGGCCACCGGGGCCTGCCAGAGCACGCCGCAGTCCGGCGGGGTGCCCGCTCCCGAACTGGCCGGGGCGTGCCCGACGCGGGACCGCGAGCCGTTGGGGCCGCACGCCGAGTACGGCGTCCCCGGTCCGTTCGCGCCGACCGAGAACGCGCCTTTCGCCGCGAGCCGGGCCCACACGCTTACGGTTTCCCCGCCCAGCGTCGCGGTCACCTCGTAGGCACCGGGGCGGCCCGTGGTCGCGCTCACCGGCAGGGTCCGGCCCCACACGTAGGTGGCCAGGTTGACGTAACCGTGGCCGGCCGGGTTCACAGTCAGCGTGGGCGCTGGGATCCCCATGTGGTTGTAGGCGTAGTCGGCCAGGGTCCCGGGCGGCACCGGCGGGGCGGGCGGGACCTGGCCCGGCGTGGTGAAGTCGAACAGCGGCAGGGTGTCGCACAGCCTCTGGGCCGCCTTCGACGCCGCCGGGTTGATCGGCAGCTGCCACCAGGTACCGGGTGGCACCGGCTTGGCCTTGAGCAGCATTTTCGCCTGCCGCACCGACTGGTAGACGCCGAAGGGCGTGCCCGGGACGACGCTGCCAAACTGCTGGATGATGGTGGTGCTCCCCGCGGTGGTGTCGCCGATCGGCTGCCACAGGCAGGGTGGTGGCGGCACCGGCAGCTGGACGTGGACGGCCCCGTTGCCCACGTCGCCCTTGAGCATGATCAGGTTGTTCAGCGACACGGAACAGGTGTTGCCGGTGCAGCCGACAAAGGCTCCGGCGCTGGCCGGGCCGGCCAGCGCCCATCCGATCAGGCCGAGTCCGATCACGCCGAGTCCGATGAAGCAACGTCCAATTACGTACCAGGGGGTTATTCGCCCGGTAGGCGCGCGAACTGCGAACGCGGATCGCCGGATCACGGCTTGCACTCCGGCGCCCGCGGATAGTAGACAACCGGGTAGACAGATACCACATTCCACTGGCCATTTTTCCTGGCCATGACGTCCGTATTCCTATAGTAGTGCTGCTTGGCGGGAATCCGGTCGGGGATGATCTTCCCGGTGGCCAGGCTGGTATTGTGCGACCCGGAGTTGTCGAAGCACTCGGACACGTCAATCGCGCCCGTGGTGGTGGGATCGGGGTACGCGCGCATGTGCGAGAAGCTGATGGCCCCGGTGAACGATTCGGTGGTCACGCTGGGCTCACTGAGATTCGCCTTGAGTGCGCCGAGCACATCCCCGGAAACGTACCTCGTCCAGCGGTCGTCCTGGTTTCCCCGGTACTCCGCGTAGAGGAAAGCAAGCAGGAAGTTCTTGGCGGCCACGACCGCGGGGGCCTCGCCCCGATCGGCGGGCAGCCATCCTGGCATGAAGATATGGACGTTGCCGCCAAACGGCGGCCAGGTCAGTGAGCCGGTGGCGGCGTGGCCGGCCATGTGGTGCGCCGAACTGGCCGGACTGGCCGGCCTGGCCGGGCTTCCGGTGCCGTCCGGGGTGGTCACGCCCGCGGGCCGGAAGGCGGTCGGCGGCGTCGAGCACCCGGTCAGCAGCCCGCCCGTGATGAGCAGGCCGGTGGTGAGCAGGCCCCTGATGAGCAGGCCCGGGGTGAGCCGGCCCGTGGTGAGCATGTACTGCCCTCCGTATCCTCGGCTGCGCTGCATTCTCGGCGGCGCGGTATCTTCCGCCGCACTGCTGGCCGGAACTCTACCAATACCGATTTGACCGGCATGGGCCGTTTTCAAGATGACGGGTGTGGCGGCTAAATTACTAGCTCTATTAAGACTAAATTACTAATTTAATTAGCAAGCATCGGGGGATACCGCGAGGTTTGCCGCCCGCCTGCACTGCCGTTTCTGGCGTCCTGGGATCTTGCTGCGCCTCAGCCGCCGGTAGCGCTCTATTACGACGAGGTGAGTTTCCGGCTTATGCCCCCAATGGGTAGCCTCCTGTGGCTTTATGGTGAACAAGCGCCCGCATCATCCCGGCGCCCAAAGGCGCACGGCGCGAGCACGCCCGCCGTCAACAGGGAGAACTTCAGGGAATGCCAAGTGACCGAGGTACGCTGCCCCGCGGTTCAGCAAGGAGTGGCCCAGCGGGGAGCGGTTTCGCAGGAAGCAACGACCCGCGCACGGGCTGGCCGGAGCCGACGGCACCAGTGGGCCGGAGGCTGCCGAGCGCGCCGCGGGAGCGTAAGCCTGCCCTGGCCGCCCTGGCCGTACTGCTGATTATCGGCGGCGCATTAGGGGCGGGCTTCCTGGTCATCCAGAGCGGCAAACGGGTGGCCGCGATCGAGATCTCCCAGCAAATCGGCGCGGGCCAGCAGATCCCGCTGAGCGCGATCCAGCAGGTCCAGATCACCGCCGGTTCCGGCCTGGCTTACGTGCCCTGGGCGGAGGCCAGCCAGGTCGCCCGGTACTTCACCGTCAGCACCATCCCGCCGGGGACCCTGCTGACCAGGGCGATGGTCGCCACCACCGGAACCTCGGTGGCCGGACGGGCCGTGCTGGGGCTCGCGCTCAAGGACGGCCAGCTACCGCATGGCCTCCAGGACGGCGACCACATCGACATCTACCAGGTCAGTGACGCGCAGGAAACCTGCCCGGGCGGCTCCGGCGGCACGCTGGCGGCCAACGCGGTTGTCCTCGCCATCGGCGCGCCGTCCGCGACCTCGGGCAGCACCGCGGTAGCCGACGTGGAGGTCGCCGTCAATCCCTCCGACGCCGGCCCGGTCGCCTGCAACGCCGCGAACGGGATCGTGGGCATCGCGGTCCTGCCCGATGGGGGCCGGGGCGCGGCCGCCGCCGCGGGCGCCGGGGCTGGATCCGGGCCAGCAGGGGCCACGCCGGGCAGCACGCCATCCGCCTCAGCGGCGTCGGGCACCGGGGCCGGGTGACGCTGGGTGCTGATCGCCGTCGCGGCTGACAAGGGGGCGCCCGGGGTCACCACTACGGCGGTGGCCCTCGCCGCGGTCTGGCCGCGGCCGGTGCTGCTCGCTGAGTGCGACCCCGCGGGCGGCGACCTCGTCTACCGGCTGCCGGGCGAAGGCGGCGGCCGCCTCGACCCGCGGCGGGGGCTGCTCAGCCTGGCCGTGGCCGCCCGGCGTGATCTGCAGCCCACCCAGCTCTGGGCGCACGCGCAGAAGTTGCGCGGCGGCCTGGATGTGCTGCTGGGGGTGACCAGCGCGGAGCAGGGAGCAGGCCTGGAACCGTTGTGGGGGCCGGTCGGCAGCGTACTGGCCGGGCTGCCGCAGGCCGACGTGATCGCGGACTGCGGCCGGCTCGGCCCGGACGGGGCTTACTACGACCTGCTGGCCCACGCCGCTGCCGTCGTCCTGGTCACCCGGCCCAGTCTGGGTGAGGTGGTGCGGCTACGGGACCGCGCCGCGGCCGTGTCGCTGGCGGTGCGCCAGCGTGGCGGCCAGGACGCCCGGATCGGCGTGCTGGTCGTCGCCGATCACCGGGTATTCAGCCGGGCGCTCGCCGAGGTGGGCCAGGTGCTCGGGACGGTCAGCATGCTGGGCGGCATCGCGTTCGAGCCCCGGAGCGCTGAGCTGCTGCGTGGCGAGTGGGGCGGACGGCTGGACAAGTCGCTGCTGATCAGGACGGCCCGGGAGGTCGCAGGGCAGTTGGCCGGCCCGCCGACGGTGGCCAGTGGCAGGCGCGCTGCGGCCGCAGCGCCTGCCCGCAGGGCGGGCCGGGCGGGTGATCCAGCGCCTGGCGTGGATCCGCGGCCGGGCGTGAGCCCACTGCCCATCCGGGGTGGCCCTGGCCACGGCGGGGCCGCCCATAGCGGTGGGCCTGCCCAAGGCGGCGGCTCTGCTCGTGGGGGCTCTGCCCAGGGTGGGGGTGCCCGCCACGCCGCGGGCCGCGCCCCGGCCAGCGTCCCGCCGGCCGAGCTCTTCGGGCCCCCGCCGACCGGCCATCCTCCGACTGGCCATCCTCCGACTGGCCATCCTCCGACTGACCATCCTCCGACTGGCCATCCTGGGGCCGGCCATCCTGGGGCCGACCTCTCCGCAGGTGACGGCCTCCCCTCGCGCGCCGACCTCTCCGCGGATGCCCGCCTCCCCGGCGCCGATCTCCCCGCTGCTGAGCCGGGCGGGTGGTGACGGCATGGACCACACCCTCGTCAAACGGCTCCGGGGTGAGGTGGGAGCCCGGCTGGCCGAGCAGCGGCGGCTGGACGCGTCCGGCGGCCAGCCACCCATGTCCGGCGAGGACGAGCGCCAGTTCGCGCGGGCCCTCATCGCGCAGGTGCTGGAGGATCACGCCCGCAACGAGATCACCGCCGGGCGGGTCCCCCCCAACGCCCAGGAAGAGGAAGATCTCGCCGCCGGAATCCACGCCGCGCTGTTCGGCGTCGGGCGGCTCCAACCGCTGCTGGATGGCCCGCACATCGAGAACATCGACATCAACGGCTGCGACCGGGTGTTCGTCGGCTACGCGGACGGGCGCGAGGTGATGGTCGAGCCCGTGGCCGAGAACGACGACGAACTGGTCGAGCTGATCCGGGTGCTCGCCGCCTACTCCGGCCTGTCCAGCCGGCCGTTCGACAGCGCCAACCCGCAGCTGGACCTCCGGCTGCCGGACGGGGCGCGGCTGTCCGCGGTGATTGACGTGACGCTGCGCCCGGCAGTGTCCATCCGCCGGGCCCGCCTCGGCAAGGTGTTCCTGGCCGACCTGGTGGGCAACGGCACGTTGCTGCCCGAGGCGGCTGCCTTCCTCGCGGCCGCGGCCGGCGCGCGGAAGAACATCATGATCGCCGGGGCCACCAACGCGGGCAAGACCACCCTGCTGCGCGCGATCGTCAACGAGATCCCGGCCCATGAACGGCTCATCACCGTGGAGCGAGCCCTGGAACTGGGCATCGATCACTTCCCCGAACTGCACCCGAACGTCGTCGCGCTCGAGGAGCGGCTGCCGAACATGGAGGGCCAGGGCGCGATCTCCATGGCCGAGCTGGTCCGGCGGTCGCTGCGGATGAACCCCAGCCGGGTCATCGTCGGCGAGGTCCTCGGCGACGAGATCGTGACCATGCTGAACGCGATGTCCCAGGGCAACGACGGTTCGCTGTCCACCATCCACGCGAACTCCTCGCTAGAGGTGTTCAACCGGATCGCAACCTACGCCATCCAGTCCGCTGAACGGCTGCCTGTGGAGGCGACCCACATGCTCATCGCCGGAGCCATCGACTTCGTCGTGTTCGTGGAAAAACGCAACGAGTACCAGTTCGGCGGCCGGCTGCGCCGGTTCGTGAGCAGTATCCGGGAGGTGACCGGCGTGGATGGCCGGGTGCTGTCCAGTGAGGTGTTCGCCCCCGGCCCGGACGGCCGCGCCGTGCCGCGCGCGCCCGTCTCATGCCTGGGGGAACTGGCCATGCACGGGTACGACCCCACCCGGGGGGCCTGGTGAACGGCCTCCTGTCGGGAAACCCGCTGCTCGCCGTGCTGGCCGGGGCGCTGGCTGCCGGTGGCCTGGTGCTGTTCGTCATGGCGGTCCGCGGCCTGCCGCCAGGGCCGCCAGGCCGCCGGTCGACCCGGCTGGAGCGCCAGCTCCGGCAGATGGCCGGAACGCGCGGTGCGCTCGCCCTGCTGGCCGGCGCGCTCGCCCTGCTCGCCACCCGGTGGATCGTCGCTGGGATCGGCATGGCCCTGCTGGTGCTGGCCTGGCGGACGCTCGGCGGCGCGGCGGGGGAGCGGCGGGCCATGATGCGCCTGGAAGCGCTGGCGACCTGGACCGAATCGCTGCGCGACACCATCGCCGGCGCGGTCGGCCTGGAGCAGGCCATCCCCTCGTCGCTACGGGTGGCCGCGCCATCCTTGCAGGAACCACTGGCCCGGCTGGTGGACCGGCTGCACACCCGGGTACCGATGCCGGATGCGCTGCGCACGTTCGCCGACGATCTGGACGACCCTAGCGCGGACCTGATCATCGCTGCCCTGATCATCAACGCACGGCTGCGTGGACCGGGTTTGCGGGACCTCCTGGGCGCACTCTCCATGGCGGTCCGCGAAGAGCTGGATATGCGGCGGAAGGTCAACGCTGAGCGCCGGTCGACCCGGCGGAGCGCCCAGATCGTGGTACTCGTGTCCGTCGGGCTGGCCCTGGGACTGGCGCTGCTTAACCCCAGCTATGTGCACGTCTACGACAGCCCTCTCGGGCAACTGGTGCTGGTCGTGGTCGTGGCCCTATACGCGGCGGGCTTCATCTGGATGCGCCGGCTGGCCACGTTCGATGCCCCGGAACGACTCCTTACCGGGCCGCCGCCGGTGCTGCCCGCCGATCCCGAGGCGGCGGGTCTGGCGACCGCGGGCCCTGAGACTGCCGGCTCTGCGCACGGGGGCCGGTCATGAGCGCGGTCCTGACCATGGGGGGTGTGGTGGGCCTCGGCCTGTTCCTGCTCATCTTCGCTCTGGTGCCGCGCCGGGCCAGCCTGGCCCGGCAGCTCGCCGCGTTCGACGCGGCGCGCCCGCCGATGAGCCAGGCGCTGCGGCGGGTAGTGGACGAGCGGGAAAGTGAGTTCAGCCGGCGGATGGGCCGGGCCCTGGCCGCGTTCTGCGCCGAGCAGGGCTGGGAGTTCCCGTCGTTGCGGGCCAACCTGTCACTGATCGGAAAGTCGTTCGAGAACTACCTGGCCACGAAGGTACTGCTGGCCTGTCTGGGGTTCCTGACCGGTCCCCTGCTCCTGCTCGCGGCGAGCGCGGCCGGCTTCCATGTGTCATTCATCCTGCCGGTGTGGTTCGGCCTAACCCTGGCCGCGGTCTTCTTCTTCCTGCCCGACCTGGAGGTCAAGCAGAAGGCGGACGCCCGGCGGCGCGACTTCCGGCACGCGATCGGTGCCTTCCTCGATCTCGTCTCGATGAACCTGTCCGGGGGCCGCGGCGTGCCCGAGGCGCTGATGGCGGCGAGCGAGATCGGGTCCGGCTGGGCTCTCTGGCGGATCAGGGACGCGCTGGCCAACGCCAGGATCAGCGGCCACACCCCGTGGCAGGCCCTGGGCATGCTCGGCGAGGAGGTGCGGGTCGAGGAACTGCGTGACCTGGCCGCCGCGCTCAGCCTGGTGGCCGACGACGGCGCCAAGGTGCGCGAGTCGCTCAGCGCCCGGGCCGCCAGCTTGCGCCGCCGGGAACTCGCTGATCTCGAGGGCCAGGCCGGCGAGAAATCCCAGTCCATGCTGGTCGCCCAGATGCTCCTGTGCGCCGGCTTCCTCATTTTTCTGACCTACCCGGTAGTGGGGGTGCTGCTGAACGCATGACCCGCAGCGTAAAGCCCGGTGCTCGCTAAACCGGTGCTCATTAAACCGGCGCACATTAACCGGGCAGACGATGGAGGCACGATGAGTAATCTCAGCACGACCATCACGTTTCTGCGGACCGTTCTCGGCGTCCGGCTCGTCCGGCTCCGCACAGCGGCCCGCGATAAGGACACCGGCGCGTCCGCGGTGGAGCTGGCCATTATCACCGCCGTCATTCTCGGCATCGCGGCCGCGCTGCTTCTCGTCATCAAGAACTTCGTCACGACCGAGAGTGCCCAGATCCACGGCTGAGGAGGCACAGACACCGTGATGCTCCGCTCCCGGTTCGCCCGCGTGCTGCGGTCCCGGTGCTCCGATCGCGGCTCCAACGTGGTGGAACTCGCCGTGCTGGCCCCCGGCCTGATGATGATCTGCATGCTCATCCTGCAGTTCGGGCTGTGGTTCAACGCGCGGCAGGCGGCGCTGGCCTCGGCCCAGGCGGGTGCGCTCGTGGCCCGTGAGGAGGCCGCCACCAACTCGGGCTGGATGGGTGCTGCGCAGAACGCGGCCGGGCAATATTACGGCAATCTGCACACCAACCTGCTGGGCAAAGTAAGACCACATTCGTATGGCGATCCGCGAACTAATGTCTACGTCACGGTGAGCGGCCCCCTCGGCTATTCGGTGTTTCCGTTTTTCGGCCTCCACCTCACCGTATCGGCCACCGCCGGCGGCCCCGTGGAATGCTTCCGGCCCGCCGCCCAGAATCGGTGCGGATGATGGCCCGGCCGTTGCTGGCGCGGCGGTTGTCCGGCCGGCGCGAGCACGGGTCCATGTCAGTCGAGCTCGTGGTCATCGCCCCCGGCCTCATCGGCCTGCTGCTCCTGGTCGGTGCGGGCGGCCGGGTCGTGGAGGCCCAGGGGCACCTCGACGGCGCGGCCCGGGATGCCGCCCGGGCCGCGTCCCTGGCGCTTTCCCCGGCGCAGGCCAGCCAGCTGGCGCTGCAGGCCGCCCAGGCCGACCTGGGCGTCACGAGCTGGTGCGCCGCGGGCAGCATCCAGGCCCTGGTCGCGGGCTTCCCGGCCATCGGCCAGCCGGCCGCGGCGGGCGACGACGTGACCGTGACCGTCCAGTGCGACGTGAACATGAGCCCGTTCACGGTGCTCGGCTTCAACCCGGCCATGGTCTTCTCCGGCCGGGCGGTCGCCCCGCTGGACACGTTCGTGGAGCGGAACCCGTGAGGGGGGCCGCGCAGCGGCGCGAGCGGGGCTCGGTCGCCGTGTTCAGTGTGGTCTTCGCCGTCGCCGTG
>DASQRM010000233.1:0-15333 GCA_035642895.1 Streptosporangiaceae bacterium | reverse complement strand
GGCCGCCCGCAGGCCAGCAAGCCAGCCGGCGGTCAGGAGATCAGCCGCCGGCCCGTAGCGGGCGGGCTGGACCAGTGCGGGCGGCTCGGCCGGGGTGTACCGGCCCGGCAGCAGCCCGGCCTGTCCCAGCGGGTCCAGCCGGGACTGGTCGGCGCCGAGGCGGCTAGCCCACCTGGCCGTCGGACTGGTCGTCCGCGATGACCAGCTCGCCGACGCGCTCGCCGAGCAAGGCCCGGGCCTCTTCGTGGAGCAGGCTGTCGGTGATGAAGGTGTCCACTTCGTCCAGTTCGGCGAAGCTGCTCAGCCCGACGATGCCCCACTTCGTGTGATCCGCGACCACCGTGACCCGCCGGGCGGCCTGCACGAAGGCCCGGTTGGTCTCCGCCTCCGCGAGGTTGGGCGTGGTCAGGCCGGCCACCGGGTCGATGCCATGGCAACCCAGGAAGAGCAGGTCCACGTGCAGGGAGCGGATCGCGATGTCCGCGATCGGGCCGACCAGCGCGTCCGAGGGGGTGCGGACCCCGCCGGTGAGCACCACCTGCGGGGTGGCGCCAAACTGCCCCGCGGCCCGGGGGATCCCGAAGATGCTCGCCACCCGCACCGAATTGGTAACGATCGTCAGCCCGGACACATCCAGCAGCTGCTGCGCCAGGGCGAACGTGGTCGTCCCCGCGGACAGGGCGATCGCGGTGCCGGGCGTGACCAATTCGGCGGCTGCCCGGGCAATGGCCTCCTTCTGCGGCTTTTCCAGTACCGATTTGGCCTCGAATCCCGGCTCGTGGCTGCTCGGTGAGCCGGGCAGCACCGCCCCGCCGTGCACCTTCTCGATCAGCCCAGCCCGGGCTAGCGTCTCAAGGTCGCGGCGGATGGTCATGTCCGACACGCCGAGGCGCTGCGTGAGATCGCTGACCCGGGCGCTTCCGGCTCGCCGGATGTCTTCCAGGATCAGCGATTGTCGATGTCTGGCTAGCATCCTGGGCCCTCCTTACCCCCTGGGGCGGGATCGACGGTCTGCGCAGCCGACCTGTGATGACGCCGGAACCGGATCTTTATATCTTGTGCGTTGACGATCGAGTCTGTGTGTTTTAGCTTAAGGCTCCAACAAGGGGCACGTCGTTCTCGATCTTGAACCGGATTGAGAGCGCTAACCTGGGGGCGGAGTCAGCCATCCGGGTGCCCGAATGTGGCTGGCACCGGAGCTCCGCGGCCGCCCAGCCTCGGAAAAGACAACGATTCGAGGACGGGCGATGCAGCGACTGCGGTCAGCCTCCGTTGCTGGGCCGCATTCTCCGGCATGGCGCGCGCGGCGGCGGCGATCCCGGCGTGCAGCGCGGGCCGACACAGCCTCGCCGCCCCAGCGGTGCTTGCGGGGTGACCCGTGATGGCGCAGCATGGGCCGGCCCGGCCCGGGGGCCGGGTCCCTCGCCAGATTTCCGGCGCGCCGCGCCGTGGCGTCACGCCGAGTACCGAGGTAATTCTCCTGGAGGTAGATACATGAAGATCGACCCCAAGGTCGAAGAGGCTGTCGAGACCTTGAACATGAAAGACGGCCCGACCCGCCGTCGGCTGCTCAGCGGGGCCGGCCTGGTCAGTGCCTCCGCGGCCGCGGCGGGACTCCTGGCCGCCTGCTCGTCCAGCGCCCCGGCCTCGTCGGCCGCCAAGGGCGCGGCTGGTAACTTCCCGAAGACGCCCGCCTGGCAGTTCTGGTACGTCAACCACGTGACCACGAACCCGTTCTTCGTGCCCACGCAGTACGGCTTCCAGGACGCGGCCGCGCTGCTCGACCTGCCCACCCCCAAGTGGGGCGGCTCGCAGAACTCGCTGGCCTCGGAGATGGTGAGCTACTTCAACACCGCCATCTCGGCCAAGGCGGCCGGGATCGCCTACGCGGGGATTGACGCCACCTCGTTCACCACCCCGGTCAAGAACGCGATGAACGCGGGCATCCCGGTGCTCAGCTACAACGCCGACGGCCTGGTCAAGAAGGGCGTCCCGGTCATCGGCACGAACCGGCTGGCGTACGTCGGCCAGGCGCTGTACATCTCCGGCCAGCAGCTGGGCAACCAGATCAAGTCACTGGTCCCCGGCGGTGGCGACATCGCCATCTTCATCGCCACGCCCGGGTCCGGCAACATCCAGCCCCGCTACGACGGTGCGGTGTCCGTGCTCGGCAGCTCCTACACCGTGCACGAGGTGGCCACTGGCGCGGCGACCGGCCAGGAGCTGTCGGCGGAGAAGGCGTTCCTGACCGGGCACAAGACGCTCAAGGGCGCGTTCGCGGTGGACGCGGGCTCCACCCAGAACCTCGCGCAGGCGCTGGGCTCGACCGGCCTGACGATCCCGAACGGCGGGTTCGACACCACGCCGACCACGCTGTCCAACATCGAGGCCGGCAAGACCAACTTCACCATCTACCAGGACCCCTACATGCAGGGCTTCCTGCCGACCCTGTACTTCTACCTGTACAACATCTCGGGCGGCACGGTCACCCCGGCCGACACCGACACGGGCCTGACGTTCATCACCAAGTCCAACGCCAAGCCGTTCACCGTGAGCAGCCGGTTCCAGGGCTCCACCAGCGCGCAGAAGTACCAGCCGCGCCCGTCTGGTGCGATCAGCAACCCGACTGCCACCACCAGCACCTGATATCCGGATATCCGGGGTACTGGCCGGCATGACCGGCGGCGGGGCAGACTGGCTACTAACTGCCAGCCTGTCCTGCCGCCGGTTGACGTGGTGAGCTGAGGGAAAACTGGAGTCGACATGAGCGAGATCACCGAGCGCAGCCCGCAGACCGTTTCGCCACCCGGGGGGCAGCCCGCGCGGCGAAATCCGCTCGGCAGCGTGTTCGGGCTGCTGGCCCGGCAGCGCGAGGCGACGGTCTTCGTGGTGGCCGTGGTGCTGCTGCTCTACTTCGGCATCAGGTACAACTCCACGTTCGTCAGCCAGACGAACCTGGCCAACCTGCTGTCGGAGACCGCGGCGCCGATCATCATCATCGCCATCGGCGAGGTGTTCCTGCTGATCTGCGGCGAGATCGACCTGTCCGCCGGCTTCGTCTTCACCTTCGCGCCGTTCCTGATGCACTACCTGATCGACTTCTACGGGGTGCCGGTCGTGGCGGCGATCATCCTCTCGCTGCTGTTCGGCGTGGTGGTGGGCTGGGTCAACGGCTTCCTCACCGTCACCATGGGCCTGCCCTCGTTCATCACCACGCTGGGCACCGGGTTCATCCTGCTCGGCCTCACGCTGACCACGTCACACGCCTACCCAGCCAACGTCCCCGCCTCCTCGGTGGGCATCGGGCGCTGGATCGGCGCGGCGCCGTGGTCCCAGTTCATCTGGGCGATCGTGCTCACCGCGATCTTCTATGTGGTGCTGACCCGGACCAAGTGGGGCCTGCACACCATCGCGACCGGCGGGAACGCCCTCGGTTCCCGCGAGGCAGGCATCAAGACCGGCCGGATCAAGTACGGCAACTTCATGCTCACCTCGACCCTGGGCGCACTGGTCGGCCTGCAGAACGCCTTCTACGTCAACACCATCGACCCGAGTGCCGGCGGGTACCAGCCGATGTTCTACGCGGTGACCGCGGCGGTCATCGGCGGCACGGCGATGCTCGGCGGGCAGGGCACTATCCTCGGCGCGTTCCTCGGCGGGATCGTGCTCGCCACCCTGATCAACGGCCTCAACGTCGCCGGGATCAGCGCCAACCCGCTGGACATCGTGTTCGGGCTGGCCATCCTGCTGTCCATGATCGCCAACGTCCGGCTCGCGCGGCTGCGGGCAGCGGGGAGGAACTGATGACGACCGAACCAGTCCCAGGCGAGGCGCAGCCGGCCACGACGGCCGACCCCAGTGGTGATGCGCTCCGGGTCGAGCACATCAGCAAGCGGTTCGGCGCAGTGACCGCGCTGCACGACGTGAACCTCCACCTGGGCCAGGGCGAGGTGCTCGGCCTGCTGGGCGACAACGGCGCGGGCAAGTCCACCCTGATCAAGATCATATGCGGCTTCCAGCCCCCGTCCGCGGGCCGGATCATCCTGGAGGGCCAGGAGGTCACGCTCAAGTCAGTGGACCACGCCCGCTCGCTCGGCATCGATACCGTGTTCCAGGACCTGGCGCTGATCAACGAGCTCACCGTGTACCACAACATGTTCCTGAACCGGGAGCGGACCCGCTGGACGCTGCTGTCCAACCGGAGCATGCGGCGCACCGCCCAGAAGGAACTCGACCGGATCGGGGTGGACATCCCCTCGGTCGACTCGGAGGTGGCCAAGCTGTCCGGTGGCCAGCGCCAGGCCATCGCGGTGGCCCGGGCGGTGACCTCGAACGCCAAGGTGCTGCTGCTGGACGAGCCGCTGGCGGCGATGGGCGCCAAGGAAGGGGCGATGATCCTGGAACTGGTCAAGGACCTGAAGAGCCAGGGCCAGGTCTCGATCATCATGATCATGCACAACTACGGCCAGGCGCTCGAGGTCTGCGACCGGATCAACCTGCTGCAGCACGGCGAGATCACCTTCGACAAGCTGGCCAAGGACACCTCGGTCCAGGAACTGAACGACATCGTCATCGAGGAGTACCGGCGGGCCCTGGCCGAGCGGCAGCGGTCGGCCTGAGCGGCTGTCCCGGCCGCGGCCCGCGTCTGGGGGGCAGGCGGCCGGGGCGGGGTCGCGCATCGGGCAAGATGACTGTCATGCCATCGCGCCGCCGGATGAACCTGCCCCGCCGGATGACCTCGCTGCGCCCGGCCCGGCCGGGGTGGCGGGCGGTCACAGGCGCCGTCGGCGCCGCCCTCCTCGCCGTGGCAGGCTGCACGGCCTCCGGGGGGGCGACCACCGGCTCCGGGGAGACGACCACCGGGTCATCCGCGTCCACGGCGCCGGGCTCGGCCACAGGCTCGCCCGGAGCGGCGGCGCTGCACTGGCATTCCTGTTCCATCGAGGGCACCAGCCTCCAGTGCGCCCGCGTGTCGGTGCCGCTCAACTACGCTCACCCGGCGGGCCGGAAGATCACCCTCGCGCTGTCCCGGGTGCAGGCCACCGCGCCGCCCAGCCAGCAGCAGGGCGACCTGCTGGTCAACCCGGGCGGCCCGGGCGGCAGCGGCCTGTCCCTCGCGGCGTTCGTGGCGGACGGGCTGAGCCCTCAGGTGGCCGCCGACTACAACATCATCGGTTTCGACCCGCGCGGGGTGGGTTCCAGCCAGCCGGCCCTGACCTGCAACCCTTCGTTCTTCTCCGGGGAACGGCCGGACTACATCCCGGCCAGTGCCGCTGCGGAGCAGACCCTGATCAACCGGGCGAAAAGCTATGCGGCGGACTGCGAGAAGCGCTACGGCTGGCTGCTGCCCTATATGACGTCGGTGGACGCGGCCCGGGACATGAATTCGATCCGGGCCTCGCTCGGCGTCCCGGCCATCAGTTACTTCGCTTACTCCTACGGGACCTACCTGGGCCAGGTATACGCCACCCTGTTCCCGCACCGGCTGCACCGCATGGTCCTGGACAGCACGGTGGACCCCACCGGCGCCTGGTACGCCGACAACATCGCCCAGGATTACGCGTTCGAGGGCCGGATGGAGGCGTTCTTCTCCTGGGTCGCGGCGCATAACGCCACCTACCGGCTGGGCCGAACCCGGGCCGCGGTCGACCACGCCTGGTACCAGGCCCGGGCCCGGCTCCAGGCCCACCCCGTCCAAGGCCGGATCGGGGCGGACGACTTCGACGACACGTTCCTGCAGGGCGGGTACAGCAACGGGCTGTGGCCCGGCCTGGCCACGGCGCTGGCTGCCTACCTGCACACCGGCGCCACCGGGCAGCTGGTCAGCCAGTACCAGCAGGAGGGCGTGCAGAGCGAGAACGAGTTCGCGGTCTACAACGCGGTGGAGTGCAGCGACGTGAACTGGCCGCGGAACTGGGCGAAGTGGAACTCCGACACCCGCCGGGTGTACCGGACCGCGCCGTTCCAGGCCTGGGACAACGCCTGGTTCAACGCCTCCTGCGCGTTCTGGCCGGTGCGCGGGCCCGCGCACCCGCTGCACATCACGGGGGCCGGCCTGCCGGGCATCCTGATGATCCAGGGCACCCTGGACGCGGCCACCCCCTACGCGGGCGCGCAAACCGCGCACCGGTTGCTGCCGAGCGCCCGGATGGTGGTGGTGGAAGGCGGCGGTAATCACGGCCAGTCCCTGGCCCAGCCGCCCAATACCTGCGTCGACGGCTACCTGAACCGGTATCTGTCCACCGGCGCGCTGCCCAGCGGCCCGGGCCCGGTCAACGCCACCTGCCCGGCCCTGCCGCCGCCGTCCGCGACCGGCTGACCTGCCTGGGGAGCATTCCTCATGACGGACCGATACGCTGGAAGGGTGCTGCGCACCAAGGCGTCGCGGTCCTCATCGCTGCGCCTGCTCAACGACCGCGATCGTGACGACGTGCTCGAGTTGTGCGACCGTGACCCGGTGGTGAATGTCTTCGTCAGCTCCCGGGTCCATGAGGCAGGCCTCGATCCGGTCCGGCTCGGCGGGCAGATGTGGGGTTTTGTACCGGGTGGCAGGCTGACTTCCGCCTGTTACGCCGGGGCCAACCTGGTCCCGGTCGGGGCGACACCGGCCGCCGCGACCGCCTTCGCGGGCCGGGCCCGGCTCCAGGGCAGGCGCTGCTCGTCCATCGTGGGCCCGGCGGAAGCCGTCGGGCAGATGTGGGAACTGCTGCGCCCCTACTGGGGCCAGCCCCGGGAGATCCGGGACGCACAGCCGGTCATGGCCATTTCCGGGCCGCCACGGGTGGCCCCGGACCCGCACCTGCGCCGGGTCCGGCCCAGCGAGCTCGACGTGCTGCTCCCGGCCTCGGTGGCCATGTTCACCGAGGAAGTGGGGGTGTCCCCGCTCGGTCCGGACGGCGGGGCTGCTTACCGGGCCCGGGTCGCTGAGCTGATCGCTCTCGGGCGGGCGTTCGCCCGGATCGAGGACGGCCGGGTGATGTTCAAGGCCGAGATCGGGGCGGTCACCCCGCACGCCTGCCAGGTCCAGGGGGTATGGGTGCGGCCCGAACTGAGGGGGCAGGGGCTCGCCGTGGCCGGGATGGCGGCCGTGGTCCAGGAGGCGCTCCGGTCCATCGCGCCCGTGGTGTCGCTGTACGTCAACGATTTCAACGCGCCGGCCCGGGCCGTGTACCGGAAGGTCGGGTTCACCGAGGTGGCCACGCTGATGTCCATACTCTTCTGACGGTGAGGATCTGCCCCGGGGATCGGGGTAACCGCGGAGAGGTGGGCGGCGTGCCGCAGGCGCATCCCGCTCAGCCAGTGCTGATTCGCCGGCGAGGCGGGGCGCGCCGCAGGCGTGTTCCCGCCGAGTCGGCGACCAACCCGGCACCCGCCGAAGACGAAGTGCTACAGGGGCGGGCAACTTGGGGGTTCCGGGGCTCGGGCCTCCGGGCGAGCAGGGTTGCAGGGGGGTCGCCCCCCCGGACAAGACAAGAGCCCGGGAAGGGACGGGCATGCCGACGGCGGCCCGTCCCCCCGGTCCCCTGTCGCCGTCTCGCCCGTAGCCCGAACTTCCCCTCCCGGCGAGATCTGCGACGTACGCTAGACGGCATAGGTCGCAGTAAGTTCGCAATGAGTGAATAGAGCCCTGGGCAGATAACCCCGCAGCACGTCAGCACTGCGCCCATCAGCACCGGGCACACCAGCACCGGGCAGGTCAGCGCAGGACCGGTAAGCAGTGAGCGGATAGAGCCATATCGTGACAGAGCCGCAGCTCGCGGCGGGCCGCGAGGCCGCCGGGCGCTACCTGCGCGAATTACTGCTGCGCCCGGGCCGGTACCGCCAGCTCTGGGAATCCCACGCGCAGCGGTCCCGCCCCGGCGCCATCAACCATCTCGCCGTGGCCGACGTGCTGGCGCAGTACCTGTGGAATTCGCCGCGCGCGGCCGGCCATTCCGACGTGCTCCCGCATCAGCTCAAGGACACCGTGGGCCGGGCGCTGTCCGGCCGGCTGCTGAGCCGCCCCACGCTGGCCTTGTTCGTGGCCGCCTTCGGGTTCTCGGCCCAGGAAGAAGACCGGCTCTGGCGGCTGTGGCGCGGCACCGGCCGGATCACCGTCCTGGCCGGTCCACGGGCGATGCGCTCCGGCGCAGCCGCCGAGGTGGCAGACGTGCTGGGCCCACGCCGGCACCAGACGGTGTCGCTGCATGACCACGTCTATGTCGGCGCCGACCGCAGGCCGGCCCGGACCCGGACCATGCAGGTCGTCGAGGCCATCGCCGAGGGACTTGACCGGATCCCGTACCTCTACGACACCAACGCGGTCACGCTGGAAGTCGGGCAGGGATGTGCGGGCGCACCCGGTCCGTTCCGCCGGATCGGCGACGTGGTCTACGTGACCGACATCCCGCTGGCCCACTCGCTCAGCCTCGGCGAGACGCTGACCCTCGAGTACTGGACCTCCTACCACTACGACGGGAACCTGTCCGATCCGGAAGAGCGGGAGTACCGCCGTGCGGTCATGAACACCCTGGAGAACTTCGACATGCGCGTCGAGTTCCATCCCGACCAGGTGCCGCCCGCAGTGTGGTGGGCGGTCTGGGACGGCATGGAAGGAAGGGTGCTGGAACAGGAGCAGGTCACCCTGGACAGCCAGCACTCGGTGCACCGCTACCTCCGGTCGCTGGAGCGGTCGGTGGTGGGCTTCCACTGGCGCTGGGAGCCGGCCGGCGCCATGCCCTAGCATCGGCAGCGTGTCTGATGCGCAGAAGGTTGTGATCGCCGGCGGCGAAGCCGCCCGGGACAGCGCCGCGAGCCTCGCCCAGGCCACCGGCGATGTCATCAACCAGGCGCTGAGGGAGATGGCGTCCCGGCTCACGGAGCGGGCCCCGGAGATCCTCGCCGCCAACGCCGACGACATGGCCGACGGCGAGACCGCGGGCCTGGGCCAGGGATTGCTGGACCGGCTCCGGCTCGATCCGGGCCGGATGCAGGAGATGGCCCGCCAGATCGGGCTGCTGGCCGACGCGCCGTTCCCGCCGGAAACGACCCCGCTGGGCGACCTGGCCGGCGGTCCGTCCGGGGGACAGCTGCGGCTGGCCGAGCGGCGGGTGCCGGTCGGGGTCATCGGGGCGAATTTCGAGGCCCGGCCCAACGTGACCATCGACATCGCCTCGCAGCTGCTCAAGTCCCGCAACGCCGGGGTGCTGCGCACCGGGGGCGCCGCGCTGCGGTCCGCCGCCGCCCTCGCCGACCACGTGATCGCTCCGGCGGCGCAGGCCGCCGGGCTGGATCCGCGGGTCGTGCAGCTGGTCCGGTCCGCGGACCGGGAAGCCGCCGTCGAGCTGGTCCGCCAGCCGGGCCTCATCCCGCTGGTCATCTTGCGGGGCAGCGGGGACACCACGCGGAGCCTGGCTGCCGAGGCGGCCCGGGCCGGCGTGCGCACGCTCGCGCACGCCGACGGGGGTGGCGTGCTCTACCTGGATCGGGCCGCAGATCCGGCGCTGGCCGCCGAGATCGTCACCAGCAGCCTGGACCGGCTGGGTGTATGTAACCGGCTGAACCTCCTGCTGATCGCCGCGCCGGCCTGGGACCGCTTGCTCGAGGTGGTCCTGGAGCCGGTCCGCGCGCTGGGTATCACCCCGTCGCTGCCGCCGCACGCGCATCCGCTGGGCCACGAGTGGGCCCTGGACAGCGGGCACGAGGCCACTCTGACCATCGCCCCGGCGGACAGCCCGGCGGCAGCGGCCGCGCTGGCCAACGACTGCACGTCCGGGCTCGCGGCCGGCATCGTCACTGCCGACCCCGCCGCGGCCCGCGAGTTCCTGGACGCCTACCGGGGGACCGGTGCGTTCTGGAACGCCACCACCCGGCTGCTCGACGGGTTCAAGCTGCGCGGTGTGCCGGAAACGGGCATCAACGTGGACCACGTGCCCGGGCCGCGCGGCCCGGTCACCTTCCACGATCTGTGCCTCCGGCAGTACGTGGTCGTGCCCGCTTGATCGGGGGCCTGAGCCCCCGACCTGCGGCGGGCTGCGTGACAGTAGCCGCCCGGCCCGCCGGCGGTTATCCTGACCGGGCCGTCGGCCACAGGCCAGCTACGAGTCGCAGCTAGCCACTAGTAACAGCTAGCCGTGAGTCGCAGGCAGCCATGAGTCACGGGCAGCCAAGAGTCATGGGCAAATGGTGCGCTAGGGACACGGCCTAACCCGGCGCCGGGGCCGGGTCGGCCGTGCGGCATGACGGAGACACTGGTGAGCTGGTGCAGCCGGTCGGCGGAGCCCCGCGGCCAGGCCGCCCTGCTCGAAGTCAGCGGCCTCACCAAGAGCTTCGGCCCGCTCACCGTGCTCCGCGAGGTCAGCCTTCAGGTCGGCCCCAGTGAGATCGTCGCTGTGGCGGGCGGCAACGGCGCGGGCAAGTCCACCCTCATCGGGGCCATTGCCGGGGTGCTCGACGCCGACGCGGGCGAGGTGAAGTTCGCCGGGCGCCCCATGCCGGCCCGGCCCGGGCAAGTGCGCCGGGCCGGCGTCGAGACCGTGTGGCAGGAACACGGGCTGTGCGACGACCTGGACGCGGTAGCCAACATCTTCCTCGGCCGCCCTGGCCGCTGGGTGCTCCCAGAATCGGCCCTGCGTGAGCAGGCCGCCACGCTGCTGCGCCGGGTCGGGGCGCGTGACCTGCGCCTGGACGTGCCGCTCCGGGTCCTGTCCCGTGGCCAGCGGCAGCTGGTCGCGGTGGCCCGCGCGCTGCTCACGCCGCCTCGTCTGCTGGTGATGGACGAGCCCACCGCCTCGCTGGGCGTGGCCGAGACCGCGCTGGTGGAGTCGATCCTGCGGGAAGCCCGCGAGGTGGGGGCGAGCGTGCTGCTCGCCACGCACGACCTGGAGCAGGTCTTCACGCTGGCCGACCGGATCGTCGTGCTCCGGGACGGCGCCGTCGTCGCCGACGTGTCCCCGGTGGAGGTGCAGCGCAGCGACCTCGTGGCCCTGATGTCGGGGGTCGAGGCGGACTCCATCGCCAGCCGGCAGATCAGGCGGCTGCAGAGCCTGGCTGACCAGCTCTCCGAGGCTGAGCCCGCCGCCTCGCTCCCGCTGATCGTGTCGGCGATGGCCGGGGCGCTCGAGGTGGACATGCTATGCGTGCACCTGCTGGAGACCACCGGCAACCGGCCGGTGCTGCGCCGCCTCGCGGCGACCGGGCTGCCCGCGGAACTGCTGGAGCTGAACGCGGCCCTGCCGGTCGGTGCGGAGGGCGGCCCGGCCGGGCTGGCCGCGGCGGGCGGTGCCGTCGTGGTGGTGGACGACCTGCAGACCAGGTCCACCTGGCCCGCGGGCACGGCGGCGGCCGCCGCGTCCGGCGTGCGGAGCGCCTGGGCCGCCCCCATCCTCGGCAGTGACGGTGTGCTGGGCACGGTGTCCGGCTACGCCGCTTCCCCCGGGAACCCGGCCTCCGAGCGGCTCGAGCTGGCCACCATCTACCTGCGCTACGCGGCGTCCGCCATCGAGCGGGAGCGGCTGCTCACCGAGGTGTCCCGGCGCAACCGGGTTCTGGAATCACTGCGCGGGCTGCTGGAGAGCCTGGCCGGGCCGGAACGGCTGCAGGGCGGCCTGGAGATCTCGCTGCTGGCCCTGGTGGACGGGCTGGGCGCGGACACCGCGGCGGTGATGGCCGCCAACGGCCCGGCCGTCGAATGCCGGAGCGTGGCCGGGCCGAGCGGTCCCAGCGTGCTGCCCGGGCTCCGCACCGCCGCCGCGGCCGTGCTGTTCGCCGGGAGAGACCAGGGGCCCGAGACCGGAGCCGGGGCCGAGACCGACGCCGGTGCCGGTGCTGGAGCCGACATCCCGGCCCGGCTGGTGGCACCCGGGCTGGCCGCGGGCTCGCTCCGGCTGCCCGGCCAGCGCGGGGCGCTGGTCGCCTGGTGGAGCCCGGGCAAGACCGTCACCGAGGACGCCCTCGAACTGCTCGACGACGCGGGCCGGTCGCTGGCCCTGGCCATGGAACGGGAATCGCTGGAGACCGCGCGGCGCGAGGCCGCGGCGCTGCGCCGGTCGCAGAGCATCCAGCGGGACATGCTCTCCTCGCTCAGCCATGAGCTGCGGACCCCGCTGACCGCCATCCACGGCTACGCCTCCACCCTCTGCCAGCCCGACCTGACCTGGAACCCGGAGGCGACGCGGCGGTTCCTGGGCTCCATCGCCGCCGAGTCGGCCCGGATGGAACGCCTGGTCGGTGACCTGCTCGATTCAACCGCGATCGAGTCAGGCGTGCTCCGGCTGCAGCGCGACTGGTGTGACCTGGCGCTGGTCGTCAGCGCCGCGGCGAACTGCCTGTCCCGGGGGCCGGCGGTGCGGGTCCGCGCGGCCGGGGGCGTGGAGCCGGTCTGGGCCGACCACGACCGGCTCGAGCAGGTCTTCGTCAACCTGCTGGAGAACGCGGCCAGCCACGGCGCGTCGCCTCGGGGCACGGACGTCACCGTCCGGGCCGGGGGCGCGCCGGGCTGGGCCGAGGTGGAGATCACCGACTACGGGGCGGGCATCCCGGCCGGGCTGGCCGAGAAGATCTTCGAGCCGCGGGTCCGCGGCACCACCGAGGTAGCGGGCACCGGCCTGGGGCTGCCTATCGCACGGGGGATCATCGAAGCGCACGGCGGCACCCTGGTGGTGGCGCCGGCCGATCCCGGGGCGTCCTTCGTGGTCGCGCTCCCGGCTGATCCGCCACCAGATCCCCGGTCAGCGACCGCCGGCGAGCCGTCCGGGGCATCCTGGAACGTGGTGGAGGAACCGGAGGAACAACGTGGTGGCTGACAAGACGGTGGTCCTCATCGTGGAGGATGACCAGAACATCGTCGACCTGGTCCGGTCCAACCTCTCCGCACGCGGCCACGACGTGATCGTGTCCAAGGACGGGACCGGGGTCAGCGAGGTCCTCCAGGCGCGGGGCCTCGACGTCGTGCTGCTCGACCTGATGCTGCCCGAGCGGGACGGCTTCGAGCTGTGCCGGGAGATCCGGGAGCAGTCCGGGGTCGGCATTATCGTGCTGTCCGCCCGCCGCGCCGAGACCGACAAGGTCCGCGCCCTCAACCTGGGCGCCGACGACTACATGACCAAACCGTTCGGCATCGAGGAACTGCTGGCCCGGATCAACGCGACCCTGCGGCGCAGCAAGCCGACGGCCGACGGCCGGCCGGAGCCGAGCGTCGTGCGGATCGGGGACGTCGAGATCGACCTGGAGCGGCGGCGGGTCACCAAGGCCGGCGGCCTGGTGCACCTGACCCCGACCGAATTCGCGCTGCTCCGCCAGTTCGCGGTGAGCCCGGGGGAACTGCTCACCCACGCGACCCTGCTGCGCCGGGTCTGGGGTCCCGGCTACGAGACGCAGACCGAGTACACCCGGGTGTACGTCGGGCGGCTGCGGGCCAAGCTAGAGCGGGACGGGGATGAGCCGCTGTTCATCACCGAGCCGCGCTCCGGCTACCGGTTCGCCACGGCATGAGCCCGCCCCGCGCCGCCGGGCGCAGCCGGCTCACCAAGAGCGCGCGGCGGAGCCGGCCATGAACGCGCGGCGGCTGGCCTCCGCGCTGCGGGCCGCGCTGGCTGCGGCCGGGCTGGCTGGCGCCGTGCTGGCCGGCGGAGGCTTAGCGGGCTGCAGCCGGCCCCCGGCCGCCCGGTCGGCGGCCGCCCAGGGCGAGCTGATCCCCTCGGTCTCAGCCCGGTCCTTCACCACGGACTTCTCGGCGATGCGCAGGCTGAGCGTGCTCAGCCGCCTCGGCACCGGCAAGATCGGGGTGCTGCTGCCCGACACCATGACCTCGCCGCGTTACAGCGAATTCGACGCCCCGTACCTGGCCCGCGCGCTGCAGGCGGCTGGCCTCCGCCGCGATCAGTTCTTTATCACTAACGCCCAGGGCAGCGACGCGACCGAACAAGCTCAGGCGGAGTCCGATATGACTCAGGGGGCGACGGTGCTGCTGCTCGATCCCATCGACTCGGGGGTGGGGGCGTCGATCGAGTCGGCCGCGGCCTCCCTCGGCGTCAAGGTGGTCGACTACGACCGGATGACGCTCGGCGGCACCCGGGCCTACTACGTGAGCTTCGACAACGTGGCGGTGGGGGCCCTGATGGCCCGCGGGCTGGTGAACTGCATCCAGGCCTGGCACGTGCGCCGGCCGGACGTGCTCGTCATGCGCGGGGCGCCGACCGACAATAACGCCACCCTCTTCGCCCGGGGCTACGACCACGTGCTCCGGCCGTATTTCACGTCCGGGCGCTACACCGACGCGGGCCGGCCGCCCGGCAGCTGGGACCCCACGACCGCGCAGACCACGTTCGAGGAGCAGTACACCGCGAACAACAAGATCACGGCGGTGCTCACCCCGAACGACGACACGGCCAGCGCGGTCATCTCCTACCTGAAGACGCTGAACACCCCGCCCCGCGCCCTCCCCACCACCGGCCAGGACGCGACCCCGGCCGGGCTGGCCAACATCCTGGCCGGCTACCAGTGCGGGACCGTCTACAAGCCCATCTACCTGGAGGCCCAGGCCGCCGCAGCCCTCAGCCTGTACCTGCGGGCCGGGCAGGTCCCGCCGGCCAGCCTGGTCAACGGCACCACCTTCGATCCGACCCGCAAGGTGCAGGTGCCTTCCGTGCTGCTGCGACCGGTCTGGGTGACTGCGGCCAGCCTGGCGGCCACGGTGATCAGGGACCAGTTCGTGGCCGCCGCCCAGCTCTGCGGAGGGTCGCTGCGGGCCGCCTGCCGCCGGGCCGGGATCGCGGGCTGACCGCGATGGCGCGGGCGGACATCACGGTGCCGCGCCGGGCGGCCGCGGCCTGGCTGGCCCCCGGCGAGAGCGGCGCCATCTCAGTGATCACCGGCCTGATCGTGATCGCGGTCATCTTCCAGTCGCTGAACGGGCACTTCCTGTCCCCGGTGAACCTCACCGACCTGCTGGTCCAGGGCGCAGTCTTCATGCTGCTGGGGATGAGTGAGGTGTTCGCGCTCCTGCTCGGCGACATCGACCTGTCGATCGGCTTCGTCTCCGTGATCGGCGGGGTGATCACCGCGGAACTGCTCATCGGGTCCCGCGACTGGCCCTGGTGGGCGGCGGTCATCGCCGCCCTGCTGGTCACCACGGCTATCGGCGCGCTGCAGGGCACCCTGATCGCCCGGCTCCGGCTGCCCTCGTTCGTGGTGACCCTGGCCGGCCTGCTGGCCTGCAACGGGCTGGTGATCTGGATCCTCGGCTCGGGCGGGACGCTGCCCATCTCCGACAACGTCATCAACGACCTGGCCAACGGCTGCCTCACGCCGACCGCGAGCTGGCTGCTCATGGTGGCCATCGTCGCCGGGTTCGCG
>DASQRM010000232.1:0-11022 GCA_035642895.1 Streptosporangiaceae bacterium | reverse complement strand
GGATCCGCCGGTCGCGGATTCGGTCGCCACCGTCCCGCCGACCTGCTCGGCCCGCGCCCGCAGCGCGGGCAGGGTGGACCCGTTCCCAGCGGTCCGGGCGGTCCACCGGGTGCCGTCGTCGGTGATCGTCAGGGTCACCATCTCCTGGTCCGCGGCCACGACCACCGCCACCTGGGTCGCGTGCGCGTAGGCACCGCTGTGGGCCAGCCCTTCCCTCAGCACCCCCAGCAACTGGCGGGCGGCCGGCCCGGGCACGGCGGTGTCGAGCGGGCCCTCCAGGGTCACCTCGGGGACCACCCCGAGCCAGGAGGTCAGCTCGCAGGACACGTCGAGGATGCTGCGGCGCAGGCCCCGGGCGGGCGTCCCGTGCGCTGGATCGAAGATGGACTGGCGGAGCAGGGTGATGGACTCGTCCAGATCCCGCACCACCTGGTCGATCCGGCCGGCCACCTCCGGCCGGCCGCCGAGCAGGCCCGCCGTGCTCTGCAGCGACAGGCCCGACGCGAACAGCCGCTGGACCACCGTGTCGTGCAGGCTGGCCGCGATGCGGTCCCGGTCGGCCAGGATGCTCATCTCGCGCAGCCGCTCCTGCATCAGGGCCGCCTGCTGGCGCGACCGGCGGATCCGGGCGCGCAGGCCGTGCCCGGCCACCGCGATCATGGCGGACAGCGCCGCCCAGGCACTCATCCGGCGGATCAGCACGGCCGGGCTCGCCATGTCGGGCATCAGCGAGACCAACAGCACCACGCCCAGGGCAGCCGCGCTGACCACGGCCGACTCCCACGGCCGGCCGAAGAGCACGGTCCAGATGATCGGGCCGAGCAGGATGAGCATGATCCCGGAGTACGTCCCCCCGGCCGCCTGGGTGAGCGGCAGCACGGACGCCGTGTACAGCAGCGGCACCGTCACGTCACACCAGGCCGGGAGCCGGTCCCAGGGCACCAGGACCACGAGCGCCGCGGTGACCAGCAGGATCACGACGCTGGCGATCGCCTCCGGGATGGAGACCGGACCGGGGGGCAGCGCCAGGCTCGCCTCGGCCAGGATGGCCAGCGCGGCGAACGGCGCGATCCGGGTCAGCAGGCCGTCCCGCCGCAGCGCCGGCGCGGAGGTGTCCGTCAGCGCATCCGAGGGGTCGGCGGCGCCCGTCAGCACATCAGCGGACTCCGCGGCGCCGGCCAGCGGATCCGGGTAAGCGAGCGCAGCGGCCCGCGGATCCGCTGGGCCGGGATCGGGGGCGGAGTTACCGATCTCGTCTTCCACCGTTCATCTGCTTCTCGTCGCCACGATGGCGCTTCTCCGAGCTTGCCTTAGATCCTGGTCATATGTCCAGGTCACGCCCTCAGCGGCGAGTCCCGTCAACTGGCGGGCTTACGGTGGGGCAGTTAAGTTAGATGCGGCGGCTACGCCTGCGCTGGGTAACCCGCGCCGGCGTGACGGGGGCGCGACCGGGCGCCCGCACGTGTCGGGAGCCCCGGTCTGCGCTGCGGCAACGGTAAGATCTGCCCGCGGCGGGATTGCCCTCGATCACTCCGGGATCGGCACCGTTGCCACCGGCCAAGAGGAGCAAGCTTTGATTCAACGTACCCTTGTCCTAGTCAAGCCCGATGCGGTCCGCCGGGGGCTGATCGGGGAGGTCCTGTCCCGCATCGAGCGCAAAGGCCTGCAGATCGTCGCGATGGACATGCGGGTGATCACCCCGGAAACGGCCGAGACCCACTACGCCGAGCACGTGGGCAGGCCCTTCTTCCCGTCGCTGGTCGTGTTCATCACGTCGGGACCGCTGGTTGCCCTGGTGGTGCAGGGTCCCCGGGCCATCGAGGCGTTCCGCGGGCTGGCCGGCGCGACCGATCCGGTGCAGGCCTCCGCGGGCACTATCCGTGGTGATCACGCGTTGGATGTACAGCAGAACATCGTGCACGGATCCGACTCACCGGACTCCGCCGAACGGGAAATCAAGATCTTCTTTCCCGACCTTGTTTAGGCAGGCTGGCACTGGCCGATGAAGGACAAAGAGCGGCTGAACCCCGGCCGGGTGTGAGCCGTAGTTAAAAGACCACAGATGATCCAGCAGACCCTTTTTGGAAGGTTCTCGTTCCTGATGAGCAACGCGCTGGCGTTTCTGGGCCGTGACATGGCGGTCGATCTGGGCACGGCGAACACCCTGGTGTACGTCCGGGGCCGCGGCATCGTGCTCAACGAACCCTCCGTGGTGGCGCTGAATACCAACACGGGCGCGATCGTCGCCGTCGGGGTCGAGGCGAAACGGATGATCGGGCGGACGCCCGGCAACATCGTGGCCGTGCGCCCGCTCAAGGACGGCGTCATCGCCGACTTCGACGTGACCGAGCGGATGCTGCGTTACTTCATCCAGAAGGTGCACCGGCGCCGGCACCTGGCCAAGCCGCGCGTGGTCGTGGCGGTGCCCAGCGGCATCACCGGGGTGGAGCAGAGCGCGGTCAAGGAGGCTGGCCACCAGGCTGGTGCGCGCCGGGTCTACATCATCGAGGAGCCGATGGCCGCGGCGATCGGGGCCGGCCTGCCGGTCAACGAGCCGACCGGGAACATGGTGGTGGACATCGGCGGCGGCACCACCGAGGTCGCGGTGATCTCGCTGGGCGGGATCGTCACCGCACAGTCGATCCGGGTGGCCGGTGACGAGCTGGACCAGGCGATCATCACATTCGGCAAGAAGGAGTACTCGCTCATGCTCGGCGAGCGCACCGCCGAGGAGATCAAGATGGCGCTCGGCTCCGCCTACCCCTCGGCGGATGAGCCGCACGCCGAGATCCGGGGCCGTGACCTGGTCAGCGGGCTGCCCAAGACGATCGTCATCTCGGCCGAGGAAATCCGCCGGGCCATCGAGGAACCGGTCGCCCTGATCGTGGACACGGTCAAGACCACCCTCGACAAGTGCCCGCCGGAACTGGCCGGCGACGTGATGGACCGGGGAATCGCGCTGACCGGCGGGGGAGCGCTGCTGCGCGGGCTGGGCGACCGGCTGCGCGAGGAAACGGGCATGCCGGTGCACGTGGCGGACAACCCGCTCGACTCGGTGGTGCTGGGCACCGGCAAGTGCGTGGAAGATTTCGACACCCTGAGCCAGGTTCTGGTCCCGGAGCGCAGACGCTGACCCCCAGGGGGCAGGATGGACAGCGGCAGCGGTAGCTAACACGGGGCCGAGCAACGGAGCCAGCTGGCACAGTTAGCCACGGGGCCATAGCCGGCGGTTGGACGAGGAGACCTGGTGCACGACACCCGGCGTACCCGCATCGTTCTGGGGGTGCTGCTGGCGGCTGCGCTCGCGCTGATCACCATCAACTACCGGGGCGGTACCGGCTCGCGGGTCGGTGGGCTGCGCGGACTCGGCGGCAGCGTGTTCGGCTCGGTGGAGAGCGCCGCCACCCTGGTCACCAGGCCGGTCGCCGCGTTCACCGACGGGCTGACCGGCTCCAGCTCCCAGAGCAAGATCAATGCTCTCCAACGGCAGGTGGTTGATCTCCGCGCCCAGCTGAATCAGCAGCGTCTCAGCAAATACGACGCGGGCCAGCTCGGCCAGCTGCTCCAGCTGGCCGGCCGGGGGCGGTACCGGATCGTGACCGCGAGCGTGATCGCCGCGGGCGCGGCCTACGACGACTCGGTCACGATCGACGCGGGCCGGGTGGACGGCATCAAGCCCGATGAGACCGTGCTGAACGGCCAGGGCCTGGTCGGGACGGTGACCTCGGCCAGCGCGACCACCGCCACCGTCCTGCTCGCCACCGACGCCAGCGTGACCGTCGGGGTCCGGCTGGCCGGCACCGGGCAGATCGGCGTGGTGAGCGGGACCGGCAAGAGCATGACCGGCGCCGGCCTGCTCCGGCTCCAGGTGTTCGACGTCAACGCGATCCTGCATCGGGGGCAGGAGCTGGTCACCTTCGGCTCGGCAGGCGGCCGGCCCTACGTGCCGGGCGTGCCGGTCGGGGTCATCACCAGGCTCGAGGGCACCAGCAGCTCGCTGACCAAGGAGGCGCTGGTCCGCCCGTTCGCCGACGACACCGCGCTCGGTGTGGTCGGCGTCGTGGTCGTCCCGCCCCGGACGGACCCGAGGTTCTCCGTGCTGCCGCCCAGGCCGACCCCGTCCCCGACTGCTTCAGCGACCGCCTCGCTGGGCCGTCACGGGGCGTCCCCCGGCGCCACCGCTTCTCCCGGGGCCAGTGCTTCTCCCAGCGCCACCGGACCGGGGGGCTGACGTGCGGCGTGCGGCGCTGGCGGCCGCGCTGCTGCTGCTCGCCATCCTGATCCAGGTCACCCTGCTCAGCAACCTGCCCTGGCCGGGTGCGGCCGGGCCCGATCTCGTCCTGGTCGTGGTGGTCGCCCTGGCCCTGACCGGCGGCCCGGTCGAAGGCATGCTGGCCGGTTTCTGCGCTGGTCTCGCCCTCGACGTGGCGCCGCCCGCCACCCACCTGATCGGCCAGTACGCGCTGGTGTTCTGCCTGGTCGGGTACGGCTGCGGGCGGGTCGGCAGCCACCTGAGCGAGTCGGTCTGGGCGCCGATCGGCGTGGTGGCCATCGGGTCGGCCGCCGGGGAGCTGCTCTTCGCGCTGACCGGGATGATCTTCGGTGACCTGAATGTCACCTGGTCCGCGGTCGGTCACGTGCTGCCCGCCTCCGTTGTGTACGACGTGCTGCTCAGCCCGTTCGTGCTGTACGCCGTGATCCGGGCCCGGGCGATGGCCGCCCCGGCCCTGGCCCAGGGCCTGGCCAGCTTCTCGGGCGGGTCAGCCCACCAGCCGATGGTGCCCGGCCTGGCCGGCGCGGCGGCGCTGTTCTCCGGTTCCGGCGCGGTGCTGCGCGACAGCGGGACCGGGCGGCCCCCGAGGCTGAGGGCCCGGACCCTGCGGGCCGGATCCGGCCAGGGCGGGTCGGCCAGCGGCGCGCGGCCCGCCCAGCGCCCGCCGTCCCGGTCGGTGCACGTGAACTTCAGCAGTGGGGCGGGTGGGTCGGCCGCGGGCGCCCGGCCCGCGAAGCGGGCGCCGTCCCGCCCGGTGAACCTGCACCTGGGCAGCCGGGGAAACCGGTCCGCCGTGACCCGGCCGCAAGGTGGCGGGCAGCGCGGTGGCGGGATGCCCGCGAAGGCCTTCAGCCGGGGAAACCGGTCCGCCGGGACCCGGCCGCAGGGTGGCGGGCAGCGCGGTGGCGGGATGCCCGCGAAGGCCTTCAGCCGGTCCGCGAATGCCTTCGGCCGCTCCAGCGCCCTGGGCGATGGCCAGGGCGGCCAGGCCCTGCGCCCATCGTCCCGGGGTCCCCGGCTCCGCGGCGGCGTCATGCAGGGTGGGTCGGCGAGCGGCGGCCGGGGCGTTAGCGTGCGGTTCAATGCTCGCCCGGCGCGTCCGGTGCGGCTGCGGCTGGGATCTGGCCGGCGCCGCGATGGCGCGATCGGGGGCTCGGTACTCGGCCGCCGCGGCCGGGGCCGTGGCCCGCGCGCCGGGAAGGTGCACACCCCCCGGTTCCGCGGGACCAAGGGGAGTGCGCTGGGCGGGCGCCGGACGCCGACCAGCTCGCTGCAGGGCCGCCGTGTCTTCGGCAGGCGCCGGTCCTGGTGGCGGATCTTCGGCAAGCGGTCAGGGGGGTTCTAGATGATTCCGGCGTCACGGCGGCGCCTCTTCGTCCTCTACGCGGTGATCGGCGCGCTGCTGATCTCCCTCGGCGGGCGGCTGTGGTACCTGCAGGTCATGAACGGTCAGAGCTATGTGCAGCTGGCCTCCCAGGACCAGACGCAGACCGTGATCACGCCTGCGGTCCGCGGCCAGATCCTCGACGACACGGGCCTGCCCATGGTGGACAACGCCAGCTCGCTGGTGGTTACGGTGAACATGATGAACCTGGCCACCCAGAGCGACGGGGGCGCGGCGGTGCTGCGCAGGCTCGCCCACCTGCTCGGCATGTCGCACAAGCTGCTCACCGAGAAGGTCCGGCTGTGCACCGCGCAGGTGTCCCAGCCGTGCTGGCCCGGCTCGCCGTACCAGCCCATCCCGGTGGCCCAGCACGTCCCGGACGCGCTCGCGGTCCAGATCATGCAGGACCACGACCGGTACCCCGGGGTGAGCGCGGGCGTGAACCCGGTGGCCCGGTATCCGCGGCCCCACGGGGCGGACCCGGCTCAGGTGCTGGGCTACCTGGGCCCGATCACCGCCGAGCAGATGAAGCAGCAGCACCTGCCGACCACCGGCTTCGCCGGCGTGGACCTGGTCGGCCAGGCCGGCCTGGAAGCGCAGTACAACCAGGACCTGCAAGGCACCCCCGGCCAGCAGGTGCTGTCGGTGAACAGCGCCGGCCAGCGGCTCGGGGTGATGAAGAACACCGCTCCGGTGACCGGCAATAGCCTGGTCACCAGCATCAACGCCCGGCTCCAGGGCGACGTGCAGACGGTGCTGGCCAACACGATCCGCAAGGCCCAGCAGACGGGCAGCCCGAAGGCCACGACCGGCGCGGCGATCGTGATGACCACCACCGGCCGGGTGGTCGCCATGGCCAGCGCGCCCTCGTATAACCCCAGCGTCTGGAACGGCGGCATCTCCGAGAAGCAGTACCGGCAGCTGATCAACGGGGACAAGCCGATCCTGAACCGGGTCACCCAGGGCGAGTACGCGCCCGGCTCCACGTTCAAGGTGACCTCCACCGCGGCCGCAGTCAAGGCCGGGTACAGCCTGGCCGGCACCTACAACTGCCCGGCCTCCTACAAAATCGGCGGTCGCTCCTTCCTCAACGACGGCCAGAAGAACCTCGGCTCGATGAGCCTGCACCAGGCCCTGGTCATCTCCTGTGACACGGTCTTCTACGAGCTGGCCTACGGTACCTACCAGCACGACCACCCCAAGGACAACGTCGTCACCAGCCCCAAGGCCCCGATGCAGGAAATGCAGAAAATGGAAGTGGGCTGGGGATTCGGCCGGGCGCCCGGGATCGACCTGCCCGAGCAGGGCGCAGGCAGCATCCCGACCCGGGAATGGCTGTACTACCTCTGGAAGGATAATGCCCATACTGGGCAGAATTGGTGTAAATACGGCCGGGCCAATGGCACCTATGTGCAGCAGATCGAGTATCAGGACTGCCATTACGGCAACGTCTGGGAACCCGGTATGGCGGCGATCGCGGCCATCGGGCAGGGCTACGTCGCGGTGACCCCGCTCCAGCTGGCCAACGCCTACGTGGCCCTGGCCAACGGCGGCAAGCTGTACAGCCCCCGCATCGGCAAGGCCATCATCAGCCCCACCGGGAAGGTGGTCCGGACAATCAGGCCCCCGCTGATCCGCCGCCTGCCGGTGGCCGGGAGCACCCTGGCCTACATCCGCAGCGCGCTGGCCGACGTGACCACAGGAGCCGGCACCGCCGCCGGGGCGTTTAGCGGCTTCCCCCGGGGC
Organism: Streptosporangiaceae bacterium; assembly: GCA_035642895.1. Lineage (GTDB taxonomy): Bacteria > Actinomycetota > Actinomycetes > Streptosporangiales > Streptosporangiaceae > RYN-230. The sequence continues at coordinate 3,619 of DASQRM010000232.1, read as the reverse complement.
CAGGTCTGCGTGGCGGGCAAGACGGGTACGGCTGAAGTGTTCAACAGCTCAGTGACCTCGGTCTTCGCCTCGTTCGCGCCCTGCGACCACCCCAAGTACGTGGTCGTGGTCATGATCCCCAACTCGAACTTCGGGGCTGAGGTAGCGGCACCCGCGGTCCGGCAGATCTACGACGACATCTACGGCCTGGAGGGGCACAAGGCGGCGCTGCCGGGCGGGAAGCTCCCGCACGGGCTGCCGAAGGTCTCCGCCAACGGGTCTATCACCGCCCCGGCGGGCTACGGGGGCTCCCGATGAGCCTCGGCACCCGCGACTACACCTCGCCCCGCACCCCCAGCTTCGGCCAGAAGCGCCGGTCCGTGCTGCTCGGGGCGCTGGCCAAGGACTCACCGCTGCGCAAGTACGACTGGGTGCTGCTGGTGTCGGTGGTGGCGCTCAGCCTGATCGGCACGCTGCTGGTCTACTCGGCCACCCAGCCCAGCGCCGACCCGCGCAGTTACCTGATCAAGCAGCTGATCAACGTCGCGCTCGGGCTGATCCTGATGGTCGCGGTGAGCCTGCTGGACTACCGGCAGATCCGGTTGTTCGCGCCGCTCGTCTACGCGGTGGCCGTGCTGGGACTGGTGGCAGTGCTCAGCCCGCTGGGCAGCACGGTCAACGGCGCGAAAGCCTGGATCAACCTGCCGGCCGGCTTCCAGATAGAGCCCTTGGAGTTCGCCAAGATCGGGCTGGTGCTGGTCATCGCGCTGGTCTTCGCCGAACTGCGGGGCAGTGGCGGGGTCCCGCGGCCGCGGCATGCGGCCGGGGTCCTCGCCCTCGCGGCGGTCCCGGTCGCCCTGGTGGAGCGCGAGCCGGCCCTGGGCGTGGTCATCCTGCTAGTGGCGATGACCTTCGGCATGATCGCCCTGTCCGGGCTGCGGCTGCCCTGGGTGGCGGGCCTGGCCGCGGCAGGCGTGCTCGCCGTGGTTGCGGTCTTCAAGCTGCACCTGCTCAGGAGCTACCAGCTGGACCGGCTGACCGCTTTCCTGCATCCGGGAGCGGATCCATCGGGGACCGGGTACGAGACGATCCACTCCAAGATCATGATTGGCTCGGGCGGCCCGTTGGGCACTGGACTGCTGCACAGCCAGCTGGTCACCGCGAATTTCGTGCCCAACCAGCAGACCGACTTCATCTTCAGCGTCGCGGGCCAGGAACTCGGCTTCGTCGGCTGCGCTGTGATCATTGTGCTGCTGGGCGTCCTGATCTTCCGCGCGCTCCGCATCGCCGCCCGGGCCGACGACCAGTTCGGCCTGCTGGTCGCCTCGGGTATCGCGCTGTGGTTCGGCCTGCAGGCCTTCATCAACATCGGCATGACCATCGGGATCATGCCGGTGACCGGCCTCCCGCTGCCGTTTGTGTCCTACGGGGGGTCAGCCATGTTCGCGGACATGATCGCGATAGGCGTGCTCCAGTCGGTCCACCGCCGCCATCCCGTTTTCGGATAAGGGGCGGGGCCGTGCTAGCCCGGGGGCCCGAGCCCCCGGAACCCCCAACGGCCCGCCTCCCCAAGAGGTCACCTGCCGCAGCAGCCGGGTTAGTCGCCAGCTCGGCGGGAACACCGCCTTCGGCGCGCCTCGCCTCACTGGCGAAAGCGCAACTCACTGGCCACCAGGGGGTCGTCCCCCGGGCTAGCCAGACCACCTAAGCTGTCAAGATGCCTGTGGAATCGGTCTACCCCCGCCTGGAGCCCCTGCTGCCCCAGGTGCGCAAGCCGATCCAGTACGTCGGCGGTGAGCTGAACTCGGTGGTCCGGGACTGGGACGCCGCGGAGGTCCGCTGGGCGCTGATGTACCCGGATGCCTACGAGGTCGGCGTGCCCAACCAGGGCGTCCAGATCCTGTACGAGGTGCTGAACGAGTGCGACGGCGTGCTCGCCGAGCGCACCTACAGCGTCTGGCCGGATCTGGAAGAGCTGATGCGCCAGCACGGCATCCCCCAGTTCACGGTGGACGGCCACCGCCCGGTGGCGGCCTTCGACGTGCTCGGCGTCAGCTTCGCCACCGAGCTGTGCTACACGAACCTGCTGTCCGCCCTGGACCTGGCCGGCATCCCGCTCTCGGCCGCCGACCGCGACGAGCGGCATCCGCTGGTGCTGGCCGGCGGGCACGCCGCGTTCAACCCGGAACCCGTCGCGGAGTTCGTGGACGGAGCCGTGCTCGGCGATGGCGAGCAGGCCGTGCTGACCATCACGGCGCTGATCAAGGAATGGAAGCGGGCCGGGCAGCCCGGCGGCCGGGACGGCCTGCTGCTGCGCCTGGCCACCGAGGCCGGGGTCTACGTGCCCCGCTTCTATGACGTGGACTACCTGCCGGACGGGCGGATCAGGCGGGTCGCGCCCAACCGCAGCGGGGTCCCGTTCACCGTGGCCAAGCACACCGTGATGGACCTGGACGAGTGGCCGTACCCGCGCAAGCCGCTGGTCCCCGTGGCCGAGTCCGTGCACGAGCGGTTCAGCGTGGAAATCTTCCGCGGCTGCACCCGGGGCTGCCGGTTCTGCCAGGCCGGGATGATCACCCGGCCGGTACGCGAGCGCAGCGTCACCACGGTGGGCGACATGGTCGAGTGCGGCCTGGCCGAAAGCGGCTTCAGCGAGGTGGGCCTGCTCTCCCTGTCCAGCGCCGACCACAGCGAGATCAACGAGATCGTCACCGGGCTGGCCGACCGCTACGAAGGCAGCTCGACCGGGCTCTCCCTGCCGTCCACCCGGGTCGACGCGTTCAACGTGACCCTGGCCAACGAGCTGAGCCGGAACGGCAAGCGGTCCGGGCTGACCTTCGCCCCTGAGGGCGGCTCCGAGCGGATCCGCAAGGTGATCAACAAGATGGTCACCGAGGACGACCTGATCCGCACGGTGAGCACCGCCTACGCCAACGGCTGGCGGCAGGTGAAGCTGTACTTCATGTGCGGCCTGCCCACCGAGACCGACGAGGACGTGCTGGCCATCGCGGACCTGGCCCGGCGGGTGATCAAGACCGGGCGTGAGGTCAGCGGGCGCAGGGACATCCGCTGCACCGTGTCCATCGGCGGTTTCGTGCCTAAGCCGCACACCCCGTTCCAGTGGGCCGCCCAGTGCGATGCCCAGACCGTCCACGAGCGGCTGCGCAAGCTGGGCGCTGCGCTGCGTTCCGACCAGGCTTACGGGCGGGCCGTGGGCTACCGCTACCACGACGGAGAGCCGTCCATCATCGAGGGCCTGCTGTCGCGGGGCGACCGGCGGGTCGCCAAGGTGATCAAGGCGGCCTGGCAGGAGGGGGCCCGGTTCGACGGCTGGACTGAGTACTTCTCGTACGAGCGCTGGATCCGCTCCGCGGAGCAGGCGCTGGCCGGTGAGCCGGTGGACGTCGCCTGGTACACCACGCGGGAACGCGAGTACAGCGAAGTCCTGCCCTGGGATCACCTGGACGCGGGCCTGGACCGCGACTGGCTGTGGGCGGACTGGCAGGACGCGGTGGACCCAGCGGGGGCCGCGGAGGTCGAGGACTGCCGCTGGACCCCCTGCTATGACTGCGGCGTGTGCCCCACCATGGGCACCGAGATCCAGACCGGTCCCACCGGCCGTACCCTGCTGCCGCTGTCC
>DASQRM010000231.1:0-34997 GCA_035642895.1 Streptosporangiaceae bacterium | reverse complement strand
ACGAGACCGTGGCCGGGCACACCTGCAAGGTCATCCTGCTGGACGGTGCGGTTGATCCCGGGTCGCTGCGTGCTTCCATCAGCGGGCGCCTGCCTCGCGCCCCGATGCTGTCGATGCGGCTCGGTGAGATCGATGGCGCTCCGTGGTGGGTGCCGGCCCACCAGGCAGACATGGCCGCCCACGTCGTGGCGGCGCCCGCGTCCGGGGCGGGGGACGAGGCTGGGGCAGGGGACGAGGCCGGATTCAGGACCACGGTCGCGGGCATCTTCGCCCAGCATCTGGACCGCTCACGGCCGCTGTGGCGGATCGACGTGATCCCCCGGCGGCCCAGCGGCGGGAGCGCACTGATCTGGCGAATCCACCATGCCCTGGCGGACGGCATGACGGCCATGCAGATGGCCAGCGCCGTCTTGTGGGATGAGGCGCCGGTCACCGGGCCGGAGGCGCCGGTCGCCGGGCCGCGCACCACCCGCACGCGATCACGGGCGACACGAGCGGCCCGGGCGGCCCGGCCGGTGCCGCATCACCGGCTGGCCACGCTGCTGGCCGCCGCGCGGGAGGTGCCGCAGCCCTGGCTGCGGTCGCCGTTCGACGGGCACATCGATGCGCGGCGGGAGGTCGCCTTCACCACGGCCGGGATCGAGGAGCTGCACCGCGTGGCGGCCGCCGCGGACGGCGCGACCCTCAACGACGCGGTGCTGACCGTGGTTGCAGGCGGGCTGCGGCGCTGGCTCGAGGCTCATCACGGCCATCTCGGCGCGGTCCGGGTGAAAGTGCCGGTGAGCCTGCACGCCCTGCCGCCGCCCGAGCCGCTGGAGCCGCGGCCCGAGCCGCCGCCCGGTGGCGACCCGGCCCAGCCGGGCAACCGCGATTCGTTCTTCTGCCTCGACCTGCCGCTCGGCTCAGCCGACCCGCTCGAACGCCTCGCGGCCATCCGCCGCACCACCCGGGCCCGCAAACAGGGCCACGACGCCCAGCACGTTGACGCGCTCATGCGCGAACTGGCGCACAGCCCCCGGCTCAGCCGCTTCGCCGAGCACGTCCTCGCGCATCCCCGGTCCTTCGCGCTGAACGTTTCCAACGTCCCCGGCCCCCGCCGGCCCATCTGCGTGCTCGGCGTCCCGGTCCGCGCGCTGTATTCCCTGGCCGAGATCGGCGAGCGGCACGCCCTGCGCGTCGCGGTGGTCTCCCTGGCCGGCACCCTGAACATCGGGCTGGTCGCGGATCCGACCCTGCTGGCCGATGTCGGCGGCCTCGCCGCCGGCATGCAGGCCGAAGCCGCCGAGCTGATCGGCCCGCCCCCCTGACCGGTGCCCTCAGCAGCGGGCGAAACCGGGTCCCGGGCCGATTAGCATGATCTTGTGAAGCCCTTCCTGCTGCTGGCTACCCGTCCCGAGGATGCCGCCGCGGACGACGAGTACGACCTGTTCCTCCGGTTCACCGGGCTCAGCGAAGGGGACCTGAGGCGATGCCGGCTGGAGCAGCGGGCGCTAGCCCGGCTCGATCTCCGGGACTGGTCGGGGATCCTCCTCGGCGGCGGCCCGTTCAACTCCAGCGACCCGGAGACGTCGAAATCGGCGGTCCAGCGGCGGGTCGAGGCCGATCTGCGCGCGGTGCTCGACCAGGTGATCGGCGATGACTTCCCGTTTCTCGGGGCCTGCTATGGCATCGGGGCCCTCGGCAGCCACCAGGGAGCCGAGGTCGACCGCCAGTACGCCGAACCGGTCGGGGCGGTCACGGTCACGCTCACCCCGGAGGGTCGGCAGGACCCGGTGCTGGGCGGGCTGCCCGCCGCGTTCGACGCGTTCACCGGCCACAAGGAGGCGATCAGCCGGCTCCCGCAGCACGCCGTCCTGCTGGCCAGCTCGCCCAGCTGCCCGGTCCAGGCGTTCCGGATCGGCTCCCGGGTGTACGCCACCCAGTTCCATCCCGAACTGGACGCGGCGGGGCTGTGTACCCGGATCGATACCTACAAGCACGCCGGGTACTTCCAGCCTGAGCAGGCGGACGAGCTCAAGGCCGGGGCTTACCGCAGCAACGTCGCCCACGCGCCCGATGTCCTGCGCCGGTTCGTCCACTCCTACGCCCGCAACGGCGCGGCTGCGTCCTAGCCCGGGCGCCCCCGCCGCGCCGATACGCTTACCCCGGCGTGCCCGGCCGCCCGGCCCGGTGGCCCTGGGTCAGCGAGACGGAGGGGCGATGCGGGAATTCGGCCCGTCCCGCCGCGCCGTCCTGGCGGGCGGCCTGGGGCTGGCGGCCGTGGCGGCCTGCGGGGCGGCCGGGTACGAGCTGGTGCAGAACGGGACGCTACCCGGCCGGTACAAGCTGGCCCGCCTGACCGGCGCGTGCGAACTGGTGCCGGCGCCGCTGGCCGGGCCGCTGCCATCCCAGCATCGGGTGTCGTTCCATTCCGCCTACCGGCGTCGCGACGTGCAGATGGTGACGCTGATCCCGGCTGCGGCGGCCTCGCCCGCCGGGCTCGGGGTGGTCATCGCCCTGCACGGGTCGGGCGGCAGCCCGGCGACCCTGGCCCCGGGGATGGCCCGGGCGATGAGCAGGGCGCGGGTGAGCCGGTTCGCGATCATCTGCGTGGACGGCGGGGAGACCTACTGGCACAAGCGCGCCGACGGCGACGACCCGGCCGGCATGATCGTGCACGAGGTCCTGCCCCGGGCCGCGGCGGCGGGGATGCACACCGGCCGGATCGGCATCGTCGGGCTGTCGATGGGCGGCTATGGCGCGCTGCTGATCGCCGAGCAGTTCAGCGCCGAACAGCCCAGCACATTCCAGTTCCGGACCAGGCACGGCACCGAGAAGCTCGAGGCCGGCGGCGAGCCTGGCGGCGGCCCGGCGGTCGCGGCCGTCGCGGCCCTGTCACCGGCCGTTTTCGCCGCCTACGACGACGCGCGCGCCGCCAACCCCGAGGCCTTCGACAGCCCGGCCGACTTCACCCGCAACGATGTCGTCTCCGGCCTGTTCACGCTGCGGCGTGTGCCTGCCTTTATCGCCTGCGGGACCGACGACCCGTTCCAGCCGGAAGCGGCGCTGGTGCGGTCCCGCCTCGCGGCCCTCGCCCATCATCCGGTGCCGGGCGGAATCATGCCGGGATGCCACGACGGCTCCTTCTGGGCGCGACACTGGCCCGCCGCCCTGGAATTCGCGGGCGCGCATCAATCTCCGGAATCCTGAGCCGGTGGCTGGTCGCCGGGCGGAATGGGGCCGTCAGTGACTTCGTCGCCGGAATCGGCATCGATGACCGGTACCGGGTCCAGCCCGATCCTTTCGGCGATCCGGGTCAGCAGGACGTCCTGCGCGGCGAGGTGCCCTTGCACGTGCGCCACCTCGTGCAGGGTCGCGCTGGCGTCGTGGAACGTCGCCTCGGCGCGTTTGTCCGCCGCGGCCGCCTGCACGTTCTGGCCCACCATGATGACCGACAGCAGGACCAGTTGCAGGAAGGTCTGCGCCACCCAGGAGACGAATGCGGCCGGGCCGGACCGGATCGCATACGGCAGGCTGATCAGGTCGAACAACGCGAAGGCATAAGCGCACCACATGCTGCCCACGACCTGGGTGATGAGCAGCGCGACTTTCGTGTTGAACCGGTTTATCGCGCTGCCCCGGGGCAGCAGATCAGTCACTTTCACCGGGCTTTCAGCGCGCCGCGCGGCAATACGTGGATGGCGGATGTGCTGATATATCGCCATGACCTGACCTTCCATTGATCGGCCGGGCCCTTTCCGGGCGGCTGGAAACTCCGCCAGGGTAGCCGGTTCGGGCTGGTGAAACGCCGGCCAGCGACCGGTCAGCCGTCAGTCAAACTGGTGGGGTACACGAGGCGGGCGACGGCCGCGGGAACGAGGAGCAGCCTGTGAACGATCTGTGCGCGACGGACGCGGTGACCCTGGCCGGGATGCTCCGGCGCCGGGAGGTGTCCGCCCGTGAAGTCACCGCCGCCCACATCCAGCGGATCGAGGACGTGGATGGCAAGGTCAACGCCGTGATTACCCGGACCTTCGACGCGGCGCTGGACCAGGCGGCCCGCGCCGACGAGGCGCTGGCCCGCGGGGCCGAGCCAGGCCCGCTGCACGGCCTGCCGGTCGCGCACAAGGACCTGCACGACACGGCGGGCGTGCGCACCACCTACGGCTCCGTCCTGTTCGCCGATCATGTGCCGGACTGGGACGCACTGGTGGTGGCGCGGATGTCCCAAGCCGGGGCGATCAGCCTGGGCAAGACCAACACCCCCGAGTTCGGGGCGGGCTCGCACACGGTCAACCCGGTGTTCGGCGCTACCCGGAACCCTTACGACCTGAGCCGCAGCGCAGGCGGGAGCAGCGGGGGTGCGGCGGCGGCGCTGGCGGCCCGGATGATCAGCCTGGCGGACGGCAGTGACCTCGGTGGTTCGCTGCGGAATCCGGCCAGTTTCTGCAACGTGACCGGGCTGCGGCCCTCGCCCGGCCGGGTGCCCTCCTGGCCCGTCACCGACGTCGCCGACGTACTGGGCGTGGAGGGACCCATGGGCCGCACGGTCGCCGACGTCGCGCTGCTGCTGTCCGTGCTCTCCGGCCCCGACCCGCGGGTGCCGCTGGCCCTGGACGCGCCCGCGCCCCGCGTCCCGCCGGATCAGATCGCGGGCCTGCTGGCCCGGGACCTGCGGGGGGTCAAGGTCGCGTGGAGCGCGGACCTGGGCCTGCCGGTGGAGCCGGCGGTGCGCGACGTGCTCGCGCCGGCCCGGCAGGTGCTGGCCGGCCTGGGCTGCGAGGTGATCGATGCCACCCCAGACCTCTCCGGCGCCGACGAGGTGTTCCGGACCCGGCGGGCGCTCCGGTTCCTGACTGCCTTCGGGCCGCTGCTGCGCCGGGATCCCCGCCAGCTGGGCCCCAACGTCACCTGGAACACCGAGCGCGGCCTGGAGCTGAGCGTCGCCGACCTGAGCCGCGCCACGGTGCTGCACGCCGCGCTGGCCGGCCGGGTCAGCGCGTTCTTCGAGTCGGTCGAGGTGCTCGCCTGCCCCGTCACCCAGGTCGTGCCGTTCGACGTCACCCTGGACTGGGTGCACGACATCGACGGCGAACCGCAGCGGACGTACCTGGACTGGATGGCCTCGGCCTACCTGATCTCGGTGACCGGGCTCCCGGCGATCTCCGTGCCGGCCGGCTTCACCCCGGACGGGCTGCCGGTAGGGCTCCAGCTGATCGGCCGCCGCCGGGCGGACTGGCCGCTGCTGCAGGTGGCGCAGGCCTTCGAGACCGCCACCGGGCACAGCCAGGTCATCCCGCCGGTGCTGCGCTAGCCGTCACCGGGTCCGCCGCAACAGCCTGACCGCGAGCCAGCCCGCGGCGCAGGCCAGGGGCAGTTCGACGAGGACCGCCTCGGAGACCGCCAGCGTGTGCTCGACGCCCGGCGCCGACGTGCACACGTCGAACCAGGCGTCCACCATCAGCAGCGTCCCACCGGCCGCGGCAGTCAGGCAGGCGCGTGAGTCATCCCGGGCCAGCAGCGCGGCGGTGGCCAGCGCCGCCAGTGCCTCGGCGGCGTCCAGGCCGGTCCAGGCCAGCGACCAGTTCTGGGCCTGGGCGGTCCGGGGCAGCGTGGCGCCGAGCACCACGCACCAGGGCACCAGGAAGCCGCCGACGGCCAGGGCGGCCAGCCGGGCCCGGCGCAGCACGACCGGGGAAAGCGGAGCGCGGGAAAGCCCGGGGGAGGGCGGGGCGAGCCGGCGGCCCGGGCCGGTGACCGGCGTGACTGGTTCGCTGCGGCGGAGCGTGGCGTGGGTCGGCATGCGCTCACCGTAGAGTTGCAGAGAAAATTATGCAAACGAATTCTGCAAAGAAATCTCTGTAGTCCTGGTAGGGTCCGGCTATGGCGATAACTCCTCGGCGGGTGGTTGGTGATGCCAGCCGCTGGAAGGCCATGTCGCATCCGCTGCGCCGCGAGATGCTGCGTCACCTCGACGAGCACGGGCCCGCGACATCCACCACGCTCGCTGAGGCCCTGGGCGAGAACACCGGGACCACCAGCTACCACCTGCGGGTCCTCGCCGACGCCGGGGCCATCGAGGAGGTGCCGGAGCGGGCGAACGGCCGGGAGCGCTGGTGGCGCACGTTTCCCGTGGACCACCGTGAGCCCGACTACGACACGCTCAGCGCCGGGGAACGCGCGGCGCTGGATGAATGGCGCGCCCAGCAGATCCCGGGCGAGCTCGAGCTGGTCAACCGCTTCATCCGGGACGTCCGCCAGCACGGCCCGTGGGCCAAGGCCTCCCGGGCCGGCGGTTATTACACCGTCGAGGACCTGGAAGCCCTGCACGAGGAGTACGTTGCGCTGCTGCACAAGTACGGGCACTCCGCGCAGGACGCGCCGCCCGGGGCCCGGCCCATGCAGCTGCGGATGTTCTACATCCCCGACGAATAGCCGCCCGGCCCGCCGGACGTGCGGCGCCGGAACCTCCGGGCGAACACGAACGCCGTCAGCCCGGTCACCAGCCAGAACAGCAGGATCAGCTTGAAGAAGCCGAGCACCACCCAGCCGGGTCCCGGCGCCAGCAACGCGACCAGCAGCAAGACCAGCAGCACCGGGAGGAACCGCGGCCCGCGGCGGCGGGCCGGCCACGCTGGCCCGGCCGGCTGCAGGCCGGGTGCCCCCTGCGGCATCAGGACCGGGTCGGGCAGGTCGGTCATGACCCGGCGCAGATCCCCGAAGGTCTTCGCGTGCAGAGCCGCCGAGGTCCGCTCATCGAGCTCCTCGGATGTGAGCCGGCCCTCGGCGTAATGGTCACGCAGCCGGGCGGTCACCCGTTCCCGGTCGGCGTCAGATGCGCGGATGCGGTCATCCATGGCTGGTCCCTCGCCTTCTCCTTGTCGCCTGTTGCCTTGCTGCCTATTCATCGTCGGGTTCGTCGCCCGCATCGGCCGGCTCGTCGCTGGCCAGGATCTGGTACATCTGCCGCCGGGTCTGCTCCAGCAGCCGCTCGGCGGCCCGGATCTGCTCCGGGGTGCCGGCGTGGGCCAGCTGGACGATGCTGCCGCCCAGACGGGCCGCCTGCGCGAACAGGCCGGGCATCTCGCCGGGCTCGTCCTGCGCCATGGCCTCCCACGCCGGGCGGGCCGCCTCTGGGTCGTCCTCAATATGACGGCGCCCGGCCTCGGTCAGGCTGAACGTGCGGCGGCCGCCGGACTCCTCCCCGGCGATCAGGCCCTCGTCGGCCAGCAGCTGCAGGGCGGGGTACACCGCGCCGGGGCTGGGCCGCCAGGCCCCGCCGCTGCGCTCCTCGATCTCGGACATGATCTGGTAGCCGTTGCGGGGGCCCTCCCGCAGCAGGGCCAGGATGGCGGCCCGCACGTCGCCGCGGCCGGCCTTGGGCCCGCGGGACGGGCCGGGCTGCCCGGGCCACCAGCCGCGCGGGCCACCGCTGAAGCCGCCCTCTGACCCGCCCGGGCCACCGGACCATCCGCCCGGGCCAGCGAATCCGAAGCCCCGGTCCCACGGTCCGACGCGCCGCGCCCAGGGTGCGCCCCGCCGGCCCGGGCGTGCGTGCTCCCGGCCGCCCTGGTCTCTGCCGCCCTGATTCGGGCCGGTCTTATCTCTGCCGCCCTGGTCTGGGCCGGACATGCCGTGCATCGCGTCCCGGGCCTGGCCGAGCAGGGCCTCCGCGGCCTGCATGATCCCGCATAGCCGAGGATCGAGGTCCCCGGCCGCACTCCATGCCGCACTCATCTGAACCCCCAGATCTGGGACCCCGGAACCCAGGTCCCCAAGTGATCCACTCGCGATACGGTCCCGATATATCGCTAGCCTAGGCGGCGGGCCCGCCGATGGCAAACCGGCGTCCGGCGTAGCGTGGCCAGCGAGGCAGGTTGTCTCGACTTGAGACGAGATCTTCCGAAACTTGACTCATTCCAGGTATCTCGGCAGGGTTGGGGTCATCATGGTTCTGGCAGCGATCGACTCGGACGGCGGGATGTCCCGGGCCCTGCGCGCGGCCGGGCTGCGGGTGACGATGCCCCGGCTGGCCATGCTCACCTGGCTGGACGGTCATCCGCACGCCACCGTGGACGCGATCACGGCCGGCGTGCGGGAACGGTTCGGCACGGTGTCCACCCAGGCGGTCTACGACATGCTCGCGGCGTGTGCCGCCGCGGGACTGCTGCGGCGGATCGAGCCGGCCGGCCATCCGGCCCGGTTCGAGCGCCGGGCCGGCGACAACCATCACCACCTGGTGTGCCGCCGGTGCGGCCGCACCGAGGATGTCGATCGCGCGATCGGGGCCCAGCCCTGCCTGACCGCGGCCGAGGACCTGGGGTTCACGGTGGATGAGGCGGAAGTGGTGTTCTGGGGTGTGTGCCCCGCCTGCCGGGCGGCTGACAGCTCCGCTGACGGAAAGCAGCGCGACGAGGAGGCATGGCAATGACTGACAACCAGCGGATACCAACGACCAACGACGCCGGTACCCCGGTCGAAAGCGACGAGCATTCGCTGACCGTGGGCGCGGATGGCCCGATTCTGCTCCAGGATCACTACCTCATCGAGCAGATGGCGAACTTCAACCGCGAGCGGATCCCGGAGCGGCAGCCGCACGCCAAGGGCGGCGGCGCGTTCGGCCACTTCCAGGTGACGAGCGACGTCAGCGCCTACACCAGGGCGGCGGTGTTCCAGCCCGGCACCCGGACCGACACGCTGATCCGGTTCTCCACCGTGGCGGGGGAGCGGGGCAGCCCGGACACCTGGCGCGACCCGCGCGGGTTCGCGCTGAAGTTCTATACCTCCGACGGCAACTACGACATGGTCGGGAACAACACCCCGGTGTTCTTCATCCGCGACCCGCTGAAGTTCCAGCACTTCATCCGCTCGCAGAAGCGCCGCGCCGACAACAACCTGCGCGACCACGACATGCAGTGGGACTTCTGGACCCTGTCCCCGGAGTCGGCGCACCAGGTCACCTGGCTGATGGGGGACCGCGGGATCCCCCGGTCCTGGCGGCACATGAACGGGTACAGCTCGCACACTTACCTGTGGATCAACGCCGCGGGCCAGAAATTCTGGGTGAAGTACCACTTCAAGACCGACCAGGGGGTCGAGTTCCTGACCCAGGCCGAGGCGGACGCGCTGGCGTCGTCGGACGGCGACTACCACCAGCGCGACCTGTACGACACGATCGAGCGCGGGGACTACCCGAGCTGGACGCTGAAGATGCAGGTCATGCCCTTCGAGGACGCCCGGGCCTACCGGTTCAACCCGTTCGACCTGACCAAGGTGTGGCCGCACGGCGACTACCCGCTGATCGAGGTCGGCCGGCTCACCCTGGACCGCAACGTGACCGACTATCACACCGAGATAGAGCAAGCCGCGTTCGAGCCCAACAACCTGGTGCCCGGCATCACGCTGAGCCCGGACAAGATGCTCCTGGCCCGCGGGTTCTCCTACTCCGACGCGCACCGCGCCCGGCTCGGCGTGAACTACAAGCAGATCCCGGTGAACACGCCCAGGGTGCCGGTGCACAGCTACAGCAAGGACGGCGCGATGCGGGTCGTGCCCGTCTCCGACCCGGTGTACGCGCCCAACTCCAAGGGCGGCCCGGCCGCGGACAGCGAGCACTACCAGCCGGTCGGCTGGTATGCCGACGGCGACATGGTGCGGTCCGCGTACACCCTGCACCAGCAGGACGACGACTGGGGCCAGGCCGGCACCATGGTCCGTGAGGTGCTCGACGACGCGGCCCGCGAGCGGCTGGTCAGTAACATCGTGGGCCACCTGCTCGACGGGGTGACCGAGCCGGTGCTGCTGCGCGCCTTCGAGTACTGGCGCAACGTGGACAAGGACCTCGGCGACAAGGTCGAGGCCGGCGTCCGCGCCCAGCCGGGCTGAGCCCGGGCGAACGCGAGGGGGCCCCTGGCTGGCCAGCCCGGCTAGGGGTCCCGTCCGCCTCCCCGGCCCGATTTTCCGCAACGAAGACCGTCACCCGGCCGGGCCCCGCCCCGTCACCCCGCCGCAGGCGCCCCGCTACCCGGGACCGGGCGGTGGGGCTGCCCCCGGGTTTCGTTAGGGAGACTCTGGTGCGAGCATCGAGGCGGGGGATGGCGAGGAGAGGTGGCCCATGGACGAGGCGACGTTCGGTGAGGTCCGCGACGCGGTGCGGCGGTTCGTGCGGGAGAAGGTGCTGCCCCGCGAGGACGAGATCGAGGAGACCGACGCGATTCCCGCCGACCTCCGCGCGGCGGCCGCGGACCTCGGGCTGTTCGGCTACGCGCTGCCCGACGAGTTCGGCGGCTCCGGGGTCAGCATGGCCCAGGACGTGCGCCTGGCCCTCGAGTTCGGCTACGCGACGCCCGCGTTCCGGTCCATGTTCGGCACCAACAACGGCATCGCCGGGCAGGTCATCGCCAAGTTCGGGTCGGATGCGCAGAAGAAGGCGTTCCTGCCGGGCCTGGCGGCCGGGGACCTGGTCGCCTCGTTCGCGCTCACCGAGTCCGAGGCCGGGTCCAGCCCGACCGGGCTGCGCACGGCGGCCCGCCGCGACGGCGAGGGCCCGGGCGGCGGCGACTGGGTGCTGTCGGGCACCAAGCGGTTCATCACCAACGCGCCGCTGGCCGGCCTGTTCGTCGTGTTCGCCCGGACCGACCCCGACGCCGGGGCTGGCCGCGGGATCTCGGTCTTCGCGGTCGACGCCGCCAGCCCGGGCCTGACGGTCGGGCCGCGCGACCACAAGATGGGCCAGCGTGGCGCGTGGACCGCCGAGGTGATCTTCGACGGCGTCCGGGTGCCGGCCGACCGCCTGATCGGCGAGGAGGGCCGCGGCTACCGCAGCGCGATGACCGTCCTGGCCCGCGGCCGGCTGCACATCGCGGCGGTATGCGTCGGCACCGCGCAGCGGATCCTGGACGAGTCGGTCACCCACGCCGCGACCAGCAAGCAGGGCGGCCAGCTCATCGGCAGCTACCAGCTGGTCCAGGCGATGCTGGCTGACTCCTACGCCGAGATCGAGGCGGGCCGGTCCCTGGTGCTCGCCACCGCGGACGACTACGACGCCGGAAAGAACGTGGCCGCCGGGCCGTCCGCGGCCAAGCTGTACTGCAGCGAGATGGTCTCCCGGGTCGCCGACCGCGGGGTGCAGATCCACGGCGGCCTCGGCTACATGAGCTCGACCGTGGTGGAGCGGCTGTACCGCGACTCGCGGCTGTACCGGCTGTACGAGGGGACCAGCGAGATCCAGAAGCTCATCATCGCCCGCGAACTGCTCGCGGCCGCGGCCCGCTGACGCACAGGCTCTCTGACGCGCGGGCCTGGTGGGGGTGGCTCCCGGGCAAGTCTCGTGCTAGCCACCGCGCCCCTGGCGCAGGGGTAAGGCACAATCGCACCTGGGATCCGGTGCACAACCAGGGGCGGGAGCAGGATGCGGGCGGTATGGCTGCGCGTTCGCGCCGGGCTGCGGCAGGACTGGCGCAGCCCGCTCGTGCTGGCGCTCATCACCGGCCTGATGGGGTCCCTGGTCCTGGTGTCGCTCGCAGGCGCACGCCGGACCGACACCGCCGTGCCGCGGTTCCTGGCCTGGTCCGGCCCGACCGAGGGACAGGTGGCCGGGGTCCCGTTCGCGACCCTGGGCCGGCTCCGCCGGCTGCCGGGCGTCGCCTACAGCGAGCGGGGCGCGTTCATGCTGATGGCCGCGTCCCCGGCCGGCCGCCCGGCGGACGCCCGGCCTGGCCAGGTGACGACGTGGGCCCTGATCGACACCCCGCCACAGGCCCGGGCGATCATCGTGGCCGGCCGGCGGCCCAACCCGGCCCGGCCCGGCGAGGTCATGATCAACGAGGCCGCCGCGCGGGTCCTGGGCGCGCACGTCGGCTCGGTGATCCAGCTCCGGGGGTTCCGGCCCAGCCAGGTGATGGCGGTGCTCAACAACCAGGCGCTGCACCCGACCGTCACCCTGCCCGACGTGCGCGTGGTCACGATCATCCGGACGCCCACGGACCTGGCAAATTCTGGGGCACCCTCCGACGTCATCTTCACCGGCACCGGCTCGCTCTTCCTGACCGCCGCGTTCTACCACCGCTACGCCGGATCCGTCGGCAATATGGCGGGGCTCTCCTTCCACTTGCGCCGCGGCCTGGCCGGCCTGCCCGCCTTCAGGGCCGAGGTGAACCGCCTGACCGGGGGCCGGGCCCAGTTCGAGATGGGCAGCGACGACGCTATCGCCGCGGCCGCCGTCCAGCGCGGCACGGGACTGCAGGCCCTGGCGCTGCTCCTGTTCGGGATCATCGTGGCCCTCGCGATGCTGGTCATCGTGGGGCAGAGCGTCGCCCGGCTGGCCCACATCACCTCGGACGACTTCCCCGTGCTCCGGGCGCTCGGATCCAGCCGGGGACAGCTGATCGCCGTCGCGCTGGCTCCCGGGGCCCTGATCGCAGCGGCCGGGATGGTCCTGGCCATCCCGGCCGCCTACGTGCTGTCGGTATTCACGCCGGTGGGCCTGGCCCGGCGGGCCGAGATCTCGCCCGGGTTCTCGTTCGACACCTCGATCCTGCTGGGCGGGGCCATCCTGCTCACGCTCCTGCTGACCGCGCGGGCCGCGCTGGCCGCCCAGCGGGCGGCCTGGAGGCAGGCTGACCCCACGGCGGGTAGCCGGGGCCGGGGCTCGCGCCTGGCGCGCTGGCTGGCCCGCCGGGGATTCCCGTCCCCCGCTGTGACCGGCGTCCGCCTCGCGTTCGAGCCGGGCAGCGACCGCTCCCCGGTCCCGGTTCGTTCCGCGGTCCTGGGCACCGCACTGGCGCTGGCCGCGGTCGTCGCCGCGCTGGTGTTCGGGGCCAGCCTGGCCCACGTCATCGGCGACCCCCGGCTGGCCGGCTGGAACTGGGACGTGGCCGTGGGGAACCCGCACTCGGGTGACACCTCCGCCGAGACCATCCCGAAGCTGCGCGCGGACGCCAGCCTGGCGGGCTTCACCGCCACGGCCCTGGGATACGGGATCATAGGCGGCCAGGACGTGCCGGTCGTCGGCATCCAGACGCTGCGTGGCCACGTCGCGCCGCCGCTGCTGGCCGGCCGGCTGCCGCACGGGCCCCGGGAGATCGCCCTCAGTGGCGGGGAACTCCGCGCGCTGCACCGGAGCGTCGGCGGGCTGGTCAGCGCCCGGACCAACCGGGGAGTGGTCCCGCTCCGCATCACCGGGCAGGTCGTGCTGTCCCCGGAGATCACCAACGAGCAGGTGAGGCTGGGGTCCGGCGGGGTCATGACGCTGGCCGGGGCGGGCCTGCTGAGCCGGACCCCCCTCCCGGTCAACGTGTACCTCGTCCGGCTGCGGCACCCCGGTGACGCGGCGGCGATCGCCCGCCTGAAGCAGGAGTTCCCCGGGGTGGTGCTCCCCGCGGTGCCCCCGCCGGAGGTCCGGGAAGTCAAGGGGGTCAACGGCCTGCCGCTGGTGCTGGCCTTCGTGCTCACGTTGCTGGCCGTGGGCACGATCGCCCAGACGCTGGTCACGTCGGTCCGCCGCCGCCGCCGGGACCTGGCCATCCTGAAGGCGGTCGGCTTCGTGGGCCGCCAGGTGCGCGCCAGCGTGGCCTGGCAGGCCACCGCCATCGCCGGGACGGGGCTGCTGGTGGGCCTGCCGCTCGGCGTGGCCGCCGGGCGCTGGGCGTGGACCCTGCTGGCCCAGGGGTTCGCGATCCAGCCGGTGGCCGTGCTCTCCCCGGAGCTGCTGCTGGCCGTCCCGGCGGTCCTCCTGCTGGCCAACGCGGTCGCGGCTATCCCGGCGCGGACGGCGGCCCGGACCCGGGCCGCCGTGGTGCTGCGGACTGAGTAGTTACCAGGTTCGGCCCTGAGGATCCCGGGACGTGAATTTCGCGCGACCGCCCTCAGCCAGGCCGTGTCTTTTCCCCCTAAGCCGGGCAGGACCCACAGGAAGCCACCGTCGAGGAGGTTGACATGGCAAGCGATTCCAGGCCCCCGAACGAGCCCCAGGGTGCAGGCGTGTTCGGCTCCGAGTCGGGCGGTACCGACGAGCTTGGTCCCGAACCCGGGG
The DNA here is from genome assembly GCA_035642895.1 of Streptosporangiaceae bacterium. Classification (GTDB taxonomy): domain Bacteria; phylum Actinomycetota; class Actinomycetes; order Streptosporangiales; family Streptosporangiaceae; genus RYN-230. Next base: position 20,986 of record DASQRM010000231.1, on the reverse strand, counting down.
GCACCGACGTCCTCGGAGCCGAGGAGGGCGGCACTGACGAGCTCGGCCCTGAGGAGGGCGGTACCGACGAGCTCGGCCCGGAGGCCGGGGGAACGGACGAGCTCCGGCCACCAGGCCGCTGAGCGTTAACATCCCCGTGCCGCGGCCGTTGGAGCCGCCGGCGACGCCTTGGTAGGAGGCGGCGCGGAGAATCCCGTCGGGAGTCAGTTCGGCGTAGCTGACCTTGATCACGACCCGGGGCTCCACCCAGGTCACGTCCCGGGCCTGGGCCGGGGGGACCGGGCCGGCGAACGGCGGGCGGTCTTGTCGCAGCCGAGCGAACAGCTGCTTCAGCCGCCGCAGCTCGGGCTGCGTGAAGCCGGTCCCGACCCGGCCCGCGTAGGCCAGGCCGCCCGGTCCGGGAACCCCGACGAGCAGCGAGCCGATCTGGCCGGCCCGGCGGCCCCGGCCGGGGCTGATGCCGCCCACCACCACGTCCAGGAGTCGGCGGTTCTTGATCTTCAGCCATTCGGGAGAGCGGCGCCCGGGCCGGTAGGGAGAGTCGAGGCGCTTGACCACCACGCCCTCCAGGCCATCGCGGAGGCTGACCGCGAGCACGGCCTTCCCGCCGCCGGGGAACGACGGCGGGACATGAACCTGCTCGCCGGTCAGCTGCTGGGCCTCGAGGATGTCCCGCCGCCGGGCGTAGGGCTCGCTGATCAGCGACTCGCCGTCCAGGTCCATGATGTCGAAGACCAGGTAGGTGGCCGGGACCGCGGCCAGCAGGCGGGGTGAGGGCGCCGCGACGTGCATCCGCCGCTGCAAGGCCGCGAAGCTGGGGCGGCCCCCGGCGAACACGGCGATCTCCCCGTCCAGGACCATCTCCCGGGACCCGGCCTGCTGGGCCAGGTCAGCCAGTTCTGGGTAGGCCCGGGTCATGTCCCGGCCACTGCGGGAAAGCAGCCGCAGCCTGCCCGCGGACAGGTAGGCCACCGCGCGCACGCCGTCCCACTTGAACTCCGCGGCCCAGGCTGGCTCCGGCTCCGGGAGTTCGGTGGCGGGCACGGCCAGCATCGGCGGTACCCGCGACGGAAACCCGGCGCCAGGCCCTGATTCCGGCATGAATCCCCCGTGTGCCTGCTGGGGGGCGCTGACCGGCTATCTACCCGGCCCACCGTCATGGACACGGGGGCCTTGGACACGGGGCCGGCTCAGGGCCGGGGCCGGGCGGGGTCAGGGCCGGGGCCGGGCGGGGTCCTTGCCGGCCGCAGGGCGGCTGCTGCTGGCGTCGCCGGTCCCGCGCGTGATGAGGGCCACGGCCAGCAGGGCGGCCAGCGGGGCAACCAGCGCGATGAACTCGGAGGAGGCCAGGTTGCCTAGGGCGTCGAGGGCCCCGGCGAAGCCGATGATGAGCACGGCCACGGCCACCAGCCCCCAGCCGTGCAGGAACAGCCGCAGGGTGAAGGGCGGCGCGGGGTCGGTCACGTCCGGGACGGCGGTAATGGACTTCATGCCGCGGGTCTCCGTCATGCCCTCCCGGACCCGCACCGTGAGCATCAGGGTGCCCGGCTGGTCCGCGACCAGCAGCAGTTCGTCGGGATGGCCCGGGTCGGGAGCCTGGGCCACCGACCCGCCGCCGGCGGCCCAGGACATCACCTTCCTGGTGCCCGAGGGCTGGACGCGGTAGCGGACCTGCTCTCCGGCGACGACGGTGTCCGGCCCGTCGATGATCACCGGCGGGGCCAGGCCCGTGGCGGCCGGCCGCGCGGCCTCCTGTGCCACCGCCTCACCGTGGCCGTTCCCGTTTCCCTTCCCGTGGCCGTTCACGGCGGGTTGGGCCGGCGCGGCCTCGGGGGTCATGAGGAACTGGCGGCGGGCCAACTGCTCGGCCAGCCGGATCTGGTGGATGTGAACGCTCCAGGCCATCACCACCACGGCCGCGGCGAGCCCCACCGCCCCCAGCCCCAGCAGCCCGGCGACCACAGGATGACCGGCGTCAGCCATCACGGCGGTGAGCATGCGGTCCCCCTCATGGCCGTGGCCACGTGCGGTCCCCGGGCCCGCGGCGGTCCGACCCGCCCGCGGCGCCCGCCGGCCGGGCTGGCCGGCCTGAACGTCTCTCCTGCTTCACGAGGGTATTCAAACACATAATCGAATCCGCTGGAAGCCCGGCGCGGATTCCGGGGCTAGCCGCCGCGGTGTGGTCGACCTGCTCGCACTGGGGCCGGAGGTCGAGGTGCTGCACCCGCCGCAGTTGCGCGCAGCTGGCCCGGGCAGCCGGCCAGATCGCCGACTTGTACCGCGGCCCGCCCTGACCCGGGTACCTCCAGGGCCGGGTCAGCCGGCCCACCGCCGGTGCGGCTGCCTGGGCAGAGCCGGGTCAATCTCGGCGATGAACTGGCGCAATTCAGCCTCGGCCTCCGGATGCTCCTTGAGCAGCAGGGCCAGCTCCAATTCCCATAATGACACCAGCCCTTTCCGGGCCAGGTCCGGATGACTCGCCAGTTCGACGAGCGCGATGCCCCCGTCCAGCTGAGCCCGGACCGCGGCCTGGCGGTGCAGGCCGTGCACGCTGAACAGCCGGATCATGGCGTTCCGGGCGGCCGGCCAGGCCCCGGTGGTCATCGCGGCGGCCAGGGTCCTGGCGCCGTGGGCGGCCAGGGCGGCCAGGTTGTCATTGACGAGCATCGGGGTTCTCCTCCCGTTCGGGATAACCCGGAAGGCGGCGCAGCATGCGCCTCCGGCCACAGCGCGCTGGCCGCGGCGCGTGCTTCCGGCCACGGCTGACTGGCCGCGGCATCTGCTCCGCGCCCTGGCCTGCGGGCCGCCGGACAAGTGGGCAGGCACGCGCCGGGGTGAATGGCACAGGCCGAAAACTTCGGGGCAAACATGAGTCCAGGATTGCACGGAGCATATGCACGTGCAGCCACACGTTCGTATGCAACGTGCGGGGGAGGGTGACATTATGCTTACCGCCCACCGCCATTTTGCCCCGGGCGGTGGGTCCAGACCCACTGCGGATGTGGGTTCGCCCCCATCGCGCCCCGGCCCAACGGCGGGCCACGATGGCGTACATGAGCTTCTTTGACGACATGCCGACCGAGGAGCCGGAGCCGCGGGTGCATCATCCGTGGGATCCGCCGGAGACCGAATTTCCTGCTGTCGTGCCGTCCGGCCCGCTGATGCTCGGCCGGGCTGAGCGGGCCGCCGTGGCGATCACGGGGATATCGGCCTACTCGGCCGGGTTCGAGATCTTCGTGACCGCCCGGTTCCGGCCCGGTGCTGGCGGTGCGTCCGGTTCCGGTGACCGGGTGCCCGGCGGCCCGGAGCCCGCCCCGCCCCGGCGGTCCTTCCGCCTCGGGATGCAGTTCGCCGACGGCACCCGGGTCATCGGCCAGCACGGGGGCTCCAGGCTGTCCGGCGATGACGAGCCCGCCGGTCCCATCCTGCAGACGTTCCTCGGCGGCGGCGGCCCGCGGTCCAGCTTCTGGCGCTGGTGGGCATGGCCGCTGCCGCCCCCTGGGCCAATGGAGTTCGTCTGCGAGTGGCCGGCGCTCGGGATCCCCGAGACCCGTGCCGGGCTCGACGCCCAGCTCATCCTGGATGCGGCGGGCCGCAGCATCCGGCTCTGGTCCGAGGAGGAAGGCTGAACGGCTGTCCCCCGATCTCGGCTCAGCTCCGGCAGGCGCGCACATCGACCCGGACGGGAACCTGATCCAGTTCGGCTCACCGATGCAGTAGCGAGCCGCCACCGCCGCGGTGGATGTTCGCACAGAGCAACGGCCGGAAGTAGATGGTGGGCTGGCCATTGCTGAGGATATTGCCGCTATTTCCCTGGTGGATGTTGAGATACCAGCCGTGGGCCGGAATCGGCGCGGTCACGTGGGTGAATACCCGGACCGCGTGCGCGATCCGGCCGCGGCGGCCGGCCACCAGGTCCCGCAGCATGTACTTGACCGGCCCCTGGCTCATGCAGCTGCCGAGGTGGATGTGAGCCGCGTGCAGCCCGGGTGTGACCCCGCTCGCATGGACGGTGACGGTCAGGGTCTGGCGCGAGGCGTTATAGGCGATCGTGGCCCGTCCGTGCGGTGTGCCGTAGCTGACTCCCCGCCGGCTGACCTCGACCGCGATGAGCCGGTGCGTTCTGCCACCTGGATCTCGCAGCCATCTGGTCCGCGCGATCGGCGTCGAGGCCAGGCGGCCGCCCTGCGCCCCCATGCGGACCAGCAGGCGGCTCCCGCGTCGCAGCGGCCCGCTGAAGTGGCTGTGCAGGGTGCTGCTGGCCTGGCCGACGTTGTTGGCGGTGAGCGTGCTGAACCGGATGAGCCGGGAGTGGCCGGGAACCCGGAGGTCCACTGCGTGCGACGAGCCAGGCGTGAGCCCGGCCACGCGGGCGTGGACCGTGAGGCGGCCGTGACCGGCCCGGCCGAAGCGGACTGTGCCGACCGGCATCGCATGCAGGGGCAGGACCTGGAGACCGTACGCTCGCTGGGTGGCCGGGGCCGTGCTGGCTGCGCTGCTCGTGATGGCTGCGCTGCTCGCGCTGGCGGCCGGCGCGGTCAGGGCCAGGGCAGCGGCGGCGGCCATTGCGGTGGCGGCCGCTGCGGCGGCGATGGCTGCGCCTGCGCCGGGGCGGAACCAGGCCTGCCGCACCCGCCGGCCCGTGTGACGGCACCGGGAACCACCGGCCCCGGCGCCGCGGTTGGCGTTGGGAATAAAGCTCACTGTGTCAGGTCCTTTCTGTTGCGCCTGTATTGCGCCGGAATCAAGAAACTCGGCTTATGCTGTCCGGGTTTACCGTATGAGAAGGTGCATTGCAGACGCCTCGTCCGGTGCTCTGCAGCCGAGCATAATGCCAGGCCAGCGACGGGATCGGATTCGCCACGACCTGAATACCAGCAAAAGACGAGGGCGATCTCGCTACCTTTAGGCAACACTCCTGCCGACCGTGGAACTAAGTAACAGCCACCTATTTACTGATGAACTGCGACCGGGCCTGCGCACGGCTGATCCGCCGGGATGGCGACCTCCTCGCGACCGCTGGCCGGCCAGACCCGCTCCTCCCCGGGACCTGGGCGGGTAGCGTTCGGGGCAGGGGACGGGGTCCGGTCAGCGAAGATTATGGAGGGCCAGCATGGAACGCGTTGTCCAGTCGGCAGATGGCCGGGCGCTGGCCGTCACGGAATCTGGTGACCTGGACGGTTACCCCGTGCTGGTCCACATGGGTACGCCGAATTCCCGGCGGCTGTATGGCCGCAATATCAGGGATGCCGCCGAACGCGGCCTGCGGCTTATCAGCTATGACCGGCCGGGCTACGGGGGTTCGGCGGCCCAGCCGGGACGCAGCGTCGCCGACTGCGCGGCCGATGTGCGCGCGATCTGCGCCGCACTCGGCATCGAGCGGCTGGCGATGTGGGGGATCTCCGGCGGCGGGCCGCACGTGCTGGCGTGCGCGGCGCTGCTTCCGGACCTGGCCGTAGCGGTGGCCTCGCTGGCGTCACCGGCTCCCTACGGCGTGGAAGGGCTGGACTGGTTTGACGGCATGGGCCAGGACAATGTCGATGATTTCCGCCTGATGGCGGCCGATGAGAAAGCGGCCCGGGTAAAGCTGGACCAGGACCGGGAGGCGTTCCTGAGCGCGTCACCGGATGACCTGGCCGAGGGGATGAAGTCGCTTCTGTCCCCGGTCGACGCGGCGCTTCTAGCCGGCGAGCTGGGGGAGTACCTGGTCTACTCCATGCGAGAGGGCCTCGCGCCGGGAGGCCAGGGCTGGTGGGACGACAGCCTCGCGACGTGGCGACCGTGGGGATTCGACCTGGCCCAGGTATCGGTTCCGGTCTTGCTGCTCCACGGCCGCCAGGACCAGTTCGTGCCCTTCGCCCACGGTCAGTGGCTGGCGGCGCATGTCCCGGGGGCCGAGGCGTGGCTGTTCGACGACGAGGGGCACCTGAGCCTCATGGAGCACCGCGTCGGGGATGTGCACGCCTGGCTGGCCAGCCACCGCTAGCCCAGCCACCGCTAACTCAGGCGCGCTATCGGTGGTCCTGCTGACCGCCCCGCCGCTCCTGCAGCCGCCGGGCGACGAAATCCTCGTCGAGGCCACCGCCGAACGCAGTTATGCCTTCGCGGGTCTGCCGGCGCGCCCACCGCCGCTTGCGGGTCAGGCCGATGGCCAGCACGGCCACACCGGCGGCCACCGGCACAGCGAAGAGCGCGATCGCGGTGAGCCGGTCGGGGAGGCTCTCGGCGATGGCGGCATCCGGATTGCCCGGCGGGAAGTAGACGCTCACGGCCTTCGCCGACCCGGTTCCGGGTGTCGTGGCGGTATAGGCGTGGTGCTTCCAGTAGAAGGTGACCAGGCCGTTTTGCTCGGTTCCGACGGCGCGCTGGCCGGTCCAGAGCACGATCTCGGGGGACTGGAAGTCCAGGGCCAGGAAGAGCAAGGCGAACGCGAACAGCGCGGCAGCCAGGCCCACCGACCAGCCCGCGCCGTCCAGCACCTTACCGAGGCGACCACGCATGAGACTATTGTCGGCCCAACCGGAGGCACGTAGCAAAGCTATTATCGGCCCGTCCGGGGGGAGCAAAGCCCAGCCCGTGCCGCCCAGGCAGGAGTCACGATGATCGAGCACACCACCGCTGGCCAGATGTCCCTGGCTAAGCTCGCTGACGGGCACAAATGCCAGCCGTCCGCGATCCTGCGCCTGACCGCCGAGCACAGCCCCGGCGGGGCCTACCCGGCGAACGTCGCGGCCTACATCAACGGCGTGTTCCGCGGCACGATCGCCGCCACCGATCACATGCCTGCCGGGCTTCACCTGTACCTCCCATAACACCCCGCCGGGACCAGGCCGGGGATCAGGGTGATGGGAGACGCTGATGGGTTCGTTCGATGTGCCGCTGGACGACGAACGCACCCAGCTCGACGCGTTCGTCGAGGAGTACCGCAGCGCCCTCGAGGTGACCCTCGACTGCCTCACCGAGGAGCAGGCCCGCCGCCACCTCGTCTCGTCCGCGACGACGTTGCTCGGGCTGCTCAAGCACGTCACGTGGATGCAGCGGGTGTGGTTTGAGGAGTGCGTCGGCGGCACGTCCCGCCGGGAGCTCGGCCTGGTACAGAACCCGGAGGAGTCCTTCCGGCTCACCGACGACGATACCGTCGCCTCGGTCACGGCAGCCCACCGGGAAGCCTGCGCGACGGCCCGGACGGTAGTCGCCGACCTGCCACTGGATGCCGTCGTGACCGGTCACCGGGCCGGGCCGCGCACGCTTCGCTGGGTGTACCTGCAAGTCCTGCGAGAGCTGGCCCACCACTGCGGACACGCCGACATCCTGCGCGAACAGGTACTTGCCGGCTGAGTTCTGAGACCAGGTCTCAACCACTCGCGGGATCTAGACGGCCAGCGCCGTACCTTCCGGGCAGATGAGGCGCGCGATCCGCAGGAGCGCCAGGTCACCGGACTTCGGCCCGAGGATGCCCACGCCGAGTCGCTGGCCGCTGGAGCGGTGGTGAACCGGGACGACAAGTTCCGGCCGCCCGGCCAGGCTGGCCGGGGCGGTGAACCTGAGGGCGCCCGCCCGGAACGCGAGAAGCTCCTCCGGGCCGGCGCTGCGCAGTGGCGGCAGGTCAGCGATCACCGGCAGCACGGCGACCGAGTCAGCGGGCAGCACCGCGTCCAGTCGCGGCGGGTAACCGCGCCAGGCCTGCTCATCAGCCTGATCGGGCCCGGCACGGCTGAGAGCTTCCGCGCGCTTGACGCGGGACTGCACGTCGGGGGCCAGGAACTGGCTGTTCCCGCTGAGCCACGAGCCATGGGCTGGCCAGACCTCCCGGCCCTGGATCCGGGCGAAGAGGCCCGCCACCGCTTCGTTAGAGAAGGAACTGAGCGAACATTCCGCGACGGCACAGCCGCAGGCGTCGGCGATGGCCTGGGCGGTGGCCCGGACCGCTGCTGCTAGCTCGGGACTGACCCGGGCCAGGCAATCGGACGGCACGCAGACCGTCCGGATCGTCATCGGGCCGGGCGCCGCCTCCGACGAGGCCAGCAAGACCTCCATGACCTGGCCCAGCAGCGCGGCGCGGCGGGCCAGGACCCCCACGACGTCGAACGACGGGGCCAGCGGGAGGACACCGCGCGTACTGACCAGGCCGTGCGTCGGCCGGAAGCCGAAGAGCCCGCACGCCGCGGCGGGGACCCGGATCGAGCCCGCGGTGTCGGTGCCCAGGCCCGCCTCGGCCAGCCCGGCGGCCACGGCGGCCGCCGGCCCCGAGGATGATCCGCCGGTGAACCGGCCGGGATACAGCGAATTCAGCGGCGCCACGCCCTCGCCCGCGTTCCCGATCAGCGAGTAAGCGAGCTGATCCAGCTTGGCCAGCCCGGTGACGGATGCGCCCGCGGCCAGCAGGCCGGACAGGGCCGGCGCATTCTCCTCAGCGGGGGAATGCGTCGCCCGCCACCAGGGGTGGCCGAACGAGGACACGTGACCTGCGACGCTGATCATGTCCTTGACCGCGACCGTCACGTTGTCCAGCGGCCCGCGGCCGGTCGCCTGCAGGCTCACCGAGTCCGGCACCCAGCAAGCCGCCGGCGGGGTGTCCTCCGGCATGCCCTTCCTCCCTCAGGACTGAGCTCGCGACTTTACCCGGGAAGGAGGTACCGTCAGTGGTGGCAGGTTCCGGCTGCCGCTGGGTCCGCGGGCTGGGCGTCAGCGGAGATGATGGACCTCCTGCAGCCCGTACACCGGCGTGGGGATGCCCGCCTGCCGGGCCTTGAGCTGCAACGCGAGGTACAGCGAATAGTGCCGGGACTGATGCAGGTTGCCGCCGTGGAACCAGAGCGCTGCTTGCTGGGTGGGCTTCCACATGTTGCGCTGCTCGCCCTCCCACGGGCCGGGGTCCTTGGTGGTGTCCGAGCCCAGCCCCCAGCACTTGCCCACCTTGTCAGCCACTTCTGGTGAGATCAGCTCGGCCGCCCAGCCGTTCATCGACTCATAACCGGTGGCGTACACGACCAGGTCGGCCGGCAGGGTGGTGCCGTCTTCCAGCACGACGGCATCCTCAGTCAGATGATCAACCTGGCCCCGGGCGAGCGCCACGTCCCCGTTCGCGACGAGGTCGGCCGAGCCCGTGTCGATGTAGTACCCGGAGCCCCGGCGCAGGTACTTCATGAACAGGCCGGAGCCATCGTCGCCCCAGTCATGGTCGAAGCCGGCCGCCTCGAGCCGGTCGTAGAACTCCTGGTCCCGCTCGCGCATCTGGTCATACAGCGGGGTCTGGAACACGTGCATGATCCGGTACGGGATGGAGGCGAACACCATGTCCGCCTTGTCGGTCGTCATCCCGGACGCGACGGCTTCCTCGGAGTAGAGCGCGCTCAGCCCGATGTCCATCAGCGTGCCGGACCGCACGATGTTCGTGGACGAGCGCTGCACCATGGTGACGTCCGCGCCGTTCTCCCACAGCGCGCCGCAGATGTCGAACGCCGAGTTGTTCGAGCCGATGACCACGCATCGCCGGTCCCGGTAGGCGTCCGGGCCCGGGTGGGCCGAGGAATGATGCTGCTCGCCGCGGAAGGTATCCCGGCCGGGGAAGGCCGGGACGCTGGGCCGGCCCGACATCCCGGTGGCCAGGACAAGCTGGGCCGGGCGGAGCACCAGCGGCTGGCCGTCCCGTTCGGCGTGCACCGTCCACTCGCCGTCCTGCTCGTCGTAGGCCGCGCTCGTGGCCTCGGTATTCGGCCAGTAGTTAAGCTCCATGACCTTCGCGTAGGACTCGAGCCAGTCGGCGATCTTGTCCTTGGGGGAGAAGACCGGCCAGGTGTCAGGGAACTTGAGGTACGGCAGGTGGTCGTACCAGACCGGGTCATGCAGGGCCAGTGACTTGTACCGGCTGCGCCACTGGTCACCAGGGCGGCCGTGCTTGTCGATGATGATCGTGGGCACGCCGAGCTGGCGGAGCCGGGCACCGAGGCCGATGCCGGCCTGGCCGCCCCCGACGATCAGCACATACGGCTGCTCGGTGACGCCCAGCCCGGCCGCCTCCTGCTCGCGGTCTTCCAGCCAGGTGGTCCGGGCCGGGTCCGCGCCATGCTGGACGCCCTTCGGGCGGCTCGGCCCGTGGCGTTCCTCGTGGCCCTTCAGCTCATAGAGCGTGGTCAGCAGCGTCCAGCACCGGCCATCACGCAAGCGCAGGTGTCCCCAGCCGCGGCCGGCCGCGGTCTCGAAATCGATCCACGACTCGACCACCCCGCCCGCCTCGGCCGGCTCCTCGCCGTCGGTGATCTTCCAGTTGCCCGGCTGCACCCAGGGCAGCGTCTCCTCCAGCATTGCCGCGATCTCCGCGCGGCCCTCGAGCGTCTTGATGTTCCAGGTGAACGCGATGAGATCCCGCCAGTAGCAGTCCTCGGTAAACAGGCCGGCCGCTGCCGCCGGATCGCCGGCCGCCAGCGCCTCCCCGAATTCCGACAGCCAGGCGGTCACCCCGGCCGCGACCTCGGTGGATGGCAGGGTTGCCGTCATCAGTGACCTCCCGCGGTGATGAGGAGCGCTCCGGCGCTCTCCCCAGCCTTACCCCCGGCCACCCAGGCGTCTAGAGGTCCGGGATCCAGCTGCCGTGGAATCCCAGCGGGATCCGGGCGGGCAGGTGGACGCGCGCGACGGGCTCGCCGGTGAAGTCCTGGGCCGCGAGAATGACCAGGTCGGCCGCGCCGCGGTCCGGATTATGCACGAACGCCATGACGTAGCCCTCGTCCTCGTCAGCCCCGGGGACCGCGGGCGCGAACACGGCCTCGCCCGCGGTGGCGTCGTGGCCGAACTCGTGCGCCTCGGTGCTGCCGTGGGCCAGGTCGTGCTTGAGCAGGGCGTTGGAGAAAGCCTGGTCGGCGAAGTCACCGCCGGGCGTGACGACGGCCCGGTTCACCTCTCCGATGACGGCGCTGTAGCCGTAGCGGTGGGGCCGGCCAATGAACTGGTCGCTGACGCGGGGGAACTCCTGGGGCCGGTCGTCGAGGCGCTGCTGGGTGACCTTCCCGGCGGCCGGGTCGATGATCCATCGGTCGAGGGTCAGCGGCCCCTTCCCGTCCAGCACGGAGACGTCGTAGGCACCCTGGTAGCGGCACAGGTCGACGACCACCCGGCCGGAGTCGTCGTCGTAGGCGTTGAGGGTGTGGAAGATCCAGCAGGGATCCACGTCGAACCACCGGATGTCGGCGGCGCTGCCGCCGCGGGGCAGCAGGCCGACCCGGGCCGGGTGGGCCGGGTTCCAGGTGTAGGGCAGCTGCTTCCCGGCCGACACGGCATCCATGCTGAACGTGACCGGCAGGTCAAAGAGCACCAGGTAGCTGGCGGTCAGCGCGAAGTCGTGCATCATCGGGCCGTCGGCCAGCGGGATGTTCACCGCCGCCGTCACCTGGCCAGCCGGGCTGACCACCAGGTGCTGGATGTGATCCCAGGCCCAGTAGTACGCGATCGCGTGCAGGTCCCCGGAGCCAGGATCGGCCTTGGTGTGCGCGGCGAATCCGCCCGGCAGCGTCCCGCCGAAGTCGCACGGCCCCACGGTGTCCAGCTCACCGGAGAGTTCGTAGGGCAGCGGCCCGGACTCCACCGTGGCCAGGATGCGGCCGGCGTTGGCGATGACGTGCGTGTTGGCGGCGAAATCCATCCCCTCGTGCACCGGGCCCGCCGGCCAGGTCTCGCCGCGGGCCTTGGCGACCGCCTGGGAACGGACCCAGCGGTTGCGGTACCACTCCGCCCGGCCGTCCCGCAGCCGGACCCCGTGCATCATCCCGTCGCCGGTGAACCAGTGGTAGTTCGGGTCCTCCAGGCCCATGGGGTTCGGCCCGTTCCGCAGGTAGCGCCCATTCAGGGCGGCCGGCACCTGGCCGGTGACCGGCAGGTCGAGGGCGGTGACCTCCTCGGTCACCGGGGCGAACGGACCTTCCAGGAAGCGATTCGAAGCAGGCATGGCAGACTCCCCTTCCCCCGCAGGGCCTGTAGCGGACACTACGCCGGCCCGCCCGGGTTCCCAAGACCGTGCCGGACGGCCGGCGGCGGCATAACATGACCTTGACGTCAATATCAAGTTTGGGTTGTGCTCCGGGGCCAGCCCGGGATGCGGGCCCAGGCCGCGCGGCGGGTGGTCGATGGCGGACTATGGGCGGCGCAGGCACACGCCTGCGCGGCGGGAGGAGACCCGATGACCGACACGGTGCGCTTCGAGGTGTCCGGGCCGGTGGCCACGATCACGCTCAACCGGCCGGACCGGCTGAACGCGATGACCGAGGAGCTGATCGCCGCGGTCCTGGCCCTCTTGGAGCAGGTGAGCGCGGACGAGGCCATCCGGGTGCTCGTGCTGACCGGCGCGGGCCGGGGCTTCTGCGCGGGCGGTGACCTCGGTGCGATGGGGGAGTTCGCGGAACCACGCACCCCCGGGGCCAGCATCGCGCAGCTGCGGCGGCTGCACCGGACCACCGAACTGCTGCACGAGATGCCCAAGCCGACGATCGCGGCGGTCAACGGCCCCTGCGCGGGCGCCGGGCTGTCCTGGGCCTGCGCCTGCGACCTGCGGATCGCCGCCGAGTCCGCGGTGTTCCGCACCGCGTTCCTCAGCGCGGGGCTGACCGGGGACTTCGGCGGCACCTGGCTGCTGACCCGCCTCGTGGGTGCGGGCCGCGCCCGCGACCTCTATTTCCGCAACGAAAAACTCAGCGCGGCCGCGGCGCTCAGCATGGGGCTGGTCGGCGAGGTCGTGCCCGACGGCGCCCTGCTGGGCCGGGTGGCCGACCTGGCCGGCCGCCTCGCGGAAGCACCGCCGCACGTCGTCGCCGGGATCAAGCAGAACCTGAACGACGCCGAGGAGTTCGACCTGCACGCGGTCCTGAACGCCGAGGCCGAGCGGCAGGTCCGGGCGGCCCTCAGCCATCCGTCCGGCTAGCGCGCCTCGCGGATTCCCGCCACGAACGCGGCCCAGTCCGCCCGGCTGAACCTCAGCACTGGACCGTCCGGGTCCTTGCTGTCCCGCACCGCGATGACGTCCGTGAGGTTGTCGGCGACCTCGACGCAGGTCCCGCCGTTGCCACCGCTGTAGCTGCTCATGCGCCACTGGGCGCCCGTCAGTCTGCCGTCATCCATTCCGTCTCAGCCACCTTCATGATCAGGTCGAGGGAGGCGCTGCCGGGCAGGGCCAGGGAGCGGAGGGTATCGAAGACCACCGAGGCCTGGACGATAACCGGGGGCATCTCGATCACCTGCCCTACCGTCGCCGTCTCCAGATACACGGTATCGCGCTGGCCATCGACCTCCGCGATAGCGAAATGGGCCAAGAGACCTGCGTGCGCCCCGGCTTCGAAAGGTATGACCTGCACTGAGGTCCGGGAGTGCTTCGTCATTCGGACCAGGTGCGCGAGTTGCTCGTGCATGATGTCGCGACCACCAATGCAGCGATGCACGACCCCTTCGTCCAGAACGCACCACAAGTGCGGCGCGCGCATGACCGGACCGTGCAGCTCGCCGAACGGCGTCTGCAGAAGCAGTTAGCGGCGCTGGCCGATCAGTGCCCGGATCACCTGATCAGTACCGAGAGCTACCCGGGCCGGGGCCGCCGGTTCCTGGCCCGGGCCCGCCCCGGCCCCAGCGCCCGCCCCTGGCTGGTGCTCACCCCCGACCTGGATGAGCTCCGCGCCGCCCTTCCTAGCCGCCGACCCGCTTGATCAGGGAACTGAGGAGTTCCCAGGACTTGTCATCGTCGATGTTTCCGGCATGGGGGCGCCGGAACCGGCTCACGTCAACAGCGATGTCAGCCAGGTCCCAGCGGAGACGGTAGAGGTCCAGCAATGACGGCCGCGGGCTTGTGCCCGTCGCATTGGCATAGGCGTCAAGGATGCTCCCGTCCCCAGGATCCAGGTCCCACAGATCCCGCTCGGGCGGGGCGACGAGCGCGGTGTCCCAGTCGATGAGCATCCAGCCGCCGGCCGTCAGCATCGTGTTGCCTGGATGCGGCTCGCCGTGGGTAAGCACCCTCCGGGTGCCCTGGACGCGGGCCTCCAGGACCAGGGCGTCGTACCGGGCGAGCAGTCGCTGGATTGGCGCCGCATACTGCCTGACGAGCAGCGACACGGGGCGGGCGTAGGGTCCGCAGTCGGCCACGTCGCCGGCCGGGGCGTACGCCGCTTCCAGTTCGTCCCGGCACGGCACCGTGAAGTCGTCGGCCAGCGCGCGTTGGCTAGCCGCCGGCGGGGCAGTGTGCGTGTCGACCAGAAGGCCCAGCACGCTGAGCCGGTGCGCCGGGGACGAGAACTCCTCCCAGTCGAAGCTCTGCCCCGCCACGAATGGGTAGACCGCGACACCGAATCTGCCGTTCACCCGCGCCAGTGGCTCGCCGTCCCGGGTGGGAACCGGCGCCACCACGAACGTGCGGCCGCAGGCCCGCAGATCCATGGCGGCGGCCAGCGCCGCGCGCAGCCTCGCGAATCCCGCCGCCAGTGGCTCACTGGCCGACAGCCGCTTGTTCTCCAGCTCATCGACGGTGACAAACCAGCGTGAACCGGCCGCGTCGGCCACCTCCCAATGGTGGCTGCCCCAGCCGACGGCCCGGTACTCCATCGAAGTGATGGTCATGCCCCACCCGCGGTCCAGCGCCGCCATCAATTCCGTCTCGAGGAGGCCATCCGGCGGTGTCAGCACTCGGCCACGGTAGCTGTGGCTGCCCGAACAGGCGACCGGTTAACGACCACGCCCACGTGGGGGAGAGCGTCGCTCCACGCCCGGCATCCATAGGGCTCCTAGAGTTATGGAGAGCCGGGCTGGACAGGCCTGGCCTGAGGGGAGGGGGCCGGGCCGGGGCGATGAGCGACCAGCCGTTCCGCACGATCTTTGAGCCGTTCCGCATTCAGTGGGTGGAGCCGATGCGGCTGGCCACCCGGACGGAACGGACGGCCGCCCTGGCGGCCGCCGGGTACAACCTGTTCGCGCTCCGGGCCGAGCAGGTGCTCATCGGCCTGCTCCCTGACTCGGGGACGGGGGCGACGTCGGCCGAGCAGTGGGCCGGCATCCAGCGGGGCAACGAAGCCTACGCCGGAGCGCCCTCGTTGCACCGATTCCGTGACGCGGTGACCAGCCTGTTCCCGTTCCGGCACATCTTGCCGACCCATCAGGGCCGGCCGGCCGAGAAGACCCTGTTCACCGTCATGGGCGGGCCAGGTCGTCCCGAACAACACCCATTTCGACACCACGCGAGCCAACATCGAGCTGGTCGCCCATCTCGACCCGCCGCGGTACCCCGGACCGGCTCTGGCCTGCGCTATGTACGAGGAAGGCGGGGTGCGGGCCTGTGAGATCGGGACCGTGACGTTGGCCTGCATCCCGACGGCACCGAGACCCCGGCCGCTATGGACCTGGTCCGGCTGGCTTTCCCGCCGCACCTACGCGGGGGCCGTGGTGCGGGATCGGCTGGCCGCGTAGTAGATGTCGCCGAGCGGGGCCGGCGTGAGATGCTGCCCGGCATGCCTGCAGTTGCACCCGCCCCGCCAGGCGGCCAGGGAGCGCGGCCCGCCTACTGGTTCCCGCTTGCGCTCTTCGGTGTGATCGTTGCGCTGCCGGTGCCGTTGTACGTCACGCAGCTGAGCGCGTCGCCGGCGTTTTCAGGCTGGGTGGCTTACGCGCCGCTGAGCCGGACTGTGTCCTGGTCGTCGGCACAGGTCGGTTACTCCAGCTCGTTCTCCGTTTTGCTGCAGTCAGACACGGGCCTGGCCGGCATCGCCGAGGGCTGGTACTGGGCGGCCGCCCTTACGGCCGGGTTCGTGGTCACGGCGGTGTGGTACCACCGCGCCGGCCGCACCGGACCTGGCTGGCCGTACCTGGTCATCGCTGTGCTGCTGACCGCGGCGGTCACCGTGGTCCCACTGCTGGCGGCACCACGAACCTCGCTGCCCAGATGGCTTTGGCTGTCCAGCGAGTGGTCGCGCGGTACGTTAGCTCTCCTGGTCATCGCCCTCGCCCTGTGGGGGCTGGCCCGCCACGCCCGCAGCCGCCCGTTGGCCATCGCCGCGCTGGCCTACACCGTGGCAGTCCTGGTCGCGGACTGGCCGGATCTGCGCAGCGCCCCGTCAGCGCTCATCGCTAGTGGCGGCGATCCACTGCGGACGCTGGTGGAGACCGGCCCACAGACCCAGCGCTGGGTACTGGCGCTGCTGCTCGCGGTGGTGCTGCTGGTCGCGGCGCTGCTGTCCGCGCTACCGTTCCGGCTCCGTGGTCAGCTCCGGGCCGGCTGACCGGCCGGCCCGGCACGGGTACTGGTTCCCGTTGCTGCTGTTCGGCGGGCTGGCCGCGCTCTCGCTGCCCTTGTCAGTCCTGGCGTCACCGAGGTCGGCGACCCCCGTGGCCATGCTGACCAGGGAGATCTATCCCACGGTGACGCAGGCGATGTACTTCGGCGGCAGCTTTGCCTACCCCCCCTTCCCGTTCCCGTTGGGCTGGTACTGGGTCGGCGTGCTGCTGTCCGGTCTGCTGATCACGGCAGCCTGGTACCGATGGCGGGACCGCCGCACCGGCCGCAGCACCCCCTTGCGCGGGTACCTGGTGACCGGGCTGGTGCTGGCCGCGGCGACCGCGGCGCTGCCGCTGCTCGCCTGGGGGACGCCGATCTCCGCGGCCAGCCCGGGCCTGAACGCGTGGGCCTGGCTAGACAGCTTGTGGCGGCTGGGGACGTTCGCGCTGCTGGCCATCGGCGTGGGCCTAGCGATCCTCGTGCGGGCCGGGCGGAGCCGCGCGCTGGGGGCGCTGACCGCTGTCTACTTCGCCGCCGTCGGTCTGGCCGGCTGGCTGGGCCTGCAACAGCCCCCGATGGTTCCCGTCCTTTCCTACGCGGATCCCGGGGTCCTGCTCCCCGCAGCCGTGCTGCTGCTGTCCGGCCTGGGCATGCTGCTGGTGGCGGGCCTGCGGGAGCTGCGCCGATGAGTTTGCCGCCCGAGCCCGGTCATACGTGTGCCGGGCCAGCCTGGCCCCAAACGTTGGAGTTGATGACAGTGGGCGCGATCAAGGTGCATGAGTTCATCGCCCTGGATGGTGTGTACGAGAACCCGTCCTGGACGTTCGAGTTCGGTTTCGACCCCAAGATGGGCGAGGCCATCGGCGCTGTCACGGGGACCTGCCGGGCGATCTTGCTGGGCCGCCGGACCTTCGAGATGTTCGCCCCGGCGTGGTCCACCCGGACCGCCGAGGAGGATCCGGGCGCGCCGTTCTTCAACGAGTCACCCAAGTACGTCGTCGCCGGCTCACCGCCGAGCGTGGAGTGGAACAACTCCACCATCCTCGGCCCGTACCGCGCGGACAGCATCCGTGATCTCAAGGACAAGGTGGACGGCGACATCTACGTCAGCGGCAGCGGCACGCTGGTCCGGGCCATGCTCGCTGACGGCCTGGTCGACGAACTGCACCTGTTCGTCTACCCGGTCGCGCGCGGCGAGGGCGAGCGCCTGCTCGCCGACAGCGGCCCGGTCACGAAGTTCACCCTGGCCGGGTCTGAGGCCTACAGCAACGGGGTTGTGCATCTCAGTTACGCCCCCGCCGCGGCCTGAACGGACCAGAACGTGACCGCCCAGAGCAGGACGTCAGCCGTGGCCAGCTGCGCCGCAGATCCCGCTCATGCGTCCGTCCTTCCCTGCAGGCCGATCGCCCGGGCCCATAGGGCGGTCAGCTCGTCGATGGCCTGGTCCAGCTCGAAGTCCTCGCCCTGGGTGCACCAGGTGTAGGCGAACCGGCTGACCATGCCGGTGAGCGCATGCGCCGCGTAGCGCGGGTCGAGGGAGGGGTCGGCCAGCCCGGCTTCCTGCAGGCCGCGGATGGATTTCTCGGCCCGGGTGACGAACGCCGCCGTGGCCTCGTGCAGCAGGTCAGCCATGTCCGGGACGATCGCCGCGGCGTTCTCCCAGATCACCATCAGCTTGCTGTTCGCCCGGTAGGTCTCCAGATACCGGCGGTTTGCCCCGCGCAGCGCGGCCACCGGATCCTGGTCATCCCGGCGGCCCCGGTACTGGGCGGCACCCGCGCCGAGGAGCTCGGATTCCAGCTGCAGGATGACCGCGAGCAGCGCGGCTTCCTTGGAGTCGAAGTAGGTGTAGAAGGTGCCGTGCGCCGCGCCCGCCTCTTCGGCGATGTCGGTGATCCGGGCGTCGATGAAACCGTCCCGCTCGAAGACCCGGCGCGCGGCGGCGATGAGCGCCTCGCGGGTCCGGCGGCCGCGCTCGCTCAGCTGCTCGGGTGGCTTGGGGAAGCCGCCGGCCGGTGCTGGGCCGGCCGTCCGGGATCGCGCCATGCGACCTGACAATAGTCGAATCTGACGTCGGAATCAAGTTGGCTTAGATCGGAGCCCGTTCCCGCGGGCGTCAAAGCACGCCGGGCCCCGCCTGTGTCGGATCCTGTCGTGCCGTGTCGAATCATGGGAGATTCGACGGCTGAATTAGCCTGATTCGGCGTTGACACCTAACAGAAACGAGCTTAATGTCCCGGTTTAGACATCGGATGTGTCGGCGCCTCCTTCGCGTGGTCCAACGGTCGCCTGGGCCCCCTCCCCGCCACGGAAGGCCGCTATGCGCTCGTCTTACCGGCTCCTCTGCCCGCCCCGCAGATGGCTGATGGCCGTCGCCCCCAACGCCTTATCGGCCGGCCGTCCAGCGGCGGCCGCTCTGGGCCCCGTGTCCGGCGGCACCGCGCTTGCCGCCGCGGACGGGGCACGCCGCCGCCGGACGGCCCGCGGCGGCACCGCCGGGCCTGTCGGCCAGCCAGCTCCACCTGAACGGCGTCCGGTTCGCCATAACGGTCAGCTAGGGATGGAGGCCAGTACATGAGGAGACTGATCTGCGGCCTGGTGGCGCCGCTGGCCGCGGTGCCACTGACCGCCTTCGCCATCCTGACGGCCGCGTCGGCCGCCACAGCCGCTACGGCGGCTCACGACGCGACGGCGGCGCCCGCCGCGGCGAACGAGGCCAACGGCGTGGGCCTCACCCCGGCGCTGGGCTGGAGCAGCTGGAGTTTCATCCGGCATGACCCGACCGCAGCTGACATCGAGGCGCAGGCGCTCGCGATGAAGAAAAGCGGCCTGGCCCGGGCCGGTTATCTGTATGTGAACGTGGATGACTTCTGGTACCAGTGCCCGGGCAGTCAGGGACCCAACGTGGACCAGTACGGCCGGTGGGTCATTGACGCCACCAAGTTCCCGCCCAGCGGATCCGAGAACGGTATCCAGGTGGTCGCCGACTACGTGCATTCCCTGGGGCTGAAGTTCGGGCTGTACATGACGCCGGGCATCTCCGACCAGGCAGTGGCGCAGAACACCCCGATCGAGGGCACCTCTGACACCGCCGACGAGATCGCTGACGGGGCGAGCGAGCACAACTACAACTGCGGCGGCATGCAGGGCATCGACTACAGCAAGCCGGGCGCGCAGGCCTTCATTAACTCCTGGGCTGATCAGTTCGCCTCCTGGCAAGTGGACTACCTCAAGCTCGACGGCGTCGGTGCCGGGGACATCCCCGACGTGCAGGCGTGGTCCACCGCGCTGGCCCAGACCGGCCGGCCGATCCACCTGGAGCTGTCCAACAGCCTGGCCATCGCCAACGCCTCGACCTGGGCGCAGTACTCCAACGGCTGGCGCACCGGCGGCGACATCGAGTGCTACGCCTGCGAGACCAGCGGCACCAGCTATCCGCTCACCGACTGGGCCAACATCGAGTCCCGGTTCAACCAGGTCGCGCAGTGGCAGCCGTACGGCGGGCCCGGCGCATTCAACGACTACGACTCACTGGAGATCGGGAACGGCAGCAACGACGGCCTCACCCCTGACGAGCGGCAGACCCAGATGAGCCTGTGGTCACTGGCCGCGTCGCCGCTGATCCTCGGCACCGACCTGACCAACCTCGACCCGACCGACCTGAAATACCTGACCAACCGGGCCGTGCTGTCCGTCGACCAGGACGCCATCGACGCGTCACGGATCACCAGCACGTCCACCACCCAGGTATTCGCCAAGACCGAAAAGAACGGGGACGCAGTCGTCGGCCTGTTCAACACCGGCAGCCAGCCCCAGGTGGTATCCACGACGGCGGCCGCGCTCGGGCTGCCCGCCGCCAGCGCCTACCAGCTGAACAATCTGTGGACGCACCAACTCACCGAGAGCGGGCCCGCCATCTCGGCGGACGTCGCCGCACACGGGGTGGCGCTGCTGCGGATCACCCCCGCTCAGCACCCCGGGCTCTTGCCGCCGGCCACGACCGTCTCGCTGAGCGGGCCAGCCACGCTGATCGGAGGCCAGCCAGCCACGGTCACGGAGACCTTCGCCGATAACGGCGTTGCCCCGGTCCAGGACGTCCGGCTGAGCCTGCCTGCGTCGTCCGGCTGGACGGTCACGCCCTCCTCGAAGACGACGTTCACGTCGGTGGCGGGCGGTCAGACCGCGCAGGCCACGTTCGCGGTGACCGCGCCGGCGCCGGCCTCGCTGTTCCAGCCGGGCACCCTGACGGCCACAGCCAGCTACCGGTGGCTGCTGCTCCGCCAGCAGGCCTCGGTCAGCGAGCCGGTCACCGTCAGCCCGCCCGTCCAGGCGCCCTATAAGACCTACTCCTCCGCCACCGACGCCCCGGCGGCCTTCGCCCAGTCGGGCCAGGAGTTCGGCATCTCCGGCGCCGGCGCTGACCTGTTCAACGACGCCGACGCCTACAGCACCATCTACCTGCCGGGCGCCGCGGCCAGCACTGCGACGATCGAGACCAAGGTGGTATCGACGACGAGCCTGGCCGGTTTCGGCAAGGCGGGCATCATCGTCCGTAACGAAATGACCGGGTCGGGGTCGTCACCGGAGGGGGTCATCCTCTTCGCGTCCCCGTCGGGCGGGGTCCAGCTTGAGTGGGACTCCAACGGCGGTGACAACATCACTTCCGTGACGCCGCCTAACGGGACCATTCCGGAGAGCACGCCGGTCTGGCTCGAACTGGTGCGCAACGGATCCAGCTACACGGGC
>DASQRM010000230.1:0-14202 GCA_035642895.1 Streptosporangiaceae bacterium | reverse complement strand
GTAATAGCCCAGCAGGTTCAGCAGCCCGGTCGGCTTGGCGTGCAGCCCCAGCTGGGCCCAGGTGACGATCTCCGCGAACTCCTCCATGGTGCCGAGCCCGCCAGGCAGCGCGATGAAGCCGTCCGACAAATCGGCCATCAGCGCCTTGCGCTCGTGCATGCTGCCGGTGATCCGCAAATCGCTCAGCCCCGGGTGCGCCACCTCGGCGTCGACGAGCAGGCCGGGGATCACCCCGACGATCTCGCCGGCCGCGGCCAGCACCGCGTCCGCCAGTGCGCCCATGAGGCCGACGTGCGCACCGCCGTAGACCACCCGGATCCCGCGGACCGCCAGGGCCCGGCCCAGGTCCGCGGCGCCCGCCAGGTACTCCGGGCGCCGTCCCGGGTTGGAGCCGCAGAACACGCAGACTGATCGCATGCTCCCATCTTGGCGGGGGCTCATGCCATCAGTCCTAGGCGCGCCGGTAACCAGCGGGGTTCAGAACCCAGTCCGGCTGCCCAGGCGCCCAGTTGCCCAGGTGCTCAGTTGTCCAGGCCCAGGGTGAAGGTCGGCTTGGGGGTGGTCGCCGGCAGGCGGTGCTCCTCGCTGAGCCGCCGGATCGCGGTCCCGGTGGCCAGGAACTCGGTCGCGTGCTCGCCCCAGACATGGTTGGAGACCGCCACGTCCACCCCGACGATGCCGGACGCGCGGGCGTCGGTCGCCTCGGTCTGCATCCGGGTCATGGCCAGCTCCCGGGCGCTGTACATGGCCTGGGTGAGGACCTGCAGCTCGGCGTTCTGGGGCCAGCGGCCGACCTGGATGCCGATGTGGAAGATCGACGAGCCGACCACGAAACCCAGCGGCTCGAAGCCCGCCTCACCCAGCAGTGCGTACTCCGACACTGACAGGTCGGAGGTGAACACCCCGTCCGGGGTGGCGCCCGCGGTGTGCGCCAGGCGGCCGTCGGCGGCCTGTGGTTCCCACGTCGTCCTGTCGCCTGAGCCGCCGCCGACCAGGGGCATCTGATTCTCCTTCGCCAGGCGCCCCCGCCAGGTGGCGGCGCGGGTCCCCCGGGGCGTCTTCTCCGGACGCCGGGCGGGGCTCAGCGTAATCGCCACCTGCCCTGGTGAGATCATCGATTGCTTATCCTTCACCCACAGGATGGGATACCCGCACCGAGTGACACTCTTCTGCGTGCTCGGCGACGCGCACCTCGACGTCGTGGTCTGCCCGGACGGGCCGGTGGCAGAGGACACCGACACCCCCGCGCGTACCTGGGTCGGGGCCGGCGGCCAGGCCGCCAACGTGGCGGCGTGGATCGTGGCCCTCGGCGGGCAGGCCCGGCTCATCGCGGCGCGGGGCACCGACCTGGCCGCCCAGCTGGTCGCTAGCGACCTGCACCAGCGCGGGGTCGACCTGCGGGGCCCGGTGGCCGAGGGCCCGACCGGCGTGGTGGTCTCGCTGTCCCGGGACGGCGTCAGCCGCTCCATGCTCACCGACCGGGGCGTGGGCCCGCTGCTGACCGCCGAAGCGCTCGAGGACGCCTGGCTCGAGGGCTGTGGCCTGCTCCACCTTCCGGCGTACAGCCTGGTCCGGGCGCCGGTCAGCGGGGCCGCGCTGGCCGCGGCCGCCCGCGTGCCCCGGCTCAGCGTTGACCTATCATCAACCGCCGTGCTCAATGAATACGGCGTGGCCCGGTTCCGCTCGCTGCTCGGGCGGCTCCGGCCGCAGATCGTGTTCGGCACCCAGGCCGAGGTGGACCTGATCGGCGGGCTCGATGGAACTGACCTGGCCGGAACCGACCTCGTGGTCAAGCTGGGCGCCCGCGGCGTGCGGGCCGGGGGCGGCGAGCACCCGGCGCACCCGGTGGACGCGGTGGACTCGACCGGGGCCGGCGACGCGTTCGCCGCGGGATACCTGGTCGGCGGGGTCAGCATGGGCCTGGCCGCGGCGGCCCGGGCGGTAGGCACGATGGGAGCGATGCCGTGATGACGATCACCCCGGTGCTGACCGATGAGGTCCAGGACGCCCGCAGCCGCGGCGTGCCCCTGGTCGCGCTGGAGACCACCCTGGTCTCGCACGGCTTCCCGGGCGGCGAAGGCGTCCAGGTGGCGCTGGCCGCCGAGGCCCGGGTCCGGGAGGCGGGCGCGGTGCCCGCCACGATCGGCCTGGTGGACGGGGTGCTGCGGATCGGGCTCACCGAGAACGACCTGAAACGGTTCGCCAGCGCCGGCGTCGCGGCGCGCAAGGTGGGGGCCCGGGACCTGGCCGCCTGCCTGGAACAGGACGCGCTCGGGGCGACCACGGTCGGCGGCACGCTGGCGGTCTGCCGGCTGGCCGGGATCCGGTTCATGGCCACCGGCGGCACCGGCGGGGTGCACCGCGGCTTCGCCACCGTCCCGGACGTCTCGGCCGACCTGCCGCAGATCGCCCGGACCCAGGCCCTGGTGGTGTCGTCCGGCGTCAAATCCATCCTGGACGTGGCGGCCACCGCGGAACTGCTGGAGACCCTCGCCGTCCCGGTACTGGGCTGGCGTACCCGCACGCTCCCGATGTTCTACAGCGCCGAGGGCGGCCCACCAGTGTCCGCGGTGGTGACCGATGCTGCGGAGGCTGCTCGCATCACCGCGACTCACTGGCTCCTCAACGGAACCTCGGGGGTGTTGCTGACCAGGCCACCGGATCCGTCGCTGGAGATCGAGCCGATCCTGGCCGAGGCCGTTGACCGGGTCCGGGCCCAGGGAATCCGCGGGCAAGCCGTGACCCCAGCCGTACTTGACCTGGTGCACGAGCTGAGCGGCGGGCGCAGTATCGAGGTTAACCGGCAGCTGATCGCCGACAACGCGGGGCTGGCGGCGGAGGTAGCGGTGGCCTATGCGGGGCAGGACTGACCCAGTGCACTGGGTCGCAACGGAGCGGAGAAACCCTCATGCGGATTGGCGTGTCACTGCCGGACCCGTCCGGACCGGACGCCCAGGGCCGGCCACCACTGGCCCAGGTGCGCGACGCACTGCGCCGCGCGGCGGACGAGGGCTTCGCGTCCGCGTGGATGAGCAACATTTTCGGCCTCGACGCGCTGACCGCGCTCGCCGTGGCGGGCAGCCAGGTCCCCGGGATCGAGCTGGGCACGGCCGTGGTCCCCACCTACCCGCGGCATCCGGCGGCCCTGGCCCAGCAGGCGCTGACCGTGGCCGCGGCCACCGACGGCCGGCTGGCCCTGGGTGTCGGCACCTCACACCAGGTCGTCATCGAGGCCATGTTCGGCTACGACTTCGGCAAGCCGGTCGCGCACACCCGGGAGTACCTCTCGATCCTGCGGCCGCTGCTGCACGGGCAGCCGGCCAAGCTGCGGGGTGAGCAGGCCAGCGCCAACGTCACGCTGACCACCCCCGGCCCGACGCCGGTGCCGTTGCTGCTCGCGGCGCTCGGGCCCAGGATGCTCCGGCTGGCCGCGGAGCTGGCCGACGGCACGGTGCTGTGGATGACCGGGCCGGCCACGGTGCGGGCGCACATCGTGCCGACCATCACCGAGGCGGCGGAGGCCCTCGGCCGGCCCAGCCCGCGGGTGGTGTGCATCCTGCCCATCTGCGTGACCAGTGACCCCGACGCGGCCCGGGCCGCGGCGGCCAAGGTCTTCGCCGTCTATGACCAGCTCCCCTCTTACCGGGCCATGCTGGACCGGGAAGGAGCGGCCGGCCCGGCCGACGTGGCCCTGGTCGGGGACGAAGCGTCGGTCGAGGCCCAGCTCGCCGACCTGGCCGATGCCGGGGTGACCGACTTCGTGGCCGGGGAGTTCGGCCGCGGGGAGGACGCGGTGCGGACCCGGCGGCTGCTCACGTCGCTGCTCCGGACCTGAGCGGGAGTGGACGCGATGCCCTTCCTCGATCGCGCGGATGCCGGGCGGCGGCTGGCCAGCCTGCTGGCCGGCCTGCCGACGATAGAGCGGGGACCGGGCAGCGTGGTGGTCGGCCTGCCCCGCGGTGGCATCCCGGTCGCCTATGAGATCGCCCGGGCGCTGGGTGCCCCGCTGGACGTCATCCTGGTCCGCAAAGTCGGCCTGCCCGCCCAGCCCGAGCTGGCCATGGGCGCCATCGGTGAGGACGGTGTCCGGGTCGTCAACCAGGACGTGGTCCGGGCGGAGCGCATTAGCGAGCGGCAGTTCGCCGAGGTCGAGGAGCTCGAGCGGGCTGAGCTCATCCGCCGCGCCGAGCGCTACCGTGCCGATCACCCCCGGGTGCCGCTGACCGGCAAGACCGCGATCGTGGTGGACGACGGGATCGCGACCGGCTCCACCGCGCGGGCGGCCTGCCAGGTGGCGCGGGCGCACGGGGCGGCCCGGGTGGTGCTGGCCGTCCCGCTCGCGCCGCAGGCCTCGCTGGACGCGCTGGCCAGCGTGGTGGACGAGGTGGTCTGCGCGGAGGTGCCCGAGCCATTCCTGGCCATCGGCCAGTGGTACCTGGACTTCGCGCAGACCGCGGACGCGGAAGTGGTGGACCTCCTCCGGCGGGCGGACAAAGGACAGGCAGACAAAGGACCGGGGGCGGATGACGGGACATCCACGGAGCGGGACGTGATCGTCCTGGCCGGGACGGTTCCGCTGCCGGGACGGCTGACCGTCCCGGCCCGGGTGCGGGGGATGGTGGTGTTCGCGCACGGTACTGGCAGCGGCCGCGGCAGCCCGCGCAACATGTTCGTGGCCGGGACCCTGCACGTGGTCGGGCTGGGCAGCCTGCTCTTCGACCTGCTCACCCCGGACGAGGAAGCCGACCGGGCCAACGTGTTCGACATCGGGCTGCTGGCCGGCCGGCTGTCCGCGGCGACCAGGTGGCTCCGCGGCCAGCCGGGGCTGGAACGGGTCCCGGTCGGCTACTTCGGGGCCAGCACCGGGGCGGCCGCGGCGTTGCGGGCTGCCGCCGGATACGTAGCCGAGTCCGCCGCTGGCTCTGCCACTGACTCCGGCGCTGATTTTCCCGCTGGGCCCGGCCCCGCCGGCTACCACGAGGAAATCGCGGCCGTGGTTTCCCGGGGCGGCCGTCCCGACCTGGCCGGGGCGTGGCTGGGCGCGGTTCAGGCGCCCACCCTGCTCCTCGTGGGCGGGCTGGACGACCGGGTCCTCGAACTCAACGAAGCCGCCCGGGCGCAGTTGCCCGGCGAGAGCCAGCTCGTGGTCATCCCGGGCGCGGGCCACCTGTTCGCCGAGCCCGGGACGCTGGAGCAGGTGGCGTCCCTGGCCCGGGACTGGTTCGTGCGTTATCTGCGCTAGGTTGCGCGCTTGGCCCGCAAGAACGCCATCAGCCGCGGCAACGGCCAGGTGTTGATCACTTCGTCCGGGCTGAGCCAGCCGCGCTGCGCGGTGCCGATCCCATAGCGCATCACGGCGAGGTGGCCGACCGCGTGCGCGTCGCTGTCGATGCTGAACTTCACGCCGTGCCGGCGGGCCAGCCGGACGTGCTCGGCGGACAGGTCCAGCCGGTCGGGAAAGGCATCGATCTCGATCGCGGTGCCGGTGCGCGCGCACGCCTCGTAGACCGCGTCCAGGTCCACGTCCACCGGCGGCCGCCGGCCGATCAGCCGGGTAGTGGGATGACCCAGGATCGCGACGTGCGGGTTCTCGACGGCCCGCAGCATCCGCCGGGTCATCTCTTCCTGCGGCTGGGTGAAGTGCGAGTGCACGGAGGCCACGCACAGGTCGAAGCGGTCGAGAAACTCCGCGGGCCAGTCCACCTCGCCGTCCGGGCCGATGTTGAGCTCGGTGCCGTGCAGCAGCTGCATCCCGTCGTACTGCCCGTCCAGCCGCCCCACCTCGGCCCGCTGGGCCAGCATCTTCTCGTCTGTCATGCGCTGCATGAACAGGTTGGGGGCATGGTCGGTGATCGCGTAGTAGGAGTAACCGCGGGCCGCCGCGGCGGCCACCATGTCGGTCAGCGGGGCGACCCCGTCGGTGAGGTTGGTGTGCGTGTGCAGGTCGCCGCGCAGGTCGGCCTCGGTGACCAGGACCGGAAGCTCGCCGCGCTGCGCGGCCTCGATCTCCCCGCTGTCCT
The DNA here is from genome assembly GCA_035642895.1 of Streptosporangiaceae bacterium. Classification (GTDB taxonomy): domain Bacteria; phylum Actinomycetota; class Actinomycetes; order Streptosporangiales; family Streptosporangiaceae; genus RYN-230. The sequence goes on along the minus strand of DASQRM010000230.1, from coordinate 8,182 downwards.
CGCGCAGCGGCGGCGGGATCCACGGCAGCCCCAGCGCCTGGTACACCTCCTCCTCGGTCGCGGCGGCGATACAGGCCCCGGTTTCGGCGTCGTACAGGCCGTACTCGGACAGCTTCAGCTTCCGGTGTATGGCCATCTCGCGGAGCCGGACGTTGTGCGCCTGCGATCCGGTGAAGTACTGCAGGGCCGCGCCCCAGCTGCCTTCCGGGACGACCCGCAGGTCGGCCTGGACCCCGTCGGTGGTCCGGATCGAGGTCTTGGCGTCGCCGCTGGCGATGACCTCGGCTACCAGCGGCAACTCCCGGAACGCGGCCATCAGCGCGGCCGGGTCCGCGGTCACCGCGAGGATGTCCACGTCGCCGATCGTGTCGCGCATCCGGCGCAGCGATCCCGCGTAGGCGCACCGGGTGCAGCCGGGCACGGCGGACAGCCTGGCGATGAGCTCCCCGGCCAGGTCCATCGCGGTGTCGATCCGGACCCGGCCCGCCGACTTGCGGATGAGCTCAATCCCGCGCAGCAGGTTCTCCTCGGACTTGGGACCGAATCCCGGCAGCCCGTCCAGCCGGCCCGCGGCGATCGCTGCCTCGAGCGCGTCCACCGAGTCGATGCCGCGCTCGGTGTACAGGATCATGGCCCGTTTCGGCCCCAGCCCAGGCACCTCGGTCAGCCGGCGCACCCCGGCCGGGACCTTGGCCCGCAACGCCTCCAGCTGGCGGATCTGGCCGGTGCCCAGGTAGTCGCGGATCTTGGCCGCGATGGCCCGGCCCACGTTCGGGATCCGGTCCAGCTCCGCGGGATCGACCCGGGCCAGATCCTCCGGGAACCCGCCCACGGAGCGGGCGGCCTTCTCGTAGGACCTGATCCGGAACGTGTCCCCGCCGGTGATCGCCAGCAGGTCGGCGTACTCGGCGAGCAGCGCGGCGACCTCGTCGTTAGTGCGCACGGCCCAGGTTAACCGGGCCGCACTGCTTACCCAGGCGAGTGGGTCAGGGTGGCGGCTTCGGCGGTAAACCCGTGCTGAAGCGATGCCCAGAGGGGCTTGCTGGCGTAGGGCAGGCAGTCTTCCTTGAAGTACCACCAGAAATACCCGCCAACGTAGTAGGGAAGGTTGATCGATAGTCCGTAGTAGTACGAAACCATGGACTTGGCACTGGTCAGCGTCTTCGATCTGACCGGGTTGTTCAGGCCGATCTCGCCGAAGCCAAGCTTCGCGTTCGGGTAAAGTGCGTGCAGCTGCTGGAAATACGCCGTCCAGGTAGCAGCACTCGGCCGGATGCCGTTGCAGTCGCTCTCATAGTAAGAGAGCAGGACGTAACTGAGCCCGTCTCTGACTGAGGCCGGTACGTATTTGCTGGAGAAGGCGAGGGGACTTAGCTCCGATGAGCCGTCGCCGCATCCAGCGTTGTAATAAAGAGTGAGGGCGCTGCTCTTTCCTGCGGCGCTCACGTCGTTATAAGCCTCGGTTAGTTTCGTGCTCACCGTCGGGTACGACCCGGTCCAGTTCCCGTTGACTTCGTTGCCGATCTCCCAGAGATCGACTTTGCTCCCAAAGGCCGCTAGATAGGAATTTACCCGCGTGTTGTAGGCCGAGGTGCTGATGCTGGTCTCGTCAGAGGAATCCAGCAGTTCGCCCATGATGTAGCTCACCGGACGCAGGGCATTTATCGCGGCACTGTAGTACGTGGCAGGCTCGCCGACGTCGAAGACGAGACGCGTCGCCGGGGCTTGCGGCAGGTTCTGCAAGCCGGCCACGGTGCTGGTGACGTTGGACACGTCATCCACGGTGTCACCGTAAAGCGGGCTGGGCAGTGGCCGGTTCGGCGCAGTGGAGATCTGACGTGTTGTATTCGCGTCCAGGACTCGCGTCTTGTGCGGTAGTCCCTGGACGGTGGGTACGCCCATCCCAGTCAGTACCGCAAATCCTGCGACTGCGCTGGTAATGGCCGCGAGAGTCAGGCGGCCACGGACGGAAAATGCTTGGCTAATCACGGTGATCCCAGCTTTCACAGCTACAATGTGATGACATGATCACTTTGCGTGATTAGCTGGGTGATCCCCAGAGGCAAAATCCTTGATTTTTAGTTATCTCTGTTAATTCGGCTCGGGCTGTGTGGCCCATGTCTTCTGGCCCACGGCCAGTGTTTGCCGAGGAACCGCCGGCCCGTTGAATTCAGAACGAAGGCACAGGACCGACCGGGCCGGTGACGGGGAGCACAACCAGGCACGGCACCCGGACTGGCTGGGCCGGGTCGAGGGCGTTGAGCATATCGGCCATGGCGACCGGGTCTGCGGCGATTTCGAGATGATCACTCGAGTCCAGCACGCACTGCCGGTTGACGGTGATGTTGGTGACGTTCGGGGCGGTCGGCAGGAACGCGTTCGTGTACGGCGTGACGACCTCGTCGTCCCGGGACTCGATGACGGTGTAGTTCACGCCCGGCACAGTCAGGGACGTGTTCAGCGCGTCCAGGAACTCGGACCCTTCTTCCTGCTGCACGCAGGCGGCGCAGACCGTGCTCAGGGCGCTGTTTATGGGGACGATGATGCCGAGCTGGCGGCCTAGCGCAGTCAGCCCGTCCAGAGTGGTGCCGTAGTTGGGCGGGGCGAGCGCAACCAGGGTGGCGACCTTGGCTGCCCCGCCCAGGTCGTTGATGTAGTAGCGCGGCATCATCCCGCCCTGGGAATGGCCGACGATGTCCACTTTGGCCGCGCCGGTCGCGGCGAGTACCTCGTTGACGAAGGCCGCCAGCTGCTGTGCGGACGCGGCAATGTCGCCGGTTCCCTGGATGTCGGAGGACGTAGAGCTGCCGCCGTAATTGAACGCGAAGACGCAGTAGCCGTGATTGACGAGGATGGGCGAAGCGGCCTGCCAGTTATCATCCATGTTGGCCAGCGTCCCGTGTACCAGGACCACCGGGTGCGGATGAGCGGCGCTGGGGTGGCAGGAGAAATTGTTGGCGCCTGGCGGGGGAGTATCCGGCGAGTTGAAGGTGGCGGCGGCCCCGGCGGCGAAGTCGTAGTTGACTGGCAGCAGGCCCGGCGCCTGGCCGCTCGTGGTGGCCGCGGAGGCGCTGGGGGCCGACCAGGCAGCAGCCAGCACGAGGGTGGCCAGCGTGGCGGTGGCCGCGGTGATGACCCCGATAAGCCGACGGGTAAATGCGTGATAAGGCACCATTGCCTCCGTTGATCGGCGGACCTGGAATCCGGTTGCCCCCGATGTCCCGGCACCCAGATTGAACATCGGTCGTCCCAGCCGGTCTGCTCACCGGCGTCAGCCAGTCGGCCCATCAGTTTGTCCGCGGCGGACAAATGGGCACCTGGCGGCTTCGCCTCGGCCTCAAGAGCTCGTGGCCCGGTTCGTGTACGTTCGGGTGAATAAGGCTGGTGATGAGGCGTGCGGCAAGCAAACGGCACGGTATCCCCCAACAGCGCGGTCCTCCCTGGCGCGGGCGTATGGCCCGCGGTGCCACCCCAGGTCGCGGACGTGATGCGGCCGGAACTGGGTCGCGCGGCCGAAGAAGTGATCGACGCGATCCAGCGCGAAGTGCCCGAGTACGCCCGCCCGCATGACGACACCTACACCAGCACGGTCCGCCGCGCTGTGCACCAGGCCGTGCAGCAGTTCGTGCTGCAGATCGCCGATCCCGGGACCCCGCGCGAAGCGACCGCCCAGCTGTTCCGGGACATCGGCCGGATCGAGGCGGCCGAGGGACGCAGCCTGGAGCCGCTCCAGTCCGCGCTCCGGCTCGGCGCCCGGGTTACCTGGCGGATGCTGTGTGAGCAGGCCGTCCGCGGCAGCCTGAGCATCGACGTCATCGGCCCGGTCGGCGAGGCGCTATTCCTCTACCTGGACGAACTCGCCGCGGCCTGCTCGGAAGGCTTCACCCAGGCCAGCGCGGAGGTCGCGGGCGAGTTGGAGCGGCGCCGCCGGCGGCTGCTCGACCTGATCGTCACCGATCCGCCGGTCTCCCGGGAGGCGATCGCGGATCTCGCTCGCGCCGCCGGGTGGGCGCTGCCACGCCGGGTGGCGGTGGTGGCCCTGCAGGACCGCGGCCAGGATCATTTCGGCCCGCTGCCCGCGCTGCCGCCGGAGGTCCTGATCGACGTGGCCCGCCAGGATCCGTGCGTGCTGGTGCCGGACCCTGACGGGCCCGGCCGGGCTGAGGTGATCGAGCGCGGCCTGCGCGGGTGGACTGGGGCGGTGGGCCCCGCGGTCCCACTCGGCCGGGCGACCAGCTCGCTGCGCTGGGCCCGGCAGATGCTGGCGCTGGCCCGGCTGGGAGCTGTCGCCGGCGAGGCCGGCCTGATCCGGTGCGAGGAATATCTGGCGACGCTAATGCTGTCTGCGGACGAGGAACTGGCCCGGGTGCTCAGCGCTGTCCGGCTCGCGCCGCTCGCCGGGCTGCGGAAGGTGCAGCAGGACGTGGTGGCCGAGACGCTGCTGGCCTGGCTGCAGAACGCCGGCAACGCCCGGCTGGCCGCGGGCCAGCTGCATGTGCACCCGCAGACGGTCCGCTACCGGTTGCGCCAGATCCAGGAACTGTTCGGCCCGGTGCTGACCGAGCCGGGGGCCCGGTTCGAGCTGGAGGTGGCGTTGCGGGCCCGCGCGCTACTGGGGTCTCGCGCGCCGGGGTCCCGCGGGTCGCCGGCGCGGCATTACCCCCCGCAGGGCGGGGCGTAGCGCCGTCCGGGCAGGTAGATCCGCCACTCAGTCCTGGTCAGCGGCTGGCCGGCGGTAGCGCACACCCCGGCGCTGGCGGCGCGGGCCTGGGTGTCCCACAGCCGGACGGTGCCGTCCGCGCTGCCCGCAGCCAGGTTGGCGCCGCCGGGCGCGAAAGCCACTGAATACACCGCGTGTGCGGGGCCGGTGAGCGAGGCCACCAGGGTCGGCCGGGCCAGGTCCGTCACCCGCCACAGCCACACGGTGCCGTCGGTCACGCCGGCCGCGAGCGTACGACCGTCTGGGCTGAACGCCACCGAGTAGACGTAGCCGGCGGGGCCGGTGAGCGGGTGGCCTAGCAGGACCGGCCGGGCCAGGTCAGCCACGTCCCACAGGCGCACACTCTTGTCCGCGCTGCCCACGGCGAGGGTGCGGCCGTCCGGGCTGAAGGCCACCGAGATGGCGTAGCTCGCCGGCCCCGCCAGCGGACGGCCGAGCTGCGCCGGGCGGCCCGGGTCGCTGATATCCAGCCGCCGGGTGAGGCCGTCCGCGCTGGCGACCGCGAGGGTATGGCCGTCCGGGCTGAACGCCACCGAGAACGCGATGGTGCCGGAGTCCCGCACGGTGCCCAGCGGGCGCGGGTCGGCGGGGTCGGTGACCGACCATAGCCGCACGGTCCCGTCGTCACCGCAGGTGGCCAGTAGCCGGCCGTCAGGGCTGAACGCGACGAACTCCACCAGGTCTGTGCTGGATTTCTGGGCCACGAGGGGGCGGCTGAGCGGGGCCAGCGCGCCAGCCGGAGTCACCCGCCAGAGCTGGATCTCACCGTCGCCGTAGCCGGTCGCCAGGCTCGTGCCGACCGGTGAGAACGCCACCGCGTTGACGATCGTGCCTGCCGGTCCCGGCGCTGCGGCCGCCGCGAGCTGTGTGCGGCTGGCCGGGTTCCAGATCTGCAGGCCGCCGTTGGCGCCGACCGCGAGCAGGCGGCCGCCGGGGCTGTAGGCCACGCTGTTGACCGGGCCGTCCGCATCGAGCACGGGGGTGGGCAGAAGCCAGTTCCGGACCATGCCGTCCGCATCCCCGGCGACCAGGTGACCTGCGCCGTCCCAGGCCAGCGTGGTCACCGGCTGCGGCTGCGGCAGGGTGGCGGTCACCGTCCGGGTAGCCAGGTTCCACACCAGCACCTGGTCGTCGCTGCTGCCCGCGGCGAGGCTGCGCCCGTCCGGGCTGAACGCCACCACGTTCACCCAGTCGGTGTCGCCGGCCAGGGTGCCGTCCGGACGGGGCCGGGACCGGCTGCCCATCTTCCACAGCCACACCTTGTTGTCCTGGCTGCCTGCGGCGAGGGTCTTGCCGTCGGGGCTGAACGCCACCGAGGACACCTCCTTGGCCGGGCCGGTCAACGGCTTGCCCAGCGTCACCGGATGGGCCGGGTCGGACACGTCCCACAGCCGCACGGTCTTGTCGGTGCTGCCTGCGGCGAGGGTCGTGCCGTCCGGGCTGAACGCTACCGACTGCACATAACCGGCCGGCCCGGTCAGGGGCTTGCCCAGCGCGGCCGGGCGGTCCGGATCGGCCAGGCTCCACAGCCGGACGGTCCGGTCGGCGCTGCCCGCGGCCAGCAGCGAACGCCGGGGGCTGAAGGCCAGCGAGTACACCGTGTTGCGCGGCCCGCTCAGAGTCACCGGGAGCCGGACCGGGTGAGCCGGGTTCGCCACGTTCCACAGCAGCACATCCCGGCCGGCCCCGGCCGCCGCGAGGAGGCGGCCGGCCGGGCTGAACGCCACCGAGTACAGGGGTTGGTTGCGGTTCCTCGGCAGCAACGTCGCGCCGAGCGGGACGGGATGGCCGGGGCGGGCCACATCCCATAGCCGCAGTGTGCCGTCCGCGGCCGCCACCGCGAGCACGTGATGATCAGGGCTGAGGCTGACCGCCTCGACCACATCGGCCGAATCGAGTAGCCGGGCCTCGGCCGGGCTGCCGGACGACTCCAGCAGGCTGGCCCGCGCCTCGGCGGTCGGCGCGATCCGATAGGCGGCCAGGCTGAGCTCGGCCGCCAGCCCGGCACTCTGTCCGCGTACTTGATCGGCTTCGACGGCCACCTCGCGCGACTGCGCGGTGTTCCTGGCGGCCGTCGCGTTGTCCCGGGCGCGGGTCGCCGCCTGGCGTTGCTGGAAGGCGTACCCGGACAGCCCGACGGTCAGCACGACCAGCACGCTGAGCGCTGCGACGAGGCGGCGCAGCCGGATCGTGCGGTTGCGGTCCGCGGCCTGCTGGAGTCGTTCCTGCACGATCCCTGTGTCCACGAACGCCCGGGTCAGCGTGCCGAGGCTGTCCCGGTTGAGCGGGTCAGCGGCCCAGTCCCGGGCCAGCGCCAGCTGGCCTCCCCGGAGCAGGGCCGCGGGATCCCGCCCGGCCTCGTCCCAGGCCCGTGCGGCGTCGTTGAGCCGCCGCCGGACTCGCAGGCCCTCCCGGTTGGCGTCGATCCAGGTGCGCAGCAGGGGCCACGCGGTGAGCAGGGCCTCGTGGGTGATCTGCGCGGTGTCGGCGTCCACGGTGATCAGCCGTTCCGCGACGAAACGGTCGAGCACCTCACCGGATGATGCGGCTTCATCGGGCCAGTCACGCAGCTCGTCCAGCCGTACCGAGCTACGCGTCTCCGGTGCGTCGTCGGCCACGTACACCAGGCGCAGGAAGAGCCGCCGGGCGATGTCCCGCTGTCCTTCGTCGAGGGACCCGTAGACCCGGTCGGCCGTCCGTGCGATCGCGTGCCTGATACCGCCGCTGGCCTGGTAATCCGCCACGGTGAGCCGGCTGCCATGCCGGCGTGACCAGGTGGTGAGCAGGGCATGGGACAGCAGCGGCAGGGCCCCGGCCTCATGCCCGGCCCCGGCCAGGCTGACGTCAGGCGAGCGCGGCGCGAGGTCGCTGAGCAGCAGTTCGACCAGGCCGTCCTCCACATCCAGCCGCGCCAGGCGGGCCGGCTCGACGATCGCGGAGCGGACCTCCTCCCGGGTCATCGGCACCACCACGACCTGGCGCTCCTGGAGCGCGTCGGCCAGTTCGGGGTAGCGGAGCACCCGGTCGTAGAAGTCGGCCCGCAGGGCGAGCACCACGACCGCCGGACCGTCTAGCGCGCAGATCGCCGTGATGAAGCGATGCCGCTCCACCTCGTCCTGGCAGGCGGTGAAGATCTCTTCGAACTGGTCCACCACGATGACCAGCCCTGGGCCGCCGGTGTCGGGGATGAGCCGGGGCGCATCACCCGGGTCGCGGCGCAAGGCCGCCTCGATGCGGCTGCGCTCCGGAGAATCCCCGGCGCCGGTTGGATCGGTGGCGCCGGTTGGATCGGTGGCGGCGGGATCGGTGGCGTGCGGATCGGCGCCGGGATCGGTGGCGGGCGGATCGGTGGCGGCTCCCTCGGCGGCGGTCCCTTCAATGGTGACAGCGTGCAGCCTGGCCAGCTGCCGGGCGAGCTCGCCAAGGGGCGCGGCGCCGGGAGTGAACAGGGCTAATCCCGGC
>DASQRM010000229.1:0-4279 GCA_035642895.1 Streptosporangiaceae bacterium | reverse complement strand
TTTGCTCTGGTGTCTGCTCTGTTGTCTGCTCCGGCCACGGTGACGCATGCTCCGGCCACGGCGTGTGCTCCGGCTGCGGTGGCGCGGGCGGCCGGGGCGGAGGGACCTGGAGTGCACGCGCCGACCGTGCGGCCGAACGCGAGGCGGTCGGGCGCCAGGGCAGCTGCGGGCCCGGGCGCCGCTCCCACTCGATACCGGCCTCGGTCCAGAGCTGGTGAGAGCGCTGCCATGGGGAAAGATCCGGCCCTTCGGCGTCCGCGTCCTGGGGACCTGCCTGGTTGGAACGGGTGGGCTGGAAGCCAGGGCCGCCCGCGCGGCCGTAGCGCGCCTGGGTCGGACCCAGGGGCCGACGGGCTGGCTTCGGCGTCAGCGGGGAAGACCAGGATCCGTCGGGCTCGCGGATGGGCGAGGGCATGGCGCCGGCGTTCGGCCAGGGGCTGGCGGGCGTGGCTGCGCCGCGCGGCTCTGGCTCGGCGGGGGGTCCTGGTTCGGCGGGGGGTTCTGACTCGACGGGAGGCTCTGGTCTGGCGGTGTCGCGAGGGAGGAACCCGGTGTCGGGGGCCGGTGCCGGGGCGGGGTGCAGGAACCATCCAGCCGGGGGGGCGACGCCGGGCCAGGAGCCGCTGCCGACGGATGGCTCTGCGCCAGCGGGCCGGGGGTCAGCAGGCTGGGGACCGGGGTCGGCGGGCTGGGTGTCGGCATCCGGCTGCCGCGGGCCCGGGACGATCAGTCCCGGCGGAACAGACCAGGGGGGCATGAGGTTTTCCGGGTCATCCCAGCGGAACAGGCCGGTACGTTGCCGCTCTTCCTCCCACGAGTCATCTCGGGAGGCGGGAATGTTACGGTTCCCACTCGACTGGTTACTTTCTGTATCCATCACAGACCCCAGTCCAGGCACACATTTTTGGCAAATACCACAGTGCGCCGATCCTCACGCTTTCCTGTCCAAACGGGGTATCCCGCGGTTAAATGTTACCGATTGAGAGCGAGCGTGTACAGAGGGCAATTTTCGGAGCATGCCGGACCAACGTCGCGACCTCGGGCGGGCGGCTTCGTGGCCGGTCCCGAGCGCCGTCGTGGCTGAGCTAACCGCCCTGGTTAACGCGGGTGGGGCCCGGCTGGTCCCGGTCGCGGCGGGCCGCCGGGAACCGGTGGGCGGGGCGTTGTTTCCTGCTTCTGGATAAGACCGTATCCGATGGCCTGACCGGTGGTGAGGGTCCGGCCACGGCGCGCGTCCTGGCGGATCTCGTCCACCTCGCGGCCGGTCACGTCGGCCAGCCTGAAGTACAGCGTGTCGAGCATGCGGGTCATCTGCTGCTCGCCCGTGCTGACCGCGGTCACCGTACCCCCCAGGTGCAGCCTGGGCTCGGCGAGCACGAAGATGGCGTGCGGGTATCCGGACCGGTGCGGGCAGGAGGCGAGTACACCGAGGGCGGGACCGCTGATCTCACCACTCACACAGGCGTGCACCGGCACCCGGAGCACGTCGAGGATGCCCATGACGGTAAGGGTGGCGGGCAGTTCGGCCCGCAGGTTCTGCAGCTCCAGCCTTATCGGATCCTCCTGCTCAGCATCCAGCGTGAGCAGCTGGGCGGAGAGCCTGGAAGCCGCGTCGTCGTCGAGGAGGCCCGAGGCCATCACGATCCGCCTGGCCAGCAGCCGCTCGTACAGCTTGCCCGTCCACTCGGCATGCGGGTCGAGCCACACCCGGGTCGGCGGCACCGGACCGGGCGCCGACGGCGGCGCGGACGGAAAGTCCGGGGCTCCGGGAGTGAGCGGGGTACCCGGTATGGGCGGCACCGACGGCCAGCCCGGCTCCCCTGGCCGCGGGACGCTGGGTATGTGAGCGCGCGGGATCGGATGCATCGTCGGTGTGTAGCGTGCCGTGCTGTCCGGCGCCTTCCGTGACGTCACTAGCTGACTCCTTCCCCGGGCGCGCCCGGACGGTTGAGCTGCCAGGTGATCTCGCCGCCGACCGCGGCCGCGTAGCGCTCCAGCGTCGAGGCCCGCACGTCGGCGGTACCGGATTCCAGCCTGGCCACAGCGGATTGGGAGGTTCCCATCCGCGCCGCGATCTCGGTCTGCGAGAGGCCGGCCGCCTGGCGCTGTTCGGCTAGCTCGCGGACGAGCCTGCCCCGCTCCCCGGCCATCCGCGCCGCCTGCGCGTCCGCGGAACGGCGCAGCGCCATCTCGCGAAAGCCCGGCATTACCGGCAGCGACGCGCCTACATCGTTCCCGGAGCCGCCCGCGAACTCGGACCCGACCGCTGACCCGGCCGCTAGCTCGGCCACTGACCCGGCCGCGGGCTCGGCCACCGATCTGGCCGCCGACTCGGCTAGTGACCCGGGCGCGGCAGGCTTCGGTATCTGGCGCCGCCTGTCGTTCATACCTCAAAAGCTATCTCATATTCGAGATAGCGTTGCCGGTCCGGCCGCGCCCTGCATGAGCCATGGACGATCGGCGCACACTCACCATCAGCCTCACCGGTACCCGAAGGGCCGCCGCCCTGTCCGGTAGAGAGTCACTTTCTACCGGATCTACTAGGTAGAGAGTCACTCTCTACCGCTTTCAGGTCCGTGCCATATGTACCTACGGCGCGCTGTTCCTGCTGCCGCTCTACTACCAGCAGGTTCGCGGGGCGAGCGCGCTCGGCGCGGGACTGCTCCTGGCCCCGCAGGGCATCGGCGCGCTGCTGCCCAGGACGCTGGCGGGCAAGCTGACCGACCGGATCGGCCCCCGGCCCGTCGTGCTGGCCGGCATGGCGATCGCGGCGGCGGGCACCGTCCCATTCGCGCTGGCCGGGGCGCACACCAGCGAGCTGCTGCTTAGCCTGGTGCTGGTGGTCCGCGGCGCCGGGCTGACGACGGCCAACATCGCCCTGATGGCCGGCGCGTTCACGGGGCTGCCCCGTGAGTCGGTCCCCGACGCCAGCAGCGTGACGCGGATCATGCAGCAGGTCGGAGGCTCGTTCGGGACCGCCGTGCTCGCGGTGATCCTGGTGGGCCATTCCTTCCAGGCGACGTTCTGGTGGTCGGTGGCGTTCACCGCCCTGGCGGTGCTGCCTGCGGCTATGCTGCCGGCCCGCCGCGCCAGCCAGGGGGCCGGAGCGGGGAGCGCGTAACCGTCTCCCGGCGCGGCGACGGCACCGCGACCGGCCAGCAGGCCTCGGCCCAGACGGTCCGGCCCGGGTAGGCGTCGCGGAAACCCCAGCGGGTGGTGCAGGCGGCGACCATGGCGAGGCCCCGGCCGCCCTCGGCCATCAGGTCGAGCCGCCCGGCCGCCGGAACGGACGGGCCGCCGTCGTCGGTGACGGCGACGCGGGCTATCCCGTCCCGCGGGCAGTCGACCTCGACCGTGAACACGCCGCCGCGCCCCGAGGCGGTGTGCGCGATCGCGTTGGCGCAGAGCTCGGAGACGCAGGCCATCAGCGTCTCGCGGGCCGGGCACCCGGTCAGCAGCTCACCGACGAACCGGCGTGCTTCCGGTACGGACGCGGGCGTGCCCCGGTAGGTACGGGCCCACGGACGCGTCGAGCGGACTGGACCCAAGTGCAGTACCGGGTAGGCACCTGTCACCGTAGGTCACCCCCTGACGACTAGCTTCTACTGTAAGTGACGCGCAAATGCGCGAAATGGTTCAAACGGACCTATCCCGCTGCATCTATTCGGGGTCGATGGCACATCGGGTCGGCTAGAACCGGACCAACGGCACATCGACCCAACGGGGGCGGCCGCTGGGACGGCACATCGACCCAACCGGGGGGCGGCCGCTGGGACGGGCGGGAAGCCGGTGGTGGGGCAGGCGGCCCGGCCCGTTCGGAAAATTGCTGGTTACATCGTTTGTTTCGCACCCTTTTGCCCCTTCCGTGGCGGACGAGTCGGAGGGACACTATGGGGATCAAGCACCATTAGGAGGAGCAGATGGAGGCGAGCCCGTCCAGCACACCTGGGCTTAAGCGTTCGCTGTCGGTGTGGGCAGCGGTGGGCCTGTCGGTCGCGCTGATGGCGCCGAGCATGGCCGCGAACATCAACCCGCAGGGAAGCGCGCTGCACGCGGGCCGCGCCGTCCCGCTGACGTTCCTCATCGCGGCCGTCGGCGTGCTCCTGGTGGCCTACTCCTTCGTGCGGCTATGCCAGTACTTCCACCACTCGGGGTCGGTGTACGCGTTCGTCGGCGCCACGCTCGGCCCGCGAACCGGGGTGGTCGCCGGCTGGGGGCTGCTCGGCACCTACACCTTCTACGCCGTCGTCACCTCGGCCGCGGCCGGCATCTTCGGCAC
>DASQRM010000228.1:0-2389 GCA_035642895.1 Streptosporangiaceae bacterium | reverse complement strand
CGACGGCAAGGCCACCGGGGTCGTGGTGCCGGTCACGCCGCCCGGCAAGGCCGACGGCGCCAGTCGCTGCCCGGTACCGCCGGTCCCGCGGCTGCCGCCGCTGATGCCGCCCCCGCCGTTATGACCGGAGGGGCCGCCGCGCCCCGGGCCCGGGCCGCTGACCGGCCCGCTGTGCGTGGCTCCCCCGGCCGGGCTCGCGGACGGCGAGCCCGCGTGCGGGCCGTAGATGACGCCCAGCACGATGGCGGCGGCCACCACGACCAGGCTGGCCGCGCCGGCCACCATGGCGCGCGGGTGATGCCGGATCCGGTGCCACGGTCCGGCGCCGGGCGGGCTAATCGGTTTCGGGAAACCCTGAGGACCGAACGGGCCTGCCCGATTCGCCACGGTCAGGCGATGAGTCAGCCCGGCGGGCGAGCGGTCCGCCAGGACCTTCAGCACCTGCTCACGGAATCCTGGCAGCAGCGCGGCGATCGGAACCGCGCCCGCGAACAGCGCCGGCGTCAGCTCCCGCCGCTTGCGCTCCCCGCAGACCTCGCACTGCTCGATGTGCCGGCTGATCCGCTTGCGCATCAGCGCGGTCAGCTGCCCGTCCCAGCCGGCCAGCATCGCGTCCAGGCCTGCGCAGGCCGCGCGACCGGTCCGGGCCACGATCAGCGCGCCGAGAGAGCGTTCGAGCTGGCTGCGCGCCCGGGACAGTAGCGCGTGGGCGTGGTTGCGGGACACTCCGAGCGCGTCGGCGAGTTCGTCGTTGTCGAGTTCGGAGATCAGGCTCAGCTCGATGACATCGCGTTCGCCCGGGTTCAGCCCGTCAATCGCGGCCCTGACCAGCTGCTGGACCTCGGCCCGTTCGGCCTCCGCGCCGAGCTCGGCGCTCTGGACGGGAATGTCCCCGGCCTCCTCGAGCGCGGACAGGACGCTCCCGGCCCGCAGCCGGCGCAGGCATTCGTTACGGGCGACCGCGTAGAGCCACGGGCGCAGCCTGCCCGGATCGCGCAGGTCCCTGAGCTTGGCCGTGGCGACCAGGAAGGTGTCCTGCACCGCGTCGGCGGCATCGGCCGGCTCGCGCAGCAGGGAACGGCAGTATGAGTAGAGCGGCAGGGCATACCGGTCGTACGCTTCGGCGAGCCCGGCGGGGTCGCCAGCTACGATCGCGGCGACAACCTCAGGGTCCTCCATCTGGCATACCGTAGTTCCGCTACGCATTCGGTTCAGTCGGAATGCGATATCCCCATAGGCGGAAATAGGCAACAAGTCGGTATCGGCGAAGCTACTACCTCATAGATCCGGGTTCCTGTTACTTGCTGCGACCGGTGTGAAGGATGTGACCTGCGGGGGCCGCGGGCGAGCCTCGCGGCGGCGGGTAGGACACCTGGTGGGGCGCACGTCTGGGCCAACCCCTGCCTGCTCGGCCAGCACGTGCCCGGCCCGTTCGGCTGACCCGATCTCACCTAACCCGTTGGCCTCTTCAGCCCCAGCCACCACGGCCATCGGATCGCCGTAACCGGGACGATGTCACAGTGGGCCGGTTGTGACCGGGACGATGTCACAGTGGGCCGGTTGTCTGGCGCGGCCTGGCGCGCGTGCAGAGCCCCGTAGAGTCACAGGGCCGCAACCACGGCTATGTGACTCTTTGGTGGTCCTGACCACGGCGATGTGACATCGCCGTGGTTGCGGGGGAAGACAACTGGGCCGGGGCCTGCGTCGCGAGCGACTAGTGGGGCTCAAGGGTTGTAGTGATGCAGGTGCGTCCGAGTCGCGGATGCCCTGCTGGCGGGGTCAGCTGGAGAGGACCTTGTTGGGGTCGTGCAGGACCACGGTGCCTGCGATCCAGTCGTGCAGCGCCTTGTGCTCCTTGCCCGCGACCATGAGCACGAACGAGGTGATCAGGGAGATGAAGCTCAGGATGCTGTCGATGAGGCGCCCGGCGATCTCGCGCAGCGCCATCCACCAGAAGCCGGCCACCCGGTTGGTCTCGGGGCGCCAGCAGCGCATCCCGAGCACCTGCAGGGCGGGCGTCTGCCCGTTGCCCCAGACGATGAGGCCCCAGATGATGTAGCCGATGCCCAGCGTGACGATGGCCAGCGGGATGGACAGGAACCACGCGCCGATGCGGCGGCCCACGCTGGCCAGCTCCGTTCCATCCGGCAGAAGCAGGCCGGACATCTGGTCGACGTACATCCCCTGCGGCACGGCGGCGGCCGGGTACTGTCCGTAGCCGTAGCCGGCGGGCACCGGGGGCGCGGCGGTGAACCCGGGCGGCGGCGCCTGGCCGTAGCTTTGGCCGGGCGGCGGAGCGTTATAGCCCTGGCCGGGGGGCGGCGGCGGGTTAAATCCCTGGCCAGGCGGAGGCGGGTCATATGCCTGGCCAGGCGGAGGCTGAATAGCA
>DASQRM010000227.1:0-18460 GCA_035642895.1 Streptosporangiaceae bacterium | reverse complement strand
CCGCGGGGAACTCCATTTCCGCTATCGGCGCCAGGCCCAGTCCCTGCCGCTGCGGGCGGTGCGCGCGGTGGACCGCCGGCTGCGGCCGGACCGCACGCCGCGCACCGCGGGCCTGCGCTTCGCCCGAGCCCGGCCGCAGGTGGTCACCCTGCTCAACCGGCTGGCGGCCGACTTCGCCGCCGCCGCGCCCGCTGCGCCCCCGCTGTGGGTCACCAGCCTGGCCCGGAGCATCGAGCAGCAGCGCCGGCTGCGCGCACTCGGGTACACGGCCACCCTGCCCAGCGCGCACTGCGTCGGATACGCGATGGACATCGAGATGTCCTGGTTCCGCCGGTTCGGTGCCGCGGCCACGCTGGAAGGACTGCTGGCCGAACGCCAGCAGGCGGGCGAGGTCAACGCCATCGACGAGGGCCAGACGTGGCATCTGTGCCTGAGCCCGGCGGCCGCCGGCGCACGTCGCGACGCCCGGAACTGACGCCATGTGCGGCATCGCGCTCATCCTCGGCCCGCACCCGGACCGCCAGGCCTTCGGCCGGATGCTCGCCGCGGTGGCCCCCCGCGGTGAGGTGGAAGAGACCCGGCTGACCGAGCGGCTGCTGGCCGGCACCCAGCGGTTGCGGATCGTGGACGCCGACCGGGCGATCCAGCCCTTCACCTCGGCCGATGGCCGGTGGGTACTCTGCTACAACGGTGAGGTCTTCAACTACCGGGTGCTCCAGGCCGAGCTCACCCGCCTGGGCCACCGGCTGCGCACCGATAGCGACACCGAGGTGGTGCTGGAGTCCTTCCTCGAATGGGGCGCGGACGCGGTCACCCGGCTGCGCGGCGAGTTCGCGTTCGCCCTGGCTGACACCGCCGCGGACCGGCTGTACCTGGCCCGCGACCCGCTCGGCGTCAAGCCGCTGTACTGGTCCCGCCCAGGAGAAGGCCTGCACGTGGCGTCGGAGATCAAGGCGCTCACCGGGCTGGGCGCTCCGGTCAGCGAGGTCCCCCCGGGACATCACGGCTGGGCCGGATCCACGGGACCGGTGCTGCACCCCTACGTGGACCTGCTCCGGCTCGGCGACGGCCAGCCGGCGATCGAGGACCCCGACGAGGCGGCCAAGCTGATCCGGTCCGCCCTGGAGGACAGCATCCGGGTGCGGGTCGACACCGGCCTGACCGTCGGGGTCATCCTGTCTGGCGGCCTGGACAGCACCCTGGCCCTGCTGCACGTCCGCGAGATGCACCCCGACTGCGTGGCGTTCACCATCGGCGCCCCGGCCAGCGAGGACCTAGCGTACGCGCGCCGCCTGACCGCCGACCTGGGCGTGCCGCACGAGGTGATCGAGGTGCGGCCCCGGGACATCCGGCTGGGCGACATCCGGGAAGCCATCCGGCTTGGTGAGCTGACCGAGTACGGCGACATCATCAACGAGGTGGTCTCGGTCCCCCTGTTCCGGCGAATCCACGAGCTGGGCGTCAAGGTGGTGCTGTCCGGCGACGGTTCCGACGAGCTGTTCGGCGGCTACCCGATGTACTTCCGGGCCCGCCCGGAGCAGGCCCGACGGCTGTTCCAGCACAAGATCCGCAACCTGTGCCGGACCGAGTTGCAGCGCCTGGACCGGGCGAGCATGGGTCATGGCACCGAGTTGCGCGTGCCGTTCCTGGACCTGTCCCTGGTCGAACTGGCCATGCGGCTGCCGCGCGCGTTCAAGCAGCGGGACGGCCAGGACAAGTGGATTCTCCGCGAGGCCTTCGCGGACATGCTGCCCGACTACATCCGGCGGCGCCCGAAGGACATGATGTCCTACTCCTCCGGGCTGCATGAGCGGGCCCGGCTGTTCAAGCCGCTGTTCCCCCGGCTGTACAACTCGTTTGGCTACGGCCTGCTGGAACCGATGCGGCGGGACTTCGACACGGTGCTGGCACGGTGCGGGCATGACCTGGACCGGGCCATCGCCGACGGCGCGGCCCGGCCGGATTACACCCTCGCCGAGCGGGCCCGGGACCTGGCCGGGGCGGCCCGCTGGAACGCGGTGCTGGCCGTGCGGGAACGGCGGGCCCAACTCGGGCGATGACAGTTCAGCGACCGCAGGATCGAAGCGCTTCGCGCGGTGCCGGCCATCAGTGCTAGCCACGAGTTCCAGCTAGCAGCGCGCAGCCACTGGCCGGGCACGGCTTGCCATGCGCGGGTCTGGCATGTACTTTCTTAATGGAAAGTACATGCCAGAGGAGCCTGAATGCGCGATGTGGCCAGAGACCCGGCGGCGCTGGAGCGGCTGCGGGTGCAGCGGAGCCGGCTGGCGGACCGGATGCGGCCGCCGTGGTGGTACCTGACCGGTATCGCCATCATGTATGCACTGGTCTTCGCGTTCCCTTTCGCCTCGCGGTTCCTGGGCGTTGGCATCTGGCCCTTCTTTGCTGCCGCATTGGTGGTGGCCGTCCCGCTGCAGTGGGGCTGGACCCGGGCCACCGGCATAAAGATGGGCTTCCGGAACCTCAGCTATCCCGGCCCGGGCCGTCCTGCGCGGTACGCGGTGGTCGTGGTTAGCCTCGGCGCCATAGTGACCGAGCACTTTCTGATCGATCGCAGCCTGATCGTGGCCGCGATCGCCGTCGCGGCCCTCGCGGTCGCGGCGGAGGTGGCCCTCCAGCAGGCCCTTCTGCGGGGGATCCGCCAGGAGCTGCGAAGCGGAGAGGCGGGGTGACCGCCAAGCCGGACCCGCTCATTCACCCGATCACCCGGTTGTCGATCTGCGGGCTGCTGGCGGCCGGCGCGGACTGGGTCGAGTTCGCCGCGCTGCGCGATGCGGCCGGGATCAGCGACTCGGTGCTGTCGAAACAGTCCCGCGTGCTCGAAGACGCCGGGTACGTGGAAGTCCGCAAGGGCGCGGTCGGCCGGCGGCCGCGCACGTGGTTCCGGCTCACCGCGGAAGGCCGCCAGGCGGTGGAGGGTCATCTGGCCTGGCTGGCCCAGCTAGAGGAGGCAGTCTCCGCCAGCACCCGGGACGTGCAGCAGGCCAGGCCCCTCCCTGGTGATCACGACCAACCGCGCCGCGTACTGCCGCCTCTGCTGGGCAGCAGCTGAGCTTGACCACCCGAACGAGGCCATCATCTCGCCGCTGCTCAGCGCGTGAGACCTGGCCCTCACGCACCGGGCACGATGAGGGCCCAGACGACCTTGGCGGCCCGCTCGTCCGGCGCGGTGCCGCGCGGCTGGCGGGCCGGGTAGTAGTAGCCCCAGCGGCTGCTGACCGCCTCCACCATTAAAAGGCCGCGCCCCGTCTCGCCATCGAGGCTGGTCTGGCCGGGCACTGGCGGGGCCATGTTGCCGTCCCAGATCTCCACCAGGACCTGCCGGCGGTCGGACGCGAGCCGCAGCCCCAGGGGCAACTGCCGCCCCTCCGCGTCGTAGCCCGGCCGTCCCGCGACCGGATCGGTGCACGCGCGCAGCGCGTTGGTCATCAGTTCCGAGACGATCAGTTCCACGCTGTCGCCGGCCTGCGCCTGCCCCCACTCGGTGAGCACCAGCCGGGCGTGCAGGCGGGCACACGGGACGGCGCCGGGCAGCGCACCCAGATCCAGCCGGGTCTGAAGCGGCCACTGCGGGGGACGGTCCGGATCGTCCCGGGCCAGGTCATCCTGGGCGGTGTCGTCCTGGACCGGGTCGTCCTGGGCGCTGTCGTCCTGGGCTATGACCCCGCGGGCCGCGTCTTCCCGGGCTGGCACCGTGACCGGTTCGTAGTAGCTGCCCCGGACGGTGAGGCCGTACTGGCTGGTCCCGGAGCCGTAGGACCCGCCGTAAGGGGCCGAGCTGAACTGGGTGTCCCGGGCCATGAAGCCGTACTGGCTGGCGGGAACGGGGAAGCTGGAACGCTGCGCTGGGAATGGGCCGGTACCGGTCCGGGGCATCTCGCGGATCACCTCGCCGGAGTCGGATACCTCAGCGGTTAAGTACCGGCACCCCAACTGAGCGGGCGCGTATCATGCGTCACAGCATTGTGCCCCAGCATGCATCAAGCCACGCTGTAGTGCAAGATGCCTAACCGTATTATGCGGTTCCCCATTCTATCGTGCCGAGTCCGCCTGCACCACAGACAAGCCCGGAGGCACAGCATCATGGCCGCCAGTCCCAGTCCCACGGTTCGCCGTAAGCGGCTCGGCATCGAGCTCCGGCGGCTGCGCGAACAGGCCCGCTTAACCTGCGAAGAGGTCGGGCAGCAGCTTGACTGCTCGGGGACCCGGATCAGCCGGATGGAGACCGGGCGGATCAGCGTGCGGCCGGGCGACGTCCGGGAACTGCTGGAGATCTACGGCGTGCTCGGGGACGAGGCGGACGCGCTCGTCCAGCTGGCCCGTGAAGCCCGGCGCAAGGGCTGGTGGCACACGTACGGCCGGGTACTGCCCACGTGGTTCGAGCCCTACATCGGCCTGGAGTCTGAGGCGGCGGCGCTGCGTGACTTCCAGTGCATGGTGGTGCCCGGTCTGCTCCAGACCAAGGAATATGCCCGGGCCGTGCTGCGCACCGCCCCCACCGCCGGACCGGCCGAGGACATCGACCGGCAGGTGGCGTTGCGGATGGACCGGCAGGCCACGCTCGACCAGCAGGAGCCGCCCGACCTGTGGGTGGTGCTGAGCGAGAACGTGCTGCGGGCCCAGGTCGGCGGCCCCGGCGTGATGCGCACCCAGCTCGGCCGGCTCATCGACGTGGCGGGGCAGGCCAACGTGACCCTTCAGGTCCTGCCATTCGGCGCGGCCGCGCAGGTGCAGCCCATCACCCCGTTCACCATTCTGGAATTCCCCCAGGCCGCCGATCCCGCTGTGGTCTACTTGGAGCACCTTACCGGCAGTCTTTTCCTGGAGAATGAGAATGAGGTCCGGCGCTATACAGCGGTGTTCGATCATCTCCGCGCCGAAGCGCTGGGCACGGGCCAATCCATCGACCTGATTGCGCAGGTGAGCAAGGGATTCAGCTAATTTTCCACAACAACTAGTAAGCCTAGTAAGCAGAGATCTAGACCACCCAAAGGAGGTGCGGGATGACCCCCTCAGGCTCTGACCTGTCCCGTGCCAATTGGCATACGAGCAGTTATAGCGGCGGCAATGGCGGCCAGTGCGTCGAGGTCGCCCGGAACCTGCCCGGAGTAGTCGTAGTGCGCGACTCGAAGGCCCGGCAGGAAGGCACGCTCACCTTCAGCCGGATCGCGTGGGCCGGCTTCATCACCAGCGTCAAGGAGTACCCGTACCGCGGGTAATCCGGCACTCGCGTGGGCATCGTGGGCCTGGACCGGGCTATTCACCTGGTCCGGGCCCGCGGTTACCCAGGGGTGTGACAGACGGCCTCGACGTTGTTGCCGTCGGGATCGCGGACAAACGCCCCGCAGTAGCTGGCGTGGTACTCAGGCCACAGCCGCGGCGACCTCACCGAAGTCCATCACCCGGCCGCCGCCCAGCGGGGCGAGGACCGCATCGTAGAACGCGGCGCTGGCCAGCACGTCGGCACACTGGATCGCTATGTGATCAAGCATGCTGCCATCCTGGCCCGCCAGCCCGGGCCCGCGCAGGACGTTCCCTGGTCAGTGGCCGGGATCGATCCCCTGGTCAGTGGCCGGGATCGATGCGGGCCAGGACCCGGCCGTGCTCGGCCAGGGAGCGGCCCTGCTTGAGCTGGGCATCGTGGATGACCTGCAACGTCGCGATGATCCCGTCCAGCGCCTGACTGTGCTCGCCCAGGCTGCGCCCCTGCCCGACCTGGTCGTCGCGGAGCGCCTGCAGAAGCTGGCGCTGGGTTCCGAACGCGGTGTTCAGGTCGGCCACGTCCCGGTCCACCATCGCGAACAGGTCGGCGGCTCGCTGGCCCTCGTTCTGCGCCTCGGCCAGGGCAGCGACCTGAGCCTCCAGGTACTCCAGCCGCTTACGGATCTCGTCGAATTCCTGCACCGCTCGCCTCCGGCCACTGGCTCCTTCCTGCCGAGCTTAGGGCGTATCGGGCTATGAGGTGGACGATTGCCCCATCGGCTCAGCAGGTGCCCGGGCCGCGCAGGCGGCCGTGATCACCGCGACGCTGGCCAGCGCCGCCACGTCGGCGCCCAGGTGTGGCAGCCCCAGTCCGACGGCGCCCTGCTCAACCCGCAGTCCGGCAAGTGCCTCGATGACACCGGATTCTCGACCACGCCCGGCACCCAGGTGCAGATCTGGAGCTGCACGGGGGCGGCTAACCAGTCCTGGGTCCAGCCGTGACTGGTCCCCGGCCGGTTAGCTCCTGGTCAGCCGGTCCCGGATCCCGGCCAGCACCTCGGTGGTGGGCACGCGCCGCTCGGCCTGCACGCACAGCTGGTCCATGACCGCGGAGTAGCGATCGACGTCGCGCCGCTTGTCCAGATACAGCGCGCTGGTCAGCTGCTCCAGGTAGACCACGTCGGGGAGTTCCGGCGGGGCGAAGCGCAGGATGCTGAACGAGCCGGCCGCGGCGGCGTGATATCCGCTCTGCAGCGTCACCACGTGCAGCGCGATGTTCGGCTCCGCGGCCAGCTCGATGAGCCGGTCCAGCTGGGCTTCCATGACCCCGGGCCCACCTAGCCGACGGCGCAGCGCGGTCTCGTCCACCACCGCCCACAGTTTCGGGCCGTCCGGCCGGGACAGGATCTGCTGGCGCTTCATCCGCAGGCTGACCCGGCGCCCGATCTCGTCGTCCGGGGCGGCCGGGTAGCCGCCCCGGATCACCGCCCGGGCATACTCCGGGGTCTGCAGCAGGCCCGGCACGAACTGCACCTCGTAGGTGCGGATCCGGGACGCGGCCGCCTCCAGCCCGATGTAGAACTCGAACCAGCCGGGCAGGATCTCCCCGTACTGATGCCACCACCCCGGCCGGGCGGCCTCGTGGGCCAGCCGGAGCACGTCGGCCCGCTCGGCTTCCCCGGTCACGCCGTACAGGGTGAGCAGGTCGGCCAGGTCACGCTGCTTCATGCTGACCCGGCCATGCTCCAGCCGGCTGATCTTCGACGCCGACGCCCGGATCACCTGGCCCGCAGCCTCGCAGGTGATGCCGTGCGCCTCACGCAGGCGGCGCAACTGGCTGCCGAGCGCGATGCGCAGCGCGGTGGGCCCGCTGGCGACCAGGTCCGGCGGCACAGGACCGGCCCGCCTAGCGGTCGGTGCGGGATCGCGGCGCGGCACGGGGGTTGACATCAGGGCTCCGGGTGGTGTGCTGATGGCCTAGTGTCCCATTCCGGGCCCGTGAATCGCTACGTGCCGGCCAGACCGGAAGGGACAACACGCCCGGATCGCTGACCTCGTGCACGATCTGCACGTCCACCGTGGCCAGCCGGGTGGCGGTGGCGGGCGGCTCGCCAGCCCGGTGTTGCGGGCGAACCGGGGATGAGCCCCGCCCGACACCTGAAGACGCAGCCGGTGCCCGGCCCGGAACTGGTAGGCGGTCGCGCTCATCGGCACGGTGATGCTCTCCGGCTCCTCCTCCTCGCCTGATGTTCCCGGGAGGTGCCTGATGATGCCGTCACACACGTTGCGTGAATGCCCCCGTGGATCCACGTCACACAGCCGGGCGAACAGGTCGAAGTGCGGGCCGGAGGCGCGGACCCGGACCCGCACACTGACCGGGCCGATCACGTCCAGCGCCCCGGTCAGCGTCGCGCCGGTGAATACCAGGACATCGGAGCGGGCCTCCAGGGCCCGGTTGTCCACCGCCCCCGCCCTGCCGGTGAGCAGCTGCCCGCCCACCGAGGACGTCGGATCGGCCGGGTCGTAGCGGAACGAGGACACCCCCGGCCGGGCTGCGTCCTGGGGCTCCGGCGGTTCGGCGGCGAGGCGGCCACCGGCGCCCAGGTACCACGGCTGGCGGGCCACCCCCGGCGGCGGCCAGCCGGCCAGGTCGCGCCATTCGCCCGAACCGCCGATGTGCACCCGCACCGGGAGGTCTTCGTTAGCGACCGGGGTGGGGGTTGGAGCGTCGGTGGTGTAAGCCCGCAGCCAGCTGAGCGCCTCGCCGAGGACGACCGGGAGGCCCTGGCTGAACCCTGACGCGTGGGTCCAGGGGCCGACGAGCAGGCGGGCCGGGGTCCCGTTCGCCCGCAGCTCGCGGTAGCGCTCCAGCACCTGGTCCAGGCAGGCGTCCCACCAGCCGGTGAGCAGGCTGGCCGGGACCGAGGGCACCGGCCGGTCCGCCCCGATCTCCAGGGACGCCCAGTACGGATCGGCCCGGTCCGGGTTCCTCAGCCACTCGTCGAGGTGACTCACCCGGGTACCCAGCGCCGCCGGGTAGGCATCGGTCAGCGGGAGCCGCCGGGCCAGACAAAGGCGTGCAGGTCGGACACCCCGTTCTGCGACACCATCGCGCGCAGTTCGGGGGGCGGGTCGCAGGCCAGCGCCCACTGGACGTAGCTCAGGTAGCTCGGGCCCATCGTGGCCAGCACCCCGGTGAACCAGTCCTGCTCGCGCAGCCAGGCCACAGCGGCCAGGCCGTCGGCCTGCTCGTGGCGGAACGGCCGGAACTCCCCGCCGGACCCGCCGGTCCCCCGGCAGCTCTGGATCACGACGTGAAAGCCCTGCTCCGCCACCAGGCCGCCGAACAAGTGGTCCCAGGGGAAGCCGCGGCCGTACGGCGTGCGCACCAGCACCGTGGGCCGCGGGCTGCTCACCTGCGGGATGTAGTGATCGGTGCGGAGCGCCACGCCGTCGGCGGCGGGCACCGCCAGGCCCGCATCGACGCGGACCGGGCACTGCGGTGGCGGCAGGTCCCGCCGGGACAGCCGCATCATCAGCCGGACGTGCCGCGGCAGCGGGGCACCCCGGCCCGGGGATGGCTCGGTCATCGTGGCTCCTTTACGTACCGGACTAGATTCACTACGTACGCTGTACGGTGTTCTCGTCTGCACAATACTACGTACGGTGCACGTGGATAAGCTGCGGGGCGGGGGTGAGATTTAGGTGGCTAGGTCAGGGCCGGGACCAGACTCCGGCGCCCGGGTTCCGCTGTCGATCTGGGATCTGCCCGAGCAGGGCGGGCGCGGGCCCCGGCCAAAGCACAGCCGGGCCGCGATCGCCGCCGCGGCGGTATCCCTGGCCGACGCGGAGGGCATCGACGCGGTCACGATGCGGCGGGTGGCCGCCGCCCTCGGCATGGGAACCATGTCGCTGTACAACTACGTGCCCACCAAAGAGCACCTGGTCCAGTTGATGATCGATGAGGTCAGCAGCGAATACCGCTACCCCGACCCGGCTCCACCGGATCACCGGGTGGCGCTCCTGGACCTGGCCCGGCAGGGCTGGGGCATCACCCAGCGTCACCCATGGCTGCCCCGGATCATGCAGCGGCCGCCCGTCATCGGGCCCAGCGCGCTGCGTTACATCGACTACTTCCTCGGCCTGCTGAGCGGCTCCGGCCTGGACGCCGGGGCCAAGATGGAACTCCTCGCGCTGGTTAATGGGTTCGCGATCTCCTACGGAGGGGTTCAGGCGGCACTGGCCGAGGAACGCGCCCGGACCGGGGTGAGCGAGCAGGAACAGGCCGCCGCGCAGGTAGCCGGGCTGGTAACGGCCGCGGTCAGCGGCCGCTACCCGAACTTGGCCGCGGCACTGGCCGGGCCGCCGCCGCCCGACCGGGACGCGGACGAGATCTTCGACCGCTGTGTGCTGCGGCTCATCGACGCCGCGCTAAGCCCACCGCACGGAAATGGCGGACCTTGATCATTCCGGAAAGGGTCGCAGGTCCGCCTGGGCCGCCTGACCCCCCAAGAGGGGTCATGACGGCTGATTGACTAGCCGCTTAAGATCATGTCTCGTAACAAAAGTCGAGGACGGGTATCTCCTGTTACCCCTGTCACCGGGAGGGGGGGTCCGCGGTTAGGGGTGAGGGGGGAGATGCCCGTCCTCGACGGCTCGATAGTACAGGTCCAATTTCGTGGGCGCCGCCCGTCCAGCTCTAGCGTACTTCTCCCGGACGCGGCCGACATACTGCTTGGCTGTCTCTTCACTAATGCACATTCTCCTGGCCACGGACTTCATCGCCATGCCGGTAGCGTAAAGCTGAAGCGCCCGCGTTTCCTGGGTGCTTAGTATCGGCCGGTCAGGGGCATCGTCCGTGGCGAAGATGTAGGCCAGCCGGGACGAGATCCAATCCTTTCCCGCGGCCACGGCCTTAATGGCCGCCCGGACCTCTGAAGTCTCTTCGTTCTTAAGTACGTAGCCGAGCGCACCGGCACGTATCGCGTCCCGGACCGAGACGGGCTTGTCCGAAGCGGCCAGGACCAGCACCGCGAGGCCCGCGGCCCGGATCGTCGCCACGTTACGCTCCGCCGTGCTCCCGTCGCCCAGATCGAGGTCGAGCAGGACCACCTGCGCAGCCCGCCCGGGACCGGCGAGGAGATCGTCCACGGTCGCTGCGGTGGCGATGACCCGGATGCCGCTGTCCGGGCCGCTGACCCAGCCGGCGATGCTGTCCAGGATGATCGGGTGATCGTCCACGGCCGCCACGTCGATTGGTGCCGCGCTCATGCCGGCATCACCGGGCGCCAGCCGATCTCCAGGCAGCCCGTGCCGGCCTCATCGACGTCGAGCTCAGCCCGCCAGCCGGAGCTCCTGGTCAGTGGCGGGAAGGCCGGAGCCCGGGCGGCGGGCGGCAGCTGATCGAAGGTCAGGTACAGCTCGACGGGGTCGGCTGGCCTGGGATTG
This sequence comes from Streptosporangiaceae bacterium, assembly GCA_035642895.1. Taxonomy (GTDB): domain Bacteria; phylum Actinomycetota; class Actinomycetes; order Streptosporangiales; family Streptosporangiaceae; genus RYN-230. The sequence goes on along the minus strand of DASQRM010000227.1, from coordinate 7,792 downwards.
ACCAGCACGGGCGGCGCGAGCACGGTCAGCGTGACCGGTTGCGGCGGGAGCGCGCCCAGTACCGTGCCCACGGCGGCGAGGGTCGCCTGCGCCACCTCCCGGGACGGCCGCCCGGGGTCCCCGACCACCTGGACCTCGACCAGCAGGCCACGCTGCCGGGCCGCACTGAGCGCGGGCTCCAGCCCGGCCAGGAGTTCGCGGCCGAGCCGGGCCCGGTCAACCAGGGCGCGCCGCAGGCTGGTGGCGTGCCGGGCGCATTTCTGGCGCACCTCCTCATCGGCGGGGTCGAGCGAGCCGTCGGCGATGCCACGCAGCAACGGGAGCGCCTCCAGTTCCAGCAGGGCGAAGCGGTCCCGCCGGTCGGCCTGGATCGCGGCCACCGCGGCCCGTTCCGCGGCCGAGCGGCTCGCCAACTCGGCCGCCCGGGCGGCCAGGCCGACGTGGACGCGCAAGGCGGGCCGCAGGGCGGCGAACACGCTCAGGATCACCACCACCACGTACGCGGTCGCCGCGAGCCGGGCGATGCCAGGTGCGGCGGTGCCCAGCAGGCGCAGGATGAAGAAGCCGTTGACCGCCAGCACGAGGAGCGCCCCGGGGATCCACTCCCAGGCCGGACGGCTGATTGCCGCGAGCGCGAGCAGCCAGACCGCGCCGAGGATGGACCAGTCCAGGGCACCGGCGGGGACATGCAGCCGGCGATCCCAGCCCACCGCGCTGACCGCGACGAGCGCCACGGCCACTGCGATCGCGGCCTGCCCCCGGGTCAGGCCGCCGTCGCGGACCCGCGGGATCAGCCAGACCGCGGCCACGAGCAGGCTGAGCCAGACCGCGACGGGCGCGGCCGGGTGCCGATAGTCCCGGAGTTCCCCTAGCACCTGGACGAGCAGCCCGAGGGGCAGGACCGCCGCCAGGATGGCCACGATGCGGGGCACCGCGGCCTCGATCACGTCTCGTACCGCCCCGGCGTGACTCACCATGACGAGTCCGCCGAGACTAGTTCAGCCCCGGCGGCCGGAAGGGCCGCGGGCCACCTCATGTCCACCACCGTGCCCTGACCCGGCGCCGACCGCACCGACACGCGGCCGCCCCAGTCGGCAACCCGCTCGGTGATCGAGCGGCGCAGCCCCAGCCGGGCGGGATCCACCCGGGCCGGGTCGAAGCCCGCACCAGCGTCCCGCACGGTGACCTGGACGCCGCCTGCCCACACGCCCGCGGTGTCGCCGCCCGGGGGGTCGCCGCCCGGGGAGTCCGCGCCCGGGGCACCCGCGTCCAGCGTGATCGTCACCCAGGCCTCTCCGGTCCCGGCGTGGGCGGCCACGTTGGCCAGCGCCTCCCGGGTGGCGTACACGATGGCCCCGGCCACCGGGGGCGGGATATCCGGGCCGCCGCTCCCGGCTACCTCGAGGGTTACCCGCAGGCCGCGGACCCGCATCTCGCCGGCGACCGTCTCGACGTCGGCGACTAGGGTCGCGCCTCCCGGCGCGGCTGGCTCCGCGGCACCGGCGGGGTCCGCGAGGGCGTGCTCCAGCAGCGCAATGTCGTGCCGGCACCGGGCCACCACCATCGCCCCGCTGCTCCCGCGGCTGATGGCGGTGAGCGTGTTCAGCACGGTGTCGTGCAGCAGGCGCTCGTGTTCACGCCGCTCGATGTTCCGGGACAGGACGACGTACTGGTCATGCGCTTCGGAGTCCCCGGCGGCAAACCCGCGGTCGGCCTGCGCGGCCCGGCGGTAGAGCATCGTGCGGCCAGCCCAGTGGATAATCAGCACGACGAGCAGCAACACACTGGACACCACCGGGGCGTCACCCTGGGCCGGGCCGGGCGGCGTCACCGCGGCACTGGCCCAGTAGGCCGCCTCCGGCACCAGGCCCAGCAGCACCGCGAGCAGCCGGGGCGCGAACCAGACCGTCACCACGACCTGGCCGACCAGAACGATGTAGAGCCAGTTGCCGGCCACACCGCGCATCTCAGGCGGTACGCAGATCCCGGAACTGATCGCGAGCACCGCGTAGAAGGTGCTGTCGAGAACGATCAACGGCCAGGCCGGACGGCGCCGGCGCAGGTAGGCCGCGGCGGCGGCACCCCAGGCCACTGCGGCCAAGGGCCCGGCGAGATACCACGGGTGGGCCGCGTAGTAGTCGTGCCAGATGGCCACCTGCACGATCACATAGACAGCCGCGGCGCCGCGTACTACGGCCGCGATCCGCGCGACCACCGACCAGATCACGGCCATGGCCGGCCCCGGAGCACCCCACTTCGGCGCCGGAAACCCTCGGGCAGCGCACATTCGGCCCGCCATGCCCCGGACCGCACTACCCGGTGCCGCAAACACCCGGGCCGCAAACACCCGGGCCGCAAACAGCCGGCCCGCAAAGACCCGGGCCGTCCAGCGCCGCCTGGACCATCCCTCTGCGGCAGTCGACGGTGGTAAGGAGCGAGACGACCGCATGGCCCGATCATAGGGCCTTTCTCCGGTCACTCTGCGTGCTTTGCGCCCGAGTGCACGAGTTCTGCGGGTGAAGCCCAAGCGCTGGGCTCCAGGGCTAATCCCGGAGCCAGACGGCGGTGTCCGGGGGAAGGAGGCCGTCGCGGAGGTCCCCGCTGGCGATGAGCAGTTCGGTATGCGCGGGGAGTTCCACCGGGTGGGCGGAGAGGTTGACGACCACCGTCAGTGCGCCGCCCCGGCGATAGCTGAGCACGTCCTGCGGTGCGGGAAGCCAGGTCAGGGCGCTGTCGGCCAAGGCGGCCTCGGCGCGGCGCGACCGCAGGGCCCGGCGGTACAGCTCAAGCATGGACCCGGGATCGCCCGCCTGGGCCTCGGCGGTCAGGTCCTTCCAGTCATCGGGCTGCGGTAGCCACGGCGCCGCGGCGTCGGACCCGAAGCCGAACGGGGGGGTGTCGCCCGACCAGGGCAGCGGAACCCGGCAGCCGTCCCGTCCCCGGTCGGTGTGCCGGGACCGTTCCCAGATCGGGTCCTGCAGCAGTTCGTCGGGCAGATCCTCGACCTCGGGCAGGCCGAGTTCGTCGCCCTGGTAGAGGTAGACGCCGCCGGGCAGCGAGAAGGTGAGCAGGGCGGCGGCCCGGGCCCGGCGGGTGCCCAGCTGCAGGTCGGATGGCGCGCCGATGCGCCGGTCGCTCATGCTGAACGCGGTCTCGGCGCGCCCGTACCTGGTGACGTGCCGCACCACGTCATGGTTGCTGAGCACCCACGTGGGCGTGGCGCCGACCCGGGCGTGTGAATCCAGCGTGGCGTCGATCACCTCGCGCAGCGCGGGAGCCTCCCACGCGCAGCACAGGAAGTCGAAATTGAACACCGAGTGCAGCTCGTCCGGGCGCAGGTAGCGGGCCAGCCGCTCGTGGTCGGGCAGCCAGATCTCGCCGATCAGTACCCGGTCCCGGGAGTAGGACGCGGCGATCCGCCGCCAGTCGCGGTAGATCCCGTGCACCTCGTCCCGGTCGATGAACGGATGGGCAGCCGGGCTGTCCAGCGCCGCGCGGCCCGGTCCCGCGCTGGCCCGGGGCGGACTGTCCGGGTCCAGCCCGTCCCGGGCCGGGCCGAGTTCCGCCAGGGCGGGATCCTTGGCCAGCAGCCCGGCGGAGTCGATCCGGAAGCCGTCCACCCCGCGGTCGAACCAGAATCGCAGCACGGAGGCGAACTCGTCGCGGACGTCCGGATGGGCCCAGTTGAAGTCGGGCTGGCCGGGACTGAACAGGTGCAGATACCACTCCCCGCGGCCGTCCCCGGGGGCGCCGTCTGATCCGGGGACCCGGGACCAGGCGGGGCCGCCGAACATGGCAGGCCAGTCGTTCGGCGGCAGCTCACCGGTCGCGCCCCGGCCGGGCCGGAAGTGGTAGCGGGCCCGCTCCGCCGAGCCGGCCGGGGCGGCCAGCGCGTCGGCGAACCACTGCTGCTGATCCGAGCCGTGGTTCGGGACGATGTCGATGATGATCCTGATCCCGAGGGCGTGCGCCTCGGCGATCAGCTTCTCGGCCTCGGCCAGGCTGCCGAACAGCGGCTCGATCGCCCGGTAGTCGGCCACGTCGTAACCGGCGTCCGCCATCGGCGAGGGATACCAGGGGGCGAACCAGATCGCGTCGATGCCCAGCTCGGCCAGGTAGGGCAGGCGTGCGCGGACCCCGGCCAGGTCACCGACGCCGTCGCCGTTGCCGTCCGCGAAGCTGCGCACGTACACCTCGTAGATGGCAGCCGTCCGCCACCAGTCATGCGCCGAAGCGCCCTGGCCAGTGCTGGGCACGTTAACCTCCTGGAAATCGGCGAGAGCCGACCGGTTTCTGGTTGTGGGCGCAATGCTTGCAGGCACAGTGCGCCGCGATAAAGGGTGATGCGGTCCGCAGGCGTTCATCCCTTGAGGCCTCCGGCGGTGAGGCCGGACAGGATGTTGCGCTGGAAGATCAGGAAAAAAATGATCGTCGGAATCGCGGCCATGGCGGAAGCGGCGATGATGAGGTTCTCGGGTGTCGTCGTCGCCCCGGTGATCCCGACATTGATCGTTTCCCTGGTTGGGGTGTAGCCGCTCTCGACCAGTAGCGGCCACAGGAAATCCTTCCAGACAGTGACGAACGCGAAGATCGTGACGACACCCAGGATCGGCCTGGAAATCGGCAGGACTATCGAGCGCAGAGCCCGCAGCGGGGACGCACCATCGATCGCCGCGGCATCCATCAGTTCGGAGGGAATCGAATCGAAGAACCGCTTGAGCAGGAAGATGTTGAAGGCGTTAGCGACGGAAGGCAGCCAGATGGCCTCGGGGGTGCCGATCAGGTTCAGATGCAAGACTGGCAGGTTGGCGACGGTCAGGTACTGCGGCACGATCAGGACGGTGGAGGGGATCATCAAAGTGGCCAGCATCAGGCCAAAGATGGCATTACCCAGCACCGGCCGGAGCTTTGAGAACGCATAGGCCGCGGCCACGTCGAAGACGAGCTGGAACGCGAGCGCGCCGAACGCGTAATACAGCGTGTTGAACAGCAGCCGGCCGACATTGAGGGTACTCCACGCGGTGACGTAGGTGCCCGGATGGATGTGGGCCGGAAATAGCGTCGGCGGCACCGCGCCCGCTTCTTGGGTGGACTTGAGCCCGTCGGTGAACAGGAAGTAAAGCGGGCCGATGAACACCAGCGTGAAGACGACGACGACCAGGGTCAGGACGATCCGGTAGGCGACCTTGCTGCCCCGCCGGTTCAGCTGGGCCGTGGATATCAGGGTCCGTGACGTTGTGTTGCGCGGCGCCGGGCGGCGCCTCGACGTCCCGGCTCTGACGGGGATCACTGACACGTGAGCTCCTGTCTCCTAGCCGCGGTCGCGGCTCAGCCAGAGGTAGGCGCCAGAGAAGGCGCCGAGCACCAGCAAGAGCACCACGCCGAGCGCCGAGGCGCTGTTGTAGTTGCTTGAGCCACTCATGGAGAACGCGTACATGTAGATGAGGTCGACCACCGACAGCGTGTTGTTGTTCACTCCTGGCCCGCCGGTCAGGATGAATGCCTCAATGAACATCTGCATGGTGGCGACGATCTGCAGCAGCAGCAGCGTCGAGAGGATCAGCCTGGTCTGCGGCACCGTGACGTGCCAGATCCGGCGTAGCAGCCCGGCGCCGTCCAGTTCCGCGGCCTCGTAGAGCTCGCCGGGGATGTTCTGCAGCGCGGCGAGGTAGATCAGCGTCGCAGCGCCCATGTTCATCCAGGTGGCCGCGATCACCACGGAGATCATCGCGATGGTCGGCATGCTGGTTCCGGGCGACTGCACCCACTGCGAGGTCGGCAGGTGCAGGAGCTGCAGGATGCGGTTGAACAATCCCGTGCTTGGGTCGTAGAAATAGGCGAAGAGCAGCAGCGCCGAGGCCGGCGGCAGCATCACCGGCAGGTAGACCAGGACCCGGAGATAGCCCTTGGCGTGCCGCAGCTCGTTGAGCAGGATCGCGGTGAAGAACGGCACCGCGTAACCGAAGACCAGCGCGAGCCCGGTGAACTCCAGCGTGTTGCTCCAGGCCGTCCGGAACTCCGGATCGTGGAAGATCCGGATGTAGTTCGCCCACCCGGCCCAGGTGGTCACGCCCAGGTGGGTCTTCTGGAAGCTCATGATGATCTCGCGCACCATCGGGTACCAGGAGAAAAGCGCGAAGCACAGCACCGCACCGATGAGGAACCCGTGCGCGGAAAGGTTGCGCCGCAGCTGCTGGCTCCGCCTGCTGCGGACGGCCGGCCGCACGACCCGGCCCGGGCTGTCCTTGGCCTTGCGGAGCGGGACCGCGGTGTCCGTCATCGATTCTCCGGATTCTCCTGGGACGAGGCCAGCCGGCCAAGGCGCGATGACTCCGTCAGGGCGCGCGGGGGCCGGGCTGGGCGCAATCGGACGCGCTGGCGCCGGGGACTCGCCGCGGGGGCCGGAAGCCCGGCCCCCGCGGCAGCCACTCACCCGCCGCTGTTGGCCAGGAGGGTGTTGACGTTGCCCGCTGCCGTTGAGAGCAGCTTGCTGTAATCCGGGCTGGGTTCGGTGAGCGCGTCGAGCATCGGTGTGTTCAATGCCGCGTACAGCGCCTGGGCGTCGGGCGGCTCACCCATGCCCTTCTCGTGTGCGTTGGCGAACGTCGAGTAGTAGGAGGTGTGGATCGTCGCGCTGGCCTCCAGCAGCTTCTGGTTCTTCTGCTGCGTGGCGCCGGTAAACAGCTGCGGCTCGGGGAAGCCGACCGGGAACCCGTCGGCCTTCTGCCGCGCGTAGTTGAACTGCCCCAGGCCAGGCGTCAGCGACTCGAAGTTGAGCCACTTGATGCCGGCCCGGATCTGGGCCGGCGTGTCGCTCTTCGCGAACATGTAGCCGTTGCCACCCGACAGCGAGCCCGCGGGGGTGCCGCTGGTGCTGGGCAGTGGGCCCATGCCGTAGTCGTTCACGTTGCCGTGGTCGACCGGGACGATGGTGTTGTAGATGTCGTCAGGCGCCGCGATGTACATCCCGAGCTTGTTAGCGGCGATCTGCTGTTGCAGGGTGCCCCAGGCGAGCTGCTGATTCGGGCTCATGCTGTGGTCGACGAACCGCATCTGATGCAGGGCCTGCAGGATCGCCGTGGCCTGCGGTGCGTTGGCCGAGTTGTTGAAGGCCGCCTGGCCATTGGAGCCCACGACCTGGCCGCCCATCGCGTCTATCTCGGAGGTGAAGTGCCAGCCGCCGACGGGGCTCGCACTGTAGTCGCCGTAGCCGTAGATGCCGTGGCCCAGAGCGGCGATCGCCTTGGCGTCCTTCTCCACGTCGGCCCAGGTGGTCGGGGGCGTGTTGGGGTCGAGCCCGGCCTGGGCGAACAGCTTCCTGTTGATGACCAGGCCCTGCGTGTAGTTGGACGTCGGCAGACCGTAGAGGGTCTTGCCGGCGGTTTCCGCGGCTATCGCCGTCGGGACGATGTCGGCCAGCGTCGGGACCGTCTTGGAGTTCACGTAGGAGGTGATGTCGGCGGCCTGGCCTGCGTCGAGGACCTGGTTGAGGTCGGTGAAGTAGGCGTAGAAGAGGTTGGTCTCGGTGCCGGCCTTGAGCGTGGCGGTGAACTGGGCCGGGACCTCACACTGGCCGGTGTAGCTGACGCTCTTGATGGTGATGTTGGGGTTGGCCTTCTCAAAGGCGGCGACGTCCTCGTTCCACTCCTTGCGCTGAGCCGTCGCGGTGGCCGGCGGTTCGCAGTTGACGCTGATGGTCACGTGGCCATCGCCCGAGGCGCCGGTGGAGCCGCTGCTTGAGCACGCGGCGGCGGTGAGGCCCAGCGCCGCCAGGGCGGCGACCCCGGCGATC
>DASQRM010000226.1:0-40439 GCA_035642895.1 Streptosporangiaceae bacterium | reverse complement strand
GCGCCGTACATCGACGTTCCGGTGGACTGGACGACGCCGGGGCTGATCGTGATCCCGTGCACGGTGGCCTGATGGCCCAGGGAGTCGGTCAGCCGGACCGAGAACGGGCCTGGCCCCGCGCCGGAGGAGGCGAGCCAGTAGCCGTACGTGGTCCGGCTTAGTTCCTGCCAGCCTCCCGAGCCCTGGCTGACGGCCACGGTGGCCAGCGGGTTTCCGTTATTGATGGGAAGCAGCGCCAGGTAGTACGCGGAGGAGCCGGCCTTGACCAGCATGGACAGCGGCGCGGGCAGCGGCGGGTCCGCGATCGTGTGGTAGGTCACCGGGACGAGGCCGGTGCTGAGCGGGGCGATCTTGGCGAAAGCCTGCTCGCTGAGGTCGATGTGGCCCGCCTGGCATTCCGGGCACTGGTCGACGACCTCGACCGTGACGGAGCCGTCGGGGCCGCTCACCTGGAGGTAACTGCCGCATGCGGCGGCGGCGCCGTACTCCGAGGGCGGCAGGGCCACGTAGAGCTGCCCGGCGGGCGGGGACGGGTAGGAGCAGTTCCCCATGCCGCCGGACGCCAGCTCGTAGTGGGTGGCCTCGCCGCTGGTCTGGGCGCCCGCCGCGGCTCCAGTGACGGCGCCGGTGGTGACGGCGGAGGTGCCGGTCGCGGTGCCGGTGCCGGGCATGATCACGGAAGCGCAGGCCGGGGCGGCAGTGGCCTGTGAGATGCCCACGGCCAGGGCCACCAGGACCACGACCGCACCCGCCGAGGCGGCGGCCACGGTGCCGGCCCGGAAACCCGCCAGCCACCGGCCAGCCAGACCGGCCCGGCCGGTCAGTCGCCTACGGGGGATACGCCCAGGACCACTGGGCCGGTGCGCCATGCGGCCGAGCCTAGAGATCATCCCGTGTCGGACGTGGGTCCTTTCAGTTACTTTCGGCCCGTTCCCGGCGTTAGGGGCGCACCTTTCCCGCATACGGTGCGCCGGATCGGACAAAACACCCTGTTGAGGCGCACCGTACGCGGGAAGAGTCGCCGCTGATCATGATCGACGGGATTATGGTCGGCGCCGTTCGAGGGTGGTTTTCAGGGCGGCGAGCCACCGTTGGTGGCCGGCCTGCAATTGGCTCGGGCGGTACAGGAGGGGGAGCAGGGGACCGGCCAGCGACTCCCTGATCGTGACGATGGTGCGGCCATTCCCGGCGGGTTCGAGAAGATGCTGGTCCACCGCTTTGTAGCCGAGGAATCGCCCGGTCCAGGTCAGCTCGCGACGGGGGTTGACCACGGCGAAGGTGGACCGCATCGTGAGGCCGCGGAGCTTCCAGCGCATCGGGGCGCCCGGGCGGACCTCGCCCAGCTCCAGCACCGTGAACTCGGGATACCAGGCCGGCCAGCCCGCGACGTCGCTGATGACCGCCCAGACCGCCGGCCCGGGAGCCTCGATGGTGATGCTGGCTACCGAGATCAGCGGCGCCTGCTCGTCGATGCGGGACTTCTTGGCGTACTCCTCGTGCAGGGTGCCCAGTGAGGGCCCGGTGTAGAACAGCTTGGCAGGCATGCCGCCGCCTCCTAGTGCGTCGCTCTTATCTAAGAGCAATGCTCTCGCGCGATCGAGATGATTGCAAGAGCGATGCTCTCCTTTCGTGTCGCTGCTCTGTTATGATGGCGGCGTGAATGCGAGCCGTACCGCCCGGGAGCGGGTCCGTGCCGAGCTGACCCGGGAGATCATCGATGTAGCCCGTGGCCAGCTGGCCACCGAGGGAGCCGGCGGCCTGAAGCTCCGGGCGGTCGCCCGGGAGATGGGCATGGTCTCCTCGGCCATCTACCGCTACTTCCCGAGCCGGGACGATCTGCTGACCGCGCTGATCGTGGACGGCTACAACGCGATCGGCGAGGCCGCCGAGCAGGCCGACGCGGCGTGCCCGGCCGGGGACTACGCCGGGCGCTGGCTGGCCGTCTGCCGGGCCATCCGGGACTGGGCGCTGGCTCACCCGCACGAGTACGCGCTGGTCTACGGGTCGCCGGTGCCGGGTTACCAGGCGCCGCAGCAGACCATCGGGCCCGCGGCCCGGGGGGCCGCAGTGTTCGGGAAGATCATCAGCGAGGCCTTCCGGGCGGGCGCGCTTCAGCCTGCCGGGATCTGCCCGCCGCCCCCGGAGTCGTTCACCGCGGACGCGGTCGCGCTGCGCGAGTCGGTGCTGCCCGGGGTGCCCGACGACGTGATCGCCGTGGCCCTGGCCACCTGGACCGCGCTGTTCGGCATGATCAGCTTTGAGCTGTTCGGCCAGTTCGAGAACGTCATCACTGACCGGCCCGCATTCTTCGAGCACGCCATGGCCTGCCAGGGGCGGCTGGCCGGGCTGCCCGGCTGAGGAATCGCGCCTGGATTTGCCCGGCTGTGGAAACTCGCCGGCGGAGGAACCTGCCGCTCTGAATCGCCGGCCGGGCCGGCGTTGCAGGCCTGTGACCTGGCCTTCCGTGTGATCGCCGGGCGGCGGTCCGGGTACCCCGGTTGCTTGCGTCGAACCTATGTTCGATGTAATAGTGTCTGCCTGCCTTCCCCGGGGTGGCGAGCGGATTAACAGGGAGCGGGCAGCCAGGTGAGCAGGACGTACGCGGAGCCGGTGGACGTCGGGGTCCAGGACGGCAGGCCGACCAGGTTTGTGTGGCGGGGAAGGCTTTACACGGTGCTCGGGGTGCTGGACCACTGGGTGATCAGCCGTGAGTGGTGGAAGCAGCAGAACCCGGATCTGGACACCCCGGCCGAACGTGAGTTCTGGCGGATCGAGGCGTCGCCCGGGCGCAGCGCCGGGGCAGTGCGCGGGCCCAGCGCCGAGGTGTCGCCCGGGCGCCGCGCCCGGGCGGGTACCTACGAGCTGCGTCATGACCTCGCGACCGGCCAGTGGATTCTGGCCCGGGTATGGGATTTAACGGGGTGAGCTGGGCGGCCGACTTCGTACACCTGCACGTCGCGTCGGCCTATTCGTTGCGGTACGGCGTCGCCTCCCCGGCTGCCCTGGTGGCCCGGGCGGCCCAGCACGGGATGCGCGCGCTGGCGCTGACCGACCGGGACGGGCTGTACGGAGCGGTCAAGCACGCGGTGGCCTGCGCCGAAGCGGGTATCTCCACGATCCTCGGCGCCGATCTCGCGCTGGTGGGCCCGGCGGGCGACCCGGCTGGCCGGGTCCTGAACTCCGCGGCGCCGGCCCGGCTGCGCAGCGAGGATGCCGCCCGGGTGACCCTGCTGGCCTCGGGCCGCCGGGGATGGGCGTCGTTGTGCCGGCTGGTCAGCGCGGCGCATCAGGCGGGGCCGCGCGGGGCCCCGGTGATCACCCCGGGCCTGGTCGCCGAGTACGCCGAGGGCCTCATCATCCTGCTCGGCCCGGGCAGCGACGTGGGCCGGGCGATCGCCGCCCGGCGGCCCGACCACGCTGCGGCCGCCCTGGCCCGGTGGCGGGAGCATGGCGAGGTGGTCATCGAGATCACCGACCACCGCACCCGGGGGAGCACCCACCGCGCGGCCCGGATGCTGCGGCTCGCCCGCGAGGCCGGGGTCACGGCCGTGCTCACCAACGCGGTCCGCTACCTTGACCCGCCCGACGCCGCCGTGGCCCAGGTGCTCGACGCGGCCCGGCAGCTGGCCCCGCTCAGCGAGCGTCACCTGGCCCGCCGTAACGCCCGCGCCTACCTCGCCAGCGGCGATGACATGGCCGCGATCGCGGCGCGGGTCTGCGGCGTCCCCGAGGATTCCACGATGACGCAACTGCTCCACGCGACCGCGGTGCTGGCCGAGCGGTGCACCCTCGATCCCCAGCGTGATCTGGGCCTGGGCGGCCGGTTCATGCCGGAGACCACCGGCGGCGCGCCGCTGGTCACGCTGCGGATGAGGTGCGCGGAAGGGCTGCGCCGCAGGTATCCGGGCGGCATCCGGGCCCGCGGCCAGCGCCGGGTGCGGCGCCGCGCGGCCCAGCGGCTGGACCACGAGCTCTCCATCATCGCCAAGACCGGGCTGGCCTCGTATTTCCTCACCGTGGCCGACGTGGCCAGCCTGATCAGGAGCCGGGGTATCCGCTGCTCGATCCGCGGGTCCGGGGCCGGATGCCTGGTCAACTACCTGATCGGCATCTCCAACATCGATCCGCTCGACTACGACCTGATCATGGAACGGTTCCTGTCCGAGAGCCGTAAGGGCCTGCCCGACATCGACCTGGACGTGGAGTCGGCCCGCCGGATCGAGGCGTACCGGGCGATCGTGGATGCCTACAGCGACCAGCGGGTCGCCTGCGTGTCGATGATGGAGACGTACCGGGCGCGCAGCGCGATCAGGGACGTCGCGGCCTCGCTCGGGCTGCCGCCGCATGAGATAGACGCGGTGGCCAAGGCTTTCCCGCACATCCGGGCGGGCCGCATCCGCAACGCCCTCACCGAGCTGCCCGAACTAAGGACCAGCGGGCTGGCCATGCCCCAGCTCACCGCCGTGTTCCAGCTGGCCGAACGGCTCGACGGGCTGCCCCGGCACGTGGCCATGCACCCGTGCGGCGTGGTGCTCTCCGACACCTCCCTGCTGGACCGGACCCCGGTGGAGCGGAGCTTCGAGGGGCTGCCGCTGAGCCAGTTCGACAAGGACGACGTCGAGACGGCGGGCATGATCAAGCTGGACGTGCTCGGCGTGCGCATGCAGTCGGCGATGGCGTACACCCTCACCGAGATCGACCGGACCCGGGGCGAGCAGGTGGACATCGACACCGTCGGGTGCGCCGACGAGCCGACGTTCGAGATGATCCGCAGCGCGCGGACCCTCGGCTGCTTCCAGATCGAGTCACCGGGCCAGCGGGAGCTCGTGGCCAAGCTCCTGCCGCGCACCATGGGCGACCTGATCGTGGACATCTCGCTGTTCCGCCCGGGCCCGGTCAACTCCGACATGGTCACGCCCTACCTGGAGACCCGGCACGGCCGCCAGGAGCCCTCCTATCCGCACGAGGACCTGGCCGCCACGCTCTCCGAGACCGGCGGGGTGGTCATCTTCCACGAGCAGGTGCTGCGCATCATCCACGCGATGACCGGCTGCGGGCTGTCGGAGGCCGAGCGGATCCGGCGCATGCTCTCCGACGACCGCTCCCGGGCCAGCGCGGGGGAGTGGTTCCGGGAGGCGGCCCGTGACCGCGGGTACAACGCGGCGACCGTGGTGGACGTCTGGGAGGTGCTCGAGTCGTTCGGCGGGTTCGGCTTCTGCAAGGCGCACGCGGCGGCGTTCGCGGTCCCGACGTATCAGTCGGCCTGGCTGAAGCGGCATTATCCGGCCGCGTTCTACGCGGGGGTGCTCACCCACGATCCCGGGATGTATCCCAAACGGGTGATCGTCGGGGACGCCCGGCTGGCCGGCATCCCGATCCTGCCGGTGGACGTGAACGCCTCCGCCGGGGACTGGTGCGTGGAACGGGTGCCCCAGCTGCCCGGGGAGGGGCTGCGGCCGGGCCTGCGCGAGGTCAAGGGGATCAGCGAGGCCGAGGTGGCCAGGATCGTGGCGGGCCAGCCCTACACGTCGCTGCGGGATCTGTGGGAGCGGGCGGCGGTGTCCCGCCCGGTCGCCGAGCGGCTGGTCCTGGTGGGCGCCCTGGACTCGCTCTACGACCCTGATGAGCCGGACGCGGGCGCGGGAGAGCCGGACGCGGGCGCGGGAGAGCCGGGCGCAGGCGCGGCGGAGCCCGGTGTGGCAGGGGAGTCCAGTGTGGCGAGAAAGTCCGATGTTGTGAACGAGCTCGGTGTGACAGAAAGGTCCCGTGGGGCAGAGAAGCCCGGCGTGGCGGGAGAGTTCGGCGTGGCAGAGAAGCCCGGCGTGGCGGGGCGGCCACCGTCCCGGCGCGACCTGCTGGCCCGGGTCGGGGTTCTCGACCGCCGCACGCGCCCCTCCCGCCCCGGTCCGGGGCCGTCCTCGCGACTTTTCACGCATTCCGTGCCCGCAAATCCCCATAAAAGGGACACCAAAGCGCACCATCCGCGTGAAGAGTGGGAAGCGGGCGCGCCAGCAGCGGGCGGGCCGGCTGCGGGTGAGGGACGTGCCGTGGCAGGCGAGCCGGCTGCGGGTGAGGGGGACGCCCGGGCGGGCGGGCCGGCGGGGAGGGGGGGTCTGGTCGGGGGGATGGTGGCCGGGGGGAGCCAGGCGCTGCTGGACCTGGACGCGGACCGGGACGGGTTCGCGGAACTGGTGCCCGCGGGGGAACTGCGGGAACTGACCCCGGCCGAGCGGGTCGAGACTGAGCTGGAGATCCTCGGCATCGACCTGAGCCGGCACGTGGTGAGCTTCTATGAGGACCTGCTCGCCCAGCTGGGCGTGGTGCGCTCCGCCGACCTGCACCGCTGCCGGGCCGGGTCGCGGATCCTGGTCGCCGGGGTGAAGATCGCCACGCAGACCCCGGCCATCCGGTCCGGGATGAGGATCATCTTCGCCACCCTCGATGATGCGACCGGCCCGGTGGACCTGGCGTTCTTCGAGTCGGTCCAGCCGCGGTGCGCGGCCCGGGTGTTCGGGTCCTGGCTGCTCGTGGTCCGCGGCCGGGTGCGCCGGACCGGCGGGTCGGTGTCGGTCAACGGAGAGGAGTGCTGGGACCTGGCCGCGCTGGAGGAGATCCGGGCGGCCAGCGGCATCGGGGCGGTGCGCGCCGCGATGGCGGCCGGTGACGTCCCGGCCCAGGGCGGCCCGGCCCAGGGCGGCAGGCTGAGCAGGCCGGTCCCGGAGGCAGGCGAGAAGATCATTTACCCGAACGGCTTCGTGCTATCCCCCTACGCGGAGACCGGATCGCCTGGCCCCGGCCTGAAAGGGCCGCCCCGCAAGCTGTGGCATGCGAGCCCCGGAAGTTCCGGCGGGCTGGACGCTGGTATTGGCAATTCGGACTAGTTGTCCGGCTGAATCATTTCTTGCTTCTATTTTCTTGATTGTTTTGGCAAGTGGCTTCTTGCGAAAAATGACCGGCTCCCGGGGAGTCGCTCTAGTCATGTGGAACTTTAGCCTTTAAGCTCAAGTTGTAGATGAAGAGTGGCCGCGTATCACCGCCCGGCACCCGCAGGGGGCAGTAAGAATGCGGGTTGCCGGAAATGGGAGTGAATGCGGCTTGCCCGGGGGGGACTCGTCATGCATTTTAATAAGTATGCCCGAAAGGCCGGGCGCCGCCGTGCCCTGATGCCGGCCTGGTTGGCCTTCGGCCTGCTGCTCACCACCGCGGGACCGGTGGTGAGCGCTACCGCGAGCGTCACGCACGCCCACTCCCAGTCCTCGTCAAAGTCCTCGTCACGGGCTCAATCCCAAGCACGGGTTCTGTCCCAGGCACGGACTCAATCCCAGGCACGGGCCCAGCGGGTGGCATACCGGGGATACACCTTCACGGTCCCGCGCACCTGGCGGGTGATCCGCCTGGCCGCCCACCCGCATAGTTGTGTCCGGTTCGACCGGCACGTCCTCTACCTGGGCGCGCCCGGGCGGAACCAGGACTGCCCGAGCACGCTCATCGGGACCACGGAAGCGCTGCTCGTCCAGCCCGCTGCCGCACGCGCCACTGTGGCGGCGACGATGTACCCGGTGGACCGCCTGATCAAGGTGACCGCCCCGCGGATCATGGTCACCGCGACCTATTCCACCGACCGGGCCCTGGTCGACCGCATCCTGGCCAGGGCATCGCTCCGGGTCCCGGTGCGGGGGACGCGCCGCACCGTGGCGGCGCCCGGCCTCCCTGGTCACGCAAATGCGCGGATGGCGTCCGCACGGGCGACGGTGCCGGCCAGCGCGACCGACTTCACCGGGAAGGGCTTCGATGCCTGCACTGCGCCCAGTTCCGGCACGATGGCGACCTGGCTGCGGCTTTCCCCGTACCGGGCGGTGGGCATCTATATCGGGGGCTCGGACCGGGCGTGTGCCCAGCCTGCCCTGACCGCTTCCTGGGTCAGCCAGCAGCAGGCGGCCGGTTGGCACTTCATGCCTATCTATGTGGGCCCGCAGGCGGGCTTCGGGGAAATTAACGCCGCGCCCAGCCAGGCGGTCAGCGCGGCCCAGGACGCGGCGAGCCAGGCCCGGCAGCTGGGCTTCGGCCCGGGGACGCTGCTGTATTACGACATGGAAGCCTATCCCGGCAGGCTGAACGGCCGGGTGCTGCGTTTCCTGACTTCGTGGACCAATGAACTGCACACCCTCGGGTATTCGTCCGGCGTGTACAGCAACTCGCTGTCCGGTATCCGGGCCCTGGCCAGTAACTACACCAATGCGGCCGTCACTATGCCTGACGTGATCTATGACGCCCTGTGGAACGGGACCGCGAATACCCTCGACCCCGTCCTGTCGAGCACGCAATGGGCCGGGCACCGCCGCGTCCACCAGTACCAGGGCGGCCAGAACGTCACCTACGGCGGTGACACCGTCAATATCGACAAGGACTATCTCGACGTCCAGCAAGAGGTCACCGGCGGGTCACCGCAGGCGTCCCAGGCGGCGGCCCAGTCCGCCGGCGACGTGGACGCGTTCTTCAAGGGGACGGACGGCAAGCTCTGGCACGACTGGTACGCGCCCGGAAGCGGCTGGCACGGCCCCGTCAGCATGGGTGGCTCACTGGCGACCCAGCCGTCCGCGGTCGCGTCGGTACCGGGCAACGTGGCGGTGTTCGCCAAGGGCAGGAACGGCCGCCTGCTGGAGGCCTCCTACGCTCCCGGGACGAACTGGTCCAGGCTGCGGCAGCTGAAGATGGGCGTTATCGGCAGCAGGCCGGCTGCGGTGGCCCAGGCCAACGGCCAGATAGACGTGTTCTGGCGCGGTTCGGGGGACCATCACCTGTGGCAGGCCGAGTACCGGCCGGGGAAGGGCTGGAGCAAGCCCCAGAACCTGGGCGGCCACCTGGCGTCGGCCCCGGCCCCTGCGGTGTCCGGGAACGGCGCGCTGACCGTGGCGTGGAGGGGCGCCAGGGGCCACCTCTGGGTAATCCGCGGCTCGCGCCGGTCCTGGGGCAAACCGGTCGACCGGGGTATGGGCAAGCTGGGCAGTGCTCCCGCGGTCACCGGCCAGGCGAGCGGCCTCGTGACTGTCTTCTGGGCCGCGAGCTCACACAACGGCGTGTGGCACATCACCTACACGCCCGGCTCCGGCTGGGGCAAGGCCACCGAGCTGAGCGGGGGCCTGTCCGCGGGCCCGGTCGCGGTCGGTGTGCCCGGCAAGGGAGCGGACGTTTTCTGGAAGGGCACCGACGGCAAGCTCTGGTGGTCGGCCAGCCGGGGAAGCAGCTGGCAGAGGGCGGCGCCGCTGGGCCTAGGGAAGCTGGGCGGCGCGCCATTCGCCGCTGGTCAGCCCAATGGCGTGATCGATGTGTTCTGGAAAGGTGCCAGCCGTAACCTCTGGCGCGCCCGGTACAGCGGGAGTACGTGGAGCGGCCCGGCCAGCCTGGGCGGTGCGGTCAGCTAGCCGGGCCACGCGGGCTAGGCCAGCCCGGCCGGGCGGATGTTTAGCGCCGTGCGCGGGCAGCTGCGGCCAGCTGGAGCGCGTCAGGCCGGCCGGTGTGGGGGAGGGATGTGTTAGCGGCGTACGTGGACAGCTGCGGCCAGCTGGAGCGCGTCAGGCCGGCCGGCGTGGGGGACCGATGTGTTAGCGCCGTACGCGGGGGGCAGCTGTAGTGGGCAGATAGGGACCTCATGCGCCGCGCAGCGACGGGTGATACTGAATGAAAGCTGAGAGGAGGTCCGTACCTGGGACATCCGTGGGGTCCCGTACTGTATACCTATCTGGGTGACCTGTCGGTCTCCGAAAGAGCTAGGACGCTGATGACACTTCTTCCGCCCAGGATTTCGGACGCCCTGTGGCGAATCGTTCCCGCACCGTTGGAGCGCAGGCTCCGCAGTACGGTCGTGAAGCGCTTCATCCGCTTTGCCCCGGCGGCGTTCTGTGCGGTGGCAGCCACGCAGATCACGTACATCATCTGCCTGGGGCCGGCCAACCTGACCGCGGGCGTGGCGGGGTTCGCCGGCTGGTTCGCGGGGGCGGCCGTCAGCTACGTGATCAGCCGCTGGGCGTGGGAGCGCAAAGGGCGTCCGCATCTGCTGAAGGAGACCCTGCCGTTCGTGGCCGTCTCCATCGGCGCCGGCGTCATCCTTACCCTGGCCAGCAAGTTCGGGAACCACGTGGCCATGGAGATGAACCTGGACGGCGCGGCCCGGGTCGTCGTGGCCGACCTCTTCTACTTCGCGGCGAACTGCCTGACGTTCGCGGGCCGGTTCGTTATCTTCCACTTCATCCTGTTTGCCGACCGGAACGCCAAGGTTGACACGCTGGAGGTCGTCGAGGGCCGGGCGCCGGTCACGGACGAGTCCGTGGAGCCCCTCCTGACCGCCGACCGCCACCACCACCACCGGGCCGGGGCCGGGCGCCAGGCCGACCAGGCCCCGTTCGCCGGCACTATGGGCTCGGCGGGGGCCAACGGCATGTCCGCCTGGGCCAACGGCTCGGCCGGACAGCACGCTTCCCCAGCACACGATGAGGCTGACGGCACGGTGGCCCCGGAGCACGGTACCCGCCGCTGAGCTGGGAAGGCCGCTGAGCTGGGAACATCGAGGACTGGGAACAACCCGGACTCGGAACGACCAGGATTCTGAACAACCAGGACTCGGAACAACGAAGCGCCCGGCTGGTGATCACCAGCCGGGCGCTTGGTCGTTCGTGCAGGGTCAGCCGCGCGGGGCCGGTCCGGGATCCGGCACGGCGCCGGCCGAGGGTTCCTGGATCTCGGACGGCGCGGGCGCCACGGCCGCTCCGCCCGGCACCCGGTGCCGCCGCTCCCGCCACCAGGTGCCAGTGACCACACCGGCGTACCTGAGGCCGTAGATCGCGTTGTGGCCCTTCTTGCTCTCGCCGACCTGGCGCTTGTGGATCGTGGCCGGGACCTCGGCCACCCGGAACCCGCGCGCCAGCACCGCGATGAGCAGTTCGGCTGACTGGTACTGCGGCTGCTCCAGCCGTACCACCCCGGTCACCTCGGACCGCATCGCGCGCAGCCCGAACGACGAGTCGGTGATGTGCGTCCCGGTCAGCACGCTGATCGTGGTGGCGAAGACCCAGGTGCCCATCCGGCGGACCAGGTCCTTGGTCTCCTGGCTGCCCAGCTTGCGGGAGCCGGTGACGAAGTCTGCGTCGCCGGCCACCACCGGGGCCAGCACGCGCTCCATCTCGGCCGGGTTGTACTGGCCATCCGCGTCCGTGGTCACGATGTACTGGGCGCCGCCTTCGCGGGCCAGCCGGTAGCCGAGGCGCAGCGCGGCGCCCTGGCCTCGGTTGACCGGCACGTCCGCGACGAGCGCGCCGTGCTCGCGGCCCTCGGTCACGGTCCCGTCTGCGGAGCCGTCCGAGACCACCACGGCCGTGGTGGCGAGCCCGCAGATGGAGGCCGGCAAGGCATCCACGACGGAGCCGATCACGCCCTGCTCGTTGTAGGCGGCAATCACGACAGCGACTGGCGGCATGTGCTCGGCCTGCTCGCCGAACTCGGCGAAAAAGGCCTTGGCGGCCGCGTCGTCGATCGCCTCATCCGCTTCCCATGTGCCGCTCACGGTGCTGCCTCTCGCAGTGCCGCCTCCATTGGGCCCATCAACTCTCCATTCGCGACGCACGTCGTCCAGTTGCCACCCGGTTGTACCGGGCTCCGCCGGATTCTGCCACCTGGGTAACCTGAGAGTTACCTGACGACAGGCCGAGGATTCAGCCAGCCCCGGGATATTGTTGGCCTGCCCGCCATCGCTGGCACAAACCTGTCCGTTCTTATCCCGGCTTCATGCGCGGCTATCGCGTGGCGGGCGGCGCTGTGGAGCCGCCGGGTGCGGGACGCAACCACGGATGCGCCTGGCCAGTGTAGCGGCGCAACGCCGTGCCGGAAGCGGATGGCTCACGACTCGGCAAACCCTTGTGCCATGACTCGGCAAACCCTTGTGCCATGCTGATGAGCCCACGGCAGGTGAGAGATTTAGCTATTCAGGTGATCTGAAAACCATGGATTATGGGTCGATTGCCAGCGGAAAGGGACCATGGTGACCGGGGCTCCCATACCGGACGCGGGGGACGGGGACGAGGCTTACCGGATCGTGCGGTCCCGTATCGATCTGAGCCGCCTCGCCCCGCTGAGCCGGTGCGTGACCGAACGGGTCATCATGGCCAGTGCCGACTTCGACTACGCGACGGACCTGGTCTGCGACGAGCAGGTCCTGGCCGCCGGGGTCGAGGAACTCGCGGCCGGGGTACCGGTCGTCGCCGACGGCGTGACGGTGGCCGCCGGGATCCCCGGCTATCCGGTGATCTGCACGAGCGAGGACTCGCTGACTGCGCGGCTGGCGCGGACGGCCGCGATCAGCAGGCCCGCGGCCGCCGTCCGGCTGGCCTTCGGCCAGGCCGGGCCGGGCGCGATCTGGGTGGTGGGCTGCGCCGCCGAGGCGGTGGCGGAGATCATCAGCCGGAATGTCCAGCCCGCCCTGGTCATCGCGCTTCCGGTGGGCCTGGTAGGCGCGGCTGAGGCCAAGGACGCGCTGCGGGCCAGCGGCCTCCCGGCCCTGACCAACGTGTCGGAGAAGGGCGGCGCGGCGGTGGCCGCGGCCGCGTTCAGTGCCCTGGCCGACGTCGCGCGGGCCGCGGCCGGGGCTGAGTCTCCTGGGACGGGCGCTGCGGGCGATGGGCCCGGAAGCCACTAGTCTCTGTCACCTGGGAATGATGGGCCCGGGGAACGATGTGACCTGGGGATGGGTTGCTGGGCGGTGGCCCAGCCGTAGCCGAAGGAGGGCAGACCGCCATGGTCGCCGGCACGGCTGCGCCTTACCTCCTGGCTCTCCGCCTGGACGGCCGCCGGGTACTGGTCGCCGGGGGTGGCGGGGTGGCTACCCGGCGCGTCCCGGGCCTGCTCGACGCCGGTGCGGATGTGCTGGTCGTCTCGCCCCAGATCAGCGCCTCGCTGCATGACCTGGCCGCGGCGGGCCGGATCCGGTGGCAGTCCCGCGAATATGCGCCGGGCGACTGCGCCGGGGCGTGGCTGGTCTGCGCGTGCACCGATGACCCGGCGGTGAACGCGGCCGTGGCCCAGGAGGCCGAGGCGGCCCGGATCTGGTCGGTCCGGGCCGATGACGCGGCCGCCTCCTCGGCCTGGACGCCCGCGTCCGGCCAGGCCGGGGACGTGAGGTTCGGCGTGGTGAGCGGTGATCCGCTGCGCAGCGCGGGCATTCGGGACGAGGTGCTGGCCGGTCTGCAGTCCGGCCGGGTGAGTGCGCGGCGCCGGCGCCGTCCCGGCGGCCGGGTCGCACTGGTCGGCGGCGGCCCGGGCGACCCGGGCCTGATCACGGTCCGCGGCCGCGAGTTGCTGGCTGAGGCGGACGTCGTGGTGGCCGACCGGCTCGCGCCCCGGTCCCTGCTCGACGAGCTCGCCCCGGACGTGGAACTGGTCGACGCGGCGAAGATCCCCCGCGGCCGGGCGATGGCCCAGGAGCAGATCAATTCCGTGCTGGTGGAGCGGGCCCGGCAGGGATCGTTTGTGGTCCGGCTCAAAGGCGGTGACCCATTCGTCTTCGGCCGGGGCGGCGAGGAGATTCTCGCCTGCCTCGAGGCTGGTATTCCGGTCACGGTGGTGCCGGGGGTGACGAGCGCCGTGGCGGTGCCGGCCGCGGCCGGTATACCGCTCACTCACCGGGGCATCACCCAGGAATTCCGCGTGGTCTCGGCGCATATCCCGCCCGGAGACGAGCGGTCCACGGTCAACTGGGCTGAGCTGGGCGGCTCGCAGGCCACGCTGGTGCTCCTGATGGCGCTGGAGAACCTGGAGCCGATCACCAGAACGCTGATGCGTTACGGCCGGGATTCGCAGACGCCAGTTTCGGTCATTGTGGACGGTACCCTGCCCACGCAGCACATAATTACCACAGGGCTTGGCACCGTCGCCGAGGAGGTCGGCGCGGCCGGGCTGCGTCCGCCAGCGATTGTGGTTATAGGTGAAGTAGTGAATGTCGGGGCACAGATTGCTGAACTATCACGCAAAGCACTCAGGGAAGCGCAGAGTGTAGTCGTGCCCACGTCTTCCGGGCCTGCCGGAGTCATCCCGACGCGCGAAGGGCAGTGACAGGAGAGCAATGACCGAAGGGCAGGGCCTAGCTGCCGCATCAGCCCGTGCGACGGGCACGGATGCGGTACCTGCGGTCGACCCCGTCCGGCCCGGGCAGCCGCCTGCTGCCCCGCCGGACCCAGGTCCCGGCGCGGCGGGGCCCGTAATTCCGGGGGGCGGCGAAGCGGGGCGGCATCGCAGGGTCGATGCCCGGCAGCTCGAGGCGGCCCTGCTCACGCTACGACGCCGGATCGTCGACGTGAACCTCGTTTACGAGACCAAGGGCGCGGAAGCGACCCGGGCGGAGCGGCGCAAGCTGCTCAGCCAGATCGATGACTACCTGCTGCCCCGGATCCGGCAGTCCGAGGCGCCCATCCTGGTCGCCCTGGTGGGCTCGACCGGCGCGGGCAAATCGACCCTGGTCAACAGCATCGTCGGAGCCCAGGTCAGCGCGACCGGGATCCGCCGCCCCACCACGAACAGCCCGGTGCTGGCCTGCCATCCCGACGAGGCGGACTGGTTCGCGGAAAACGTGTTCCTGCCCACCGTGCCCCGCGTCCGCCAGGAAGGACTGGCCCGGTCGGGCCGCGACGGGCTGCTCGTGCTGGCCGCGAGTGAGGGCATGCCCAAGGGCGTTGCCCTGCTCGACACGCCGGACATCGACTCGGTGGTGTCCGCGCACCGGGACTTCGCACACCAGTTCCTGGACGCCTCGGATCTGTGGCTGTTCATGACCACGGCGAGCCGCTACGCCGACGCGGCGGTGTGGGAACTGCTGGAGTACGCCAAGGAGCGGGGCGCCGCCCTGGGCATCGTGCTGTCCCGGGTCCCGTCGTCCAGCGGTGCCGAGCTCACCAAGCATTTCGGGGCCATGCTGGACGCCAACGAGCTCAGCGAGAACGACCGGTTCGTGATCAACGAGACGATCATTACGGACGGGCGGCTCCCGGCCGAGGTCTCCGCGCCGATTCGGGAATGGCTGCAGGACACCGCTGTGCGGGCCGACCGCCGGGTCGCCGTGCTGACCCAGACCATGGCGGGCGCCCTGGACACCTTCCGCAGCCGGGTTCCCGCGCTGGCCGCTGAGGTAGAAGCCCAGCTGGCCATCCGCTCGGACCTGAAGGCGGCGGTAGAGGGCGCCTACGCGGCCGGGCTGGCCGAGGCTGAGGAGGCACTGGCGGACAGCTCGCTGCTGCGGGGTGAGATCCTGGCCCGCTGGCAGGACTTCGCCGGGACCGGCGAACTGCTGCGCGGCCTCCAGGCCCCCCGCGGCCGGCAGGCCAGCCGCGAGCGCAAGCGCGGCGTCCCGGCCCGGGCCCGGACGCTCAAGAGCGCGCTGCGGTCCGGGATCGAGTCGCTGATCCTCTCGGTCGGCGACCGGGCCGCCGAGGAATCCGTCCGGCGCTGGCGCAACCACCCGGCGGGCGAAGCCCTGCTGGACGCGTTCGCCGCCGCCGAAGCCAGCCAGAGCTGGACCGGCTCGCAGTTCGCTGCGGACGCCGGGCTGATCTTCGGCACCCCGGCCGACGCGGTCCCGGACGTCGCGGACGCCGACGGAGCCAGCCCGGTGCGCCAGGCGACGCTGCCGCTGGCCCGCTCCTCGGCGGACCTGCCCACCCGCGCGGCCCGGGCGGTCAGCGCCTGGCAGGACCACGTGATGCGGCTGGTCAAGGCGGAGAGCGTGACCAAGCGCTCCATCGCCCGGGTGATGTCCTTCGACGACGATTCGCTGGCCACCGTGCTCACGGTGGCCATGCTCGGGCAGCGTGACGCCGACGGCGCCGAGGGCGCTGGCGCCGTGCCGGAGCTCCTGCTGACCTCGCTATTCGGGGCGGAACCGCTGCGCGAGATCGGCACCAAGGCCCAGGCCGACCTGCGGGAGCGGATACGCCGGCTGTTCGATGAGGAGATGCTGAGGTTTGTCGAGGTGATTGACTCGGCCGGGACGCTGGACGACGCTGCGGCGGTCCGGCTGTACCAGGCCACCTACTCACTTGAGATGGCGAGATGAGCATCGGGGAATACCCGTCGACCTGGCTGACCGGGGCCGGAGAGGCGGAGAACGGGGGACCGGCAGGCCACGGAGGGCAGGCGCCCAACGGGAAGATCGCCCGGCGCGGGGCCGGCTCGCAGTCGGCCGCGGACTTGTCCGGGCGGCTGACCGCGCTGGCCCGCGTCATCCAGATCGGCGCGGCCCGCAGCGGCCCGGAGGGCTTCGGCCAGCCGCTGCTGACCGAGGCCGAGCAGCTGGTGGCCCGGGCGGGTGAGCGGCTCCGGCTGTCGCCCAACCACACCGTGGCGGTACTGGCTGGCGGGACCGGCAGCGGTAAGTCGTCGCTGTTCAACCAGATGGCCGGGGCAGACTTCTCGGCCGTGGGCGTGACCCGGCCGTACACCAAGGACCCGCACGCCTGCGTGTGGGGCATGGACGGCGCCGGGCCCCTGCTGGAATGGCTGGGCATCCCGCACCGTAACCGCTACGCCCGGTCCAGCGCGCTCGGCGAGGGCGAGTCGTCGCTGCGCGGCCTGATCCTCATCGACCTGCCCGACCACGACTCGGTGGCCGCTGGGTCGGCGGTGGAGACGAACCGGCTCGTCGGGCTGGCCGACCTGATGCTGTGGGTCCTGGACCCGCAGAAATACGCGGACGCGTCCGTGCACCGCCGCTACCTCACCCCGCTCGCGGGCCACTCGTCAGTGATCGCGGTTGTCCTGAACCAGTCCGACCTGCTCACCCCGGAGCAGACCGAGGACTGCGTATCCGACCTGACCCGGCTGCTCGATTCGGAAGGGCTGCACGACGCCCGGGTCCTGGTCACCTCGGCCCGGACCGGCGCGGGCCTGGACGACCTGCGCAAGGTGCTGGTCGAGACGGTCAGCGAGCGTCGCGCCGCGACCGACCGGATCGCGGCCGACCTGGACGTGATGGCTGAGCGGTTCGTGCCCTACGCCGGCGAGGCGCGCGGCGCGGGCCTGGATACCGGCGACGAGGACTTCGCCGAGGTCCCCCCGGGCAGTGCCGCGGTGCTGGGGGAGTCGTTCACGAAGGCCGCAGGTGCGGCCGGGGTCGGCCAGGCCCTGCAAAGTGCCCGTGAGCTGCGGGCCGTGGACTACGTCGGCTGGCCAGTGTCCTGGCTGGTGGACCGGGCTCTGGGCCATGATCCGGTACGCAAGCTCCGGCTCGGCAACCTGTGGGAGGAGCTGCGCGGCATCTCGGCTGGCCCGGCCGGGGCCCAGCAGGCGGAGATCGACAACGCGCTCACCGCGATCGGCGAGCAGATCGGCCCGGCGCTCCCGGCTCCCTGGTCGCAGACGGTCCGGCTGGCGGCCCGGTCGAAGCGGGATGAGATCCCGGGCGCGCTCGGCGCAGCGATCGGCGCGGCGCTGCCCGAGGAGAACAGCGTGGAGCCCTGGTGGCGGCTGGTGGCGGTCTGGCAGGGGCTGCTGCTGGGCTGCGTGGTGGCCGGGCTGGCGTGGATCGCCGCGCTGCTGGTGATCGGGGTCTTCCACGCCACGCATCACGCCGCCGCCATCTTCAGCGACGTCGCCCTGCTGCCCTGGGTGGCGATCCTGATCGTGGCCATCCTCGCACTGGGCTGGCTGACCGCGTCCGGCTGCATGAGCATGGTCAGCGCGGCCGCGTTGCGGGAGCGCAGCCGGGTCGAGGCCCAGATGCGATCCCGGATGCAGGACGTCGCCGAGCAGTTCGTGCTGGTGCCGGTCAAGCAGGAACTGTCGGAGTATGCCCGGTTCTGCAGCGCGCTCGCGGCTGCCCGGCGGTAGCCGGGCGGCCCGGGATAAGAGTCGCCCGGTGGTTCGGGCGGCCCGGGATAAGAGTCGCCCGGTGGTTCGGGCGGCCCGGGATAAGAGTCGCCCGGAGGTAGCCGGGCCGCCCAGAAGCAGCCACCTGCCCCCCGTTCCGCCCACGGCGTAAACCGGGGGGAAGGCCGGGCCGCGGGTTGGCGTTAGGAGACTGCACAAGTTGTAATTATGTAATCCCCCCGCAGGATCTGCACTCTCTCCGGATCCGCCGGGGTAGGAGGCAGCGTGCCTGAGCAGCAACCACTGGACAGCTACTCGCAGATCGTGACCGGGGTCGCGGCCGAGCTCACCGGCAAGGTGGCCAGCCTGCGGGTGCCCCAGCCCGGCCGGAACAGCCGCGGCGCGGGCGGCCGGGGCGGGGAAAGCCTCGGCTCGGGCGTCGTCTTCACCGGGGACGGCTTCTTGCTCACTAACGCGCACGTGGTGGGCGGGGCCACGTCCGGCACGGCCGCGTTCGCGGACGGCTCCACCACCCCGTTCCGCGTGGTCGGGGCCGACCCGCTGTCCGACCTGGCCGTGCTGCGGGCGTCCGGGACCACCCCGCCGCCCGCCGTCCTGGGCGAGGCGGACGAGCTGGTGGTCGGCCAGCTGGTGGTGGCCGTGGGCAACCCCCTCGGCCTGGCCGGCTCGGTCACCGCCGGGGTGGTCAGCGCCCTGGGCCGGTCCCTGCCCACCCGCAGCGCAGGTGCGGGACGGCTGATCGAGGACGTGATCCAGACCGACGCGGCGCTGAACCCGGGCAACTCCGGCGGCGCCCTCGCCGACAGCCACTCCCGGGTGGTCGGCATCAACACCGCCGTGGCCGGGGTCGGCCTGGGCCTGGCTGTCCCGGTCAACGCGACGACGCGGGGCATCATCTCCGCGCTGATGCAGCACGGCAAGGTCCGGCGGGCCTACCTGGGCCTGGTCAGCGTCCCCGCCCCGCTCCCGGCCATGCTGGCCGAGCGGGTCGGGCGGTCCACCGGGCTGAGGGTGGCCGAGGTGGTGGCCGGCGGCCCGGCCGACCGGGCCGGCCTGCGGGCCGGGGACCTGCTGGTTAGTGCGGGTGGCCACCCGGTGAGCGCGGCGCAGGATCTGCAGCGGCTGATGTTCGCCGAGGCGATCGGGCGGCCGATGGCGATCACCGTGATGCGCAACGGCGCCCTGGTCGACGTGATCGCCGAGCCCTCCGAGCTCGTCTCCGCGTAACCGGGACCGGTTTCCCGGTCGCCTTGGCTGGTTCCGGTCGCCCGGGGCCGGTTCCGGGTCGTCCGGAGCCGGTTCCGGGTCGCCCAGGGCCGGTCCCGGGTCGCCCGGGGACAGCGCGCGGCAGCCGGATTGTCGCATCCGGTACCGCCGTTTCCCGCCTGCTTGTCCACAACCT
Organism: Streptosporangiaceae bacterium; assembly: GCA_035642895.1. Taxonomy (GTDB): domain Bacteria; phylum Actinomycetota; class Actinomycetes; order Streptosporangiales; family Streptosporangiaceae; genus RYN-230. The sequence goes on along the minus strand of DASQRM010000226.1, from coordinate 21,175 downwards.
TCCTGAGTTGGCGCCGCTATCCACAGAACCCGGTTCGGCGTGGCCGCTCCCGTGCCCGGCGGTGATCGTGGACGGCAGCGGACGGCACCGTGCCGCCGCGGGCGGCGCCGCTCACCGGGCCGCCGGGGCAGACCCAGGAGGACGACATGATCAACGAGGCACAGGTGTTCCTGGCCGGGTACGTGGCCCGCGAGCCGCGGTTCCGCATCACGACCCGGGGTATCTCCAGCGTCACGTTGCGGGTGGCCTGCACTCCGCGGTGGGTGGACCGTGAGACGGGTGAGTGGACGGACGGGGAAACCTCGTTCGTCACCGTGCTGTGCTGGCGGACGCTGGCCGACAACGTCGCGAAGTGCCTGCACAAGGGCGAGCCCGTGCTGGTCAAGGGCCGGCTCCACGTCCGGCCGTACGAGAAGGACGGGGCCTCACGGCTGGCGGTCGAGATCGAGGCCAGCTCGGTCGGGCACGACCTGGCCCGCGGCGTGGCCAGCTTCCAGCGGCCCCGGCGGCCCGCGTCCGAGAACGGGACGGCCGGGAACGGAACGCCCGGGAACGGGACGGCCGGGAACGGAGGGCCCGGGACCGGAGCCGGGGCCGGCCCGGAACTGGATGCGGCTGACCTAGAGGCGGCTGGTCTGGATGCGGCTGGTCTAGCTGCGGCCGGTCCAGATGGCGCTGGTCCAGATGGTGCCGGTGGGGATGGGACTGGTGAGCCCGCGGGGGTGTCCGCGCCGTTCTGAGGGGGCACGCTGGACCGGATCCGCGAAATTGCCTGCCGGGCAGGCCCCTTGGCCCTACGCTGTTACCCAGCGTCATAGTTCGGCCGCTTCTCGAATACGGAATGTGACCGAAATGCCGGAGGGCCTGCCTGCGGCAGTGATGGACAGGTGGCATGTCGGCAGTCCAGCGCACGATGCACCGTGAGGACCGCGGCGGGTCAGGGGACCCCGAAGCGCCATGGGCCTTCGAGCGGCTGCCCCGTCGGCGGCGGCTACGCGCGTACCTGATCACGGTCACCGCCCTGGAATTTCTCCTGGCGGCCTGGCAGCTGCCGCGGCTGCAGCCGCACACCGGCGAGCTGGGGCTCTTCGCGGCCGTCCTCGGCTGCGGGGTGGTCTGCGTCGAGGCGACCCGGCGCGGTGGAGCGCCGCCGCCAGGCACGCCACATCTGCTCACCGCCTGGTGGCTCCCGGCCGCGCTGCTGCTGCCGCCCGAGTACGCACTGCTGGGCCCGGTGCTGATCGGCGGCTACGCGCACTGGCGGGCCCGGCAGGGACCGCTGTACTGGCGGGCGTTCACGGCGGCCGCGCTGGGCCTGGCCGGGGCGGCCAGCTCGTTCCTGTTCCACGGCCTGTCCAGCCTGGTCCACCCGCCGGGGCCGTGGCTGCGAGATCCGGTGATGGTGCTGGGGGCGGCGTGCTGCGCCGCGCTGTTCGTGCTCGTCAACGCGATCCTGATCGCCCTGGCCGAGCGGGCCGCGCGGCCGGGCGAGTCGTGGCCCGGTGCCTTCCGGCCGGGTGCCACCCGGGACTTCGAGGGCCTGCTGGTCAACGCGGCCGGGCTGTGCGCGGGCGTGCTGGTCACCATCGCCTGCACGTTCAGCTGGGCCATGCTGGTCGTCGCGCTGCCGCCGGTCATCCTGCTCCAGCGCAGCCTGCTGCACCAGCAGCTGCGCGCCGCGGCCCAGTCTGACCCCAAGACCGGCCTGCTCAACGCCGTGGCCTGGCAGCGGGACGCGGAGCGGTGGATCCGCCGGGCCCGGCGGCTCAGCGTGCCCGCCGCGATCCTGCTGGTGGACATCGACCACTTCAAGCGGGTGAACGACACCTACGGCCACCTGGCCGGTGATGAGCTGCTCGCGGCCACGGCCAGCACGCTGGGCCAGCACGTGCGGGCCTGCGACGTGCTGGGCCGGTTCGGCGGCGAGGAGTTCGTGGCCGTACTGCCCGGGGCGGGGCAGCAGGAGGCCTGTCACATCGCCGAGCGGCTGCGCGGCCGGGTCCGGGACATCGCGGTCCAGCCCCGCGGGGCCACTGCTGCTGACGACACCGTGACCGTCACGGTCTCGATCGGGGTGGCTGCGCTGGGCGTGGACGGTGAGGACCTATTCGAACTGCTCGCCGCAGCCGATGCTGCCCTGTACCGGGCCAAGAAGTCAGGCCGGGACCGGGTGTGCACGCTTCCCCCGGGAGCCGGGCCGTCCGACCCGCTGCGCTGATGCCCCTAACCTTGAAGCATGCCGGAATTTATCTATCAGATGCATGCCGCCCGCTTGGTGAAGGGCGACAAGGTCCTCCTTGATGAAGTGACGCTGGCGTTTTTCCCCGGGGCCAAGATCGGTGTGGTCGGGCCCAACGGCGCGGGCAAGTCGACCCTGCTGAAGATGATGGCGGGCCTGGAGCATCCGTCCAACGGCGATGCGCGCTTGTTTCCCGGCTTCACGGTGGGGTTGCTGAGCCAGGAGCCGGGGCTGGATGAGACCAAGACCGTGCTGGGCAACGTCGAGGACGGCGTGGCGGAGACCAAGGCCCTGCTGGACGAGTACAACGCGATCGCCGAGAAGATGGCGACGGACTACTCCGACGAGTTGCTGGAACAGATGGGCAAGCTCCAGGAGCAGCTTGATCACCGCGATGCCTGGGACCTGGACAGCCAGCTGGAACAGGCCATGGACGCGCTGCGCTGCCCGCCCCCCGACTCCGATGTGACCGTGCTGTCCGGGGGGGAGCGCCGCCGGGTGGCCTTGTGCAAGCTGCTGCTGTCCCAGCCAGACCTGCTGCTGCTGGATGAGCCCACCAACCACCTGGACGCGGAGAGCGTGCAGTGGCTGGAGCAGCACCTGGAGAAGTATCCCGGGACGGTCGTGGCGGTCACCCACGACCGGTACTTCCTGGACAACGTGGCGCAGTGGATCCTCGAGCTGGACCGGGGGCACACCTACCCCTACGAGGGCAACTACTCCACCTACCTGGAGACCAAGGCCTCCCGGATCAAGGTGGAGGGCGCGAAGGACGCCAAGCGGCGCAAGCGGCTGGAAGACGAGCTGGAGTGGGTCCGCTCCAGTCCCCGGGCCCGCCAGTCCAAGAGCCGCGCCCGGCTGGAGCGCTACGAGGAGATGGCCGCGGAAGCGGACAAGCACCGCAAGCTGGACTTCGAGGAGATCCAGATCCCGCCGGGCCCCCGGCTGGGCAGCCAGGTGGTCGAGGTCACCGACCTGACCAAGGGCTTCGAGGACCGGGTGCTGATCGACGGGCTGAGCTTCTCGCTGCCGCGCAACGGGCTGGTCGGCGTGATCGGCCCGAACGGGGTCGGCAAGACCACGCTGTTCAAGATGATCGTGGGCGACGAGAAGCCGGATTCGGGCCACATCAAGATGGGTGACACCGTCAAGGTCGCCTACGTGGACCAGCTGAGGTCCGGGATCGACCCGGCCAAGAACGTCTGGGAGGCCATCTCCGGCGGAGAATCCACGATCCGGGTGGGCAACGTGGAGATCCCCAGCCGCGCCTATGTGGCCGCGTTCGGCTTCAAGGGCCCCGACCAGCAGAAGCCGGCCGGGATGATGTCCGGCGGCGAGCGGGGCCGGGTCAACCTGGCGCTCACCCTGCGCCAGGGCGGCAACCTGCTGCTGCTCGACGAGCCCGCGAACGACCTGGACGTGGAGACCCTCGCCTCGCTGGAGCGGGCGCTCCTGGAGTTCCCCGGCTGCGCGGTCATCACCAGCCACGACCGGTGGTTCCTGGACCGCATCGCCACGCACATCCTGGCCTGGGAAGGCGGCTCGAACTGGTTCTGGTTTGAGGGCAACTTCGAGTCCTACGAGAAGAACAAGATCGAGCGGCTCGGTGCCGAGGCGGCCCGGCCGCACGCGGTCACCTACCGCAAGCTGACCCGGGGCTGACCGGACGGGCTGGTGAGCCGGCCAGGCCGGCCCTCCGGCCTGGGCCGCGTTACGCGGGGCTCACCGCGTCACGCGGGGCTCAGCCCCAGGTCGGGCCGGTCCGGCCCGGTGGGCACGTTGACCAGGCTGTTCGCGGCCATGATCAGGTAGTCCCAGAGCTGGGCGTCGAGCGCGGGCTCCAGCCCGATCTCGTCGAGCGCGGCGCGCATGTGGCGTAGCCAGGCGTCGCGCTCGGCCTCGCCGATGGCGAAGTGCCGGTGCCGCATCCGCAGCCGCGGATGGCCCCGCAGTTCGTTGTAGGTGGCCGGGCCGCCCCAGTACTGGATGAGGAACAGCCGCAGGTGCTCCTCGGCCGGACCCAGGTCCTTGCTGGGGTAGACGGCGCGCAGCGCGGGGTCCGCGGCCACGCCCTCGTAGAACAGGCGGGTCAGGCGGCGGAACGTCTCCTCGCCGCCGGCCGCCTCGTAAAAGCTCAGTTCCCTGGTGTCGTCCATCGTGTCCCTGGTGTCGTCCATCGCGTGCTCCAGGGTAGTGCCCGAACCGGAGAGGCGGACGCGGTGAGGGTGGGGGTACTGCTCGCTCAGTTTTCGGTGCGGCCGGGGCCCGGGCCGCGACCGGGGGTACGGGCCTGGGCGTCGGCCTGGGCCGCGGTGCCCGCGCCGATGGCGGTGGCTACCGGCTCCCCGGGCACCGACGCGGAGGCCAGCGCGTTCTTCAGCCGCTCCCGCAGCTCCCGGGCCACCTCCCACTGCCGCAACGGCAGTGTCCTGGCCACCAGCCGCATCACGATGGCGTCGCTGGACACCGACTCGACGCCCCAGACCTCCGGCTCCTCCATGATCACGTCATGCCAGCGGGGTTCGGTCCACATCTGGTCGGCGGTGTCCTTCATGGTCTGGCGCACCTGGGGCAGATCCTGGTCGTAGGCTACGGGGAAGTCGACCACGGCGCGGGCCCACCCCTGTGACTCGTTGCCGATCCGGTCGATGGTCCCGTTGCGCACGTGCCAGACCACGCCGTTGACGTCGCGCAGCCGGGTGACCCGGAGGCTGACCGCCTCGACGGTCCCGGTGGCGTCGCCCGCGTCAATGACGTCCCCCACCCCGTACTGGTCCTCCAGCAGCATGAAGATCCCGGACAAGAAGTCGCGCACCAGACTCTGCGCCCCGAAGCCGATGGCCAGGCCGAGGACGCCCGCGCTGGCCAGCACCGGGGCCAGGTTCAGGCCGAGGTCGCCGGCGATGGTCACGGCCGCGATGCCGAAGATGAGCACCGACGCCGCGTTGCGCAGGATCGAGCCGAGGGCCTTGGCCCGCTGCCGCCGCCGCTCCCCGAGCAGCACCGCGTCGGGCTTCCCGTTGCCTCCCCCCTGCGCCACCCGGGAGGTGATCTTGTTGATCAGCCGGTGGGCCACGATCCGGACCAGCACCGCGATCAGCAGCACGAAGATGATCCGCAGTACCGCGCTGGCCGGCTGGGCCAGCCACACCTTGACCAGTTCGGCGGCGTTGCGGTTGTGCAGGATGTCCCAGGTCAGCCGGCAGGCGATCCCGGGCTGCTGGCCTTTGTCGGCGCAGACGGAGTCCAGGGTGTCGCTGGATGCTGAGCTGAGAGCGCGCGCCGCGAGGAGCGCTTGCGAGATCACGGGGGATTCCTTTCGCCACTCGGGGGAGAAGTCGGCCGGACTGGGCGGGGAACGCCAGCGGCGGAGGCCGGGGCCGCTCCCCATAGTGGCCGGCGGCCCCCGCTGGCCTGGCCATCTCGGGGCGGCCGGGGCCATATCTCCGAAGCAGTTTGGTATCAGTCCGTGTGATTGTGATGACGCAGGCCAGGAGGAGCGTGCAGGATGCAACGTGTAGAGAGAGAATTGCACGGATCGCTTCCGGGTCGAACCGGTAGTTTCCGGGCCGAACCGGTAGTAGGTATTTCCTTGATTTGGGCGGCGGAGAGCACTTTAGATGTAACAGTGAGTTAGCTCGGTTGGCGGGGCGGACGCGGGACGGGGCCCGGAGGAGGAACGGCACATGGGAGCACGGCGCGCCCGGTCAGAGGTGGGTGTGGCTGCACCACGGCTTCTGCTCAGCGAGGTGACCCAGGCCGGTGCGGCCAGCCCGGTCCGGGCCGGGGCGGCGGCCGTCCAGGGACCCGCGGGCCTGGAAGCCCGGCAGGAGATCTCGATGGCCCGGGCCATCCGGGCGCACTGCCTGGCGTGCGGCCAGTCGGCCGCGGACATCGCGCTCATGATCCACAGCCAGTGCGGTCCCGCCTTTGGCACCAGGCTGGTCCGCGCTCAGCGGCTGGCGCTGGGCATCGCTCTGGCGGACGTCGTCGCGCAGGTCAGGGCGCGGTACGTGAACGAGGGGCGGACCGCGCCGCGGTTCAGCGAGACCCTGCTGTCCTCTTACGAAGGCGGCCAGAAACGGCCGGGCCCGGAATACCTCCACTACCTGTGCTGCGTGTACCAGGCCGAGCCGGCCGACCTCGGTTATGAGGGCCCCTGCCTGTGCGGGCAGCGGCACCGCGCCCCGGTATTAATGCTGTCCGGGCCAGCGCCCGCCGCGCCGGAACCGGGCGGAACCGGCCAGTCCGCCGGGTACAGCGGGGCCGTCCCGAGCGCCGGCCTGGCCGCGCCGCCGATACTCACCGCAGTCCCCAGCGCGGGCGAAGCCGCCCCGGCGGAGCCCGGTGCCCCCTGGCCCGGAGCGGCCGTCGCGAGGCCGATCGGGCTCACCGCCACGCAATTGCCTGCGCTGGAGCCGCCCGGTCCGGCCCAGCCCGCGCCGGTACTGCCCGCGCCGGCCCAGCCCGCGCTGGTACTGCCCGCCACGACCGCCCGGGCCGTCGTGCCCCGGCCGGCACCGGATCCCGGCGCGTCAGTCCTTCCGGCATCACCCGGTCCCGCACCGCAACTCCCGGATGCTGGACCAGCCCACCCGGGCCAGCCGAGCGTGGGCGAGGATGACGACGACGTGATACGCCGCACGCTGCTGCGCCTGATGGCCGATCCCGGGGCCGCCGTCGACGGCCGGTTCTTCGGCTCCGTCGAGCGGATCCGCCGCCGGCTGGACGAGGCGCTGCTCGGGGCGACCGTCTCGGTGGCGATGCTGGACCACTGGGAGGGGATGACCGGCGAGTACGGACGGCAGTACATGACGGTGCCGCCGATGCGGCTGCTCTGCGACGTGCTCCTCGATCTCGGTGATGTCCGGCGGATGTGTGAGCAGCGCCAGCCGCTGGAGTTCGTGGAGCGGCTCTGCCGCCTGGCGGCGCGGCTGGCCGGCCTGGCCGGCATGACGATGATCGACGCCGGGGACCACCGGCTGGCCCGGTCGTTCTTCAGCACCGCCCGGACCGCCGCGGACGAGACCGGGGACCGGCACCTGCGCGCCTGGGTCGCCGTCCGCGAGTCGCTCGTGCCGCTGTACTACGGGGATGCAGCGCAGGCCGCGGCCGCCGCCCGGGCCGCCGCCGACCTGGCTGGGCACCAGCCCAGCGTGGCCGGCGTGATGGCCCCGGTCGTGGAGGCGCGGGCGCTGGCCCGGCTGGCCCGGGCCCGGTCCGGCGGAAACATCCGGGGCGATACCGCCGGGCGGGGTGGTGCGGGCGGGGCCGAGGTACGCCGGGCCAGCGCGGCCCTGGACCGGGCGCACGAGGGGCTCGACCAGCTGCCCGAGGAGGAGCGGCGGGACACCGTGTTCGGGTACACCGAGCGTCAGTTGCTGTTCCACCAGGGCGACGCGCTGGTGACCCTGGGCGATAACCGCGGCGCGGACGACGCGTTCGGGCAGGCCTTGCGGCTGTACTCACCGTCCGAGTTCCTCGACCGCGCGCTGGTCACGCTCGGCCAGGCCCGGTGCCGGCTGCAGGCTGGCGAGCCCGAGGAGGCGCTGCGGGTGAGCCAGGACGCCCTGCTCGGCCTGCCCAGCCAGCATCGCCCGGGCATCGTGCTGCGCTCGGCCCGGTCGCTGGGCGAGGCGGTGGCGGCCAAGCACGGCGACTTCCCGGCCGTGCGGGACTACCGCGAGGCGCTGGTCAGCGGCTGAGCTCACGCCGCGGGCCGGCCGCCGTTTCAGAGCCTCAGGCCGGTCTGGGCGGCGAGGAAGGCCAGCGTGTCCGCGGATAGCGTGACCGACCGGCTCACCGCGCGGGCGCCGTGGCCGACCTCCCGCTCCCGGCGGAGCAGGACCGGGCGCTCTGACCATGGCGCTGACGTGGCATGCTGCAGCGCGGCGCACATCTTCCAGGCGTGCACCGGGTCGACCCGGGTGTCGTTGTCGAACACGGTGAACAGCGTGGCCGGGTACCGGGTGCCCGGCCGGACCCGGTGGTAGGGGGAGTAGCCGAGCAGCCAGCCCAGCTCCACCGGGTCCTCGGCCGTGCCGTACTCGTCGTTCCAGGTCTGGCCGAGCCCGAACCGCTCGTACCGCACCATGTCCAGCAGCGGGGCCGAGCACACCACGGCCCGGTATAGGTCCGGCCGCTGGGTAAGGGCCGCCCCGACCAGCAGCCCGCCGTTCGAGCCGCCGGAGATGCCCAGCTGCCCCGGGGTGGTCCAGCCGCCGGCGATGAGGGCCTCCGCCGCCGCGTGGAAGTCGTCGAACACGGCCTGCTTGTGCTCGCGCATCCCCGCCCGGTGCCAGTCCTCGCCCTCCTCACCGCCGCCGCGCAGCGCCGCGATCGCGTACACGCCGCCGGCCTCCACCCAGGCCAGGATGGACGCCGAGTAGGCGGGCACCATGCTGATGCCGAAGCCGCCGTAGCCGTACAGGATGGCCGGCCGTGGCTGGGCCGGCCGGCTGGCCGCGGTCTGGTCCCCGCCTCCTACCACCAGCATCGCGACCTCGGTGCCGTCCTTCGAGGTGAACGTCACCTGGCGGGTGCGCACGTCCGGTACCCCGACCGCGCCGGGGGCCTGGGCCCAGCGGGAGACCTCCCCGGTGCGCGCGTCGTAGTGGTACACGGCCGCCGGGGTGGTGCTGTCGGTGTAGCCGAACCACGCCTCGTGCCCGCCCTCCGGCCGCGCGCTGATTCCCCCGGTGGTCCCCAGCCGAGCGGCGCCGCCTGCGTGCCCGGTCCCGGGCAGGGCCAGCGTGCCCGTCTGCTCGCCGGTGACCAGGTCGTGCACGGTGATCTCGCTGATGGCGAGCCTGGTCCAGGAGACCACCAGCACCGGGCGGTCCAGGCCGGCGCCGTCCAGGATGGCGAAGTCGGTCAGGACCGCGGTCGGGTCCGGGCCGACGAGGTCGCGCCAGCGGGCCGGCTCCGGGTGCGCCGGGTCGGACACCGCCAGCCTGCCCCGCGGCGCGCCCGCGTCGGTGAAGACGTAGAGCCGGCCGTCCCGGCCCACGTGCATCCCGGTCCGGGCGTCCACGCCCTCCTGCACGACCTGCAGGGGCGGCACGGCCGGCCCGGACCCGGTCAGGTCGGCGAGCCACACGTCGTTGCGGGGGGCGGTGCCCTGGGCGGCCGAGATCACCAGCCACCGGCCGTCCCGGCTGACCGACACGTCGTAGTAGTTCGTCTTGTCCCGGCCCGCACCGAAGACCAGCACGTCCTGCTCGGCGGGCGTGCCGACGGTGTGCAGGTACACCCGGCGGTGGAACTGCTCCTCACCCGGCGGGACCTGGTCCGGCGGGAGCTTGCGGACGTAGTAGAACGCCTGGCCGCCGGGCAGCCAGGCCACCGGCGAGTAGCGGCAGCGGCTGAGGGGGCCGTCCACCTGCGCGCCGGACACGACATCAAGCACCCGGAGTTCTGACTCCTCGTCCCCGCCGGAGGACAGCTGGTAGGCGAGCAGCCGGCCCTCCTGGTCCGGCTGCCAGGAGTCGAGCGTGGTCAGCCCGGCCGGATCCAGGGCCGCCGGGTCGATGAGCACCCGCTCCGGCTCGCCCGGCGCGGCGGTCAGCAGTGCCCCGTGCTCCTGCCCGGGCTGGCGGCGCATGAAGAACTGCCGTGGCCCGCGCCAGGCCGGGGCGCCGACGTACCCGGCGGCCATCAGTTCCTGGAGGCGGGCCGCCAGCCGGGACCGCCCGGGCAGGCCGGCCTCCGCAGCGGCCCACAGCGTGTCCTGGACGGCCAGCCACTCCCGGGTGTCCGCACTGGCCGCGTCTTCCAGCCAGCGATAGGGGTCGGGCACCCGCTGGCCGTGCAGATCCTCGGCCAGGTCGTCGCGGCGGGCCGGGGGATATCCCGGGGCCTGCGGGTCCGCGGGTGCCGTGCGAGAGCCGGGGGCAGTCATGAACGCACCCTATGGGAATGACATTTCGCTGAACCGCCACGCCGGCGTTATGCCTCTCCGGGCTCCGCCAGTTACGCTGTTCTTGGCTCGCACCGCTGTGCTTCCCTGAAACCCCAGGGGGCCTACCTGGACTCCCAGGGGCTGGCCCGGCACACTAGTGCTTGCCTACCGCACCAGGCAGGAGGCGGGCTTGCGACGGGTACTGCTGCTCAACGTGACGTATGAGCCGTTGACCACGGTCGGCCTGCGGCGTGCGGTGTGCCTTGTCCTGGGCGAGAAGGCCGAAGTCGTGCACGACGATTCGGAGGGTGCCTTGTTGCGCTCCTCCTCGATGGTCATCGTCACGCCCTCGGTGATCAGATTGCGCCGGTACGTCCGGATTCCGCATCGCAGCCGGGTCCCGCTGACCCGGGGTGCGCTGATGCGCCGGGACAACTACCTGTGCGCGTACTGCGGCCGCAAGGCGGAGACGATCGACCACGTGATCCCGCGCAGCAAAGGCGGCCCGCACGCCTGGGAGAACTGCGTGGCCTCCTGCATGCGCTGCAACCACAGCAAGGCCGACCGGCTGATCGAGGAACTCGGCTGGACCATGAACCGGATCCCGGCCGCGCCGCGCGGCGCGCACTGGCGGCTGATCGGCGCGGCGAACGACGGCGATCCGCAGTGGGCCGCCTATCTTCCGGTATCCACCGCCGCCTGAACTGAGCCAGCAGGGATCCAGGCGGGCGGGGCGGCCCGAGGCAGCGAGGCGGCGGCAATGCACCGCGATATCTTCACCCCCGAGCACGACGCGTTCCGGGAGATGGTGCGGGAGTTCATCGCCCGCGAGGTGACGCCGTACCACGATCAGTGGGAGCGGGACGGGATGGTGTCCCGCGAGGTGTGGCTGGCCGCGGGGCGGGCGGGCCTGCTCGGCATCGACGTGGATGAGAAGTACGGCGGCGGGGGCAATCCGGACTACCGCTTCTACCTGATTCTCGACGAGGAGTTCGCCCGGGCCGGGGCCACCGGTCCCGGGTTCGCCGTGCACAACGACATCAACGGCCAGTACTTCCTCCGGCTAGCCACCCCGGAGCAGCGGGACCGCTGGCTGCCGGGGTACTGCTCGGGTGAGATCATCACCGCCATCGCGATGAGCGAGCCCGGCGCGGGCAGCGACCTGCAGGGGATCCGGACCACCGCGGTCCGCGATGGGGCCGCTTACGTGCTCAACGGCCAGAAGACCTTCATCTCTAACGGCCAGCTGGCCGACCTGGTCATCGTGGTGGCCCGGACTGACACCGGCGCGGGGCACCGGGGGATCAGCCTGCTCGTGGTGGAGCGCGGGATGGCCGGGTTCGAGCGGGGCCGGAACCTGGAGAAGGTCGGCATGCACGCGCAGGACACCTCGGAGCTGTTCTTCTCCGACGTGGTCGTGCCCGCCGCCAACCTGCTCGGCGAGGAGGGCGGCGGGTTCGTCGCGCTCATGCAGAACCTGCCCCGGGAGCGGGTGGCGATCGGCGCGACCGCGCTGGCGGCCGCCGAGAAGGTGTTCGAGGACACGCTGGCCTACTGCAAGCAGCGGCAGGCCTTCGGCCGGCCCATCGGCAGCTTCCAGCACAGCCGCTTCACGCTGGCCGAGATGGCCACCGAACTGGCCGTGGCCCGGGCGTTCACCGACCGGGCGGTGGTGCAGCATACCGACGGCGAGCTCTCCAACACCGATGCGTCCATGGTCAAGTGGTGGGACACCGAGCTGTGCAACCGGGTGGTGGACCGCTGCCTCCAGCTGTTCGGCGGCTACGGCTACATGACCGAGTACCCCGTGGCCCGGGCGTTCGCGGACAGCCGGGTCCAGACGATCTTCGGCGGGACCACCGAGATCATGAAGGAGATCATCGGCCGGGACCTGGGGGTCTGACGACCACGCACCCGGTGCTCAGCCGGACTGCTCCAGGGTGGTCCGGAATCCCTTGAAGTGGCCATTCAGCACCCGCCCGGCCTTGGCCAGCAGGTCGGCCTCGGAGAACGGCTTCTCCACCAGGGCCACCCCGGGTTCGAGCCGGCCCTGGGAGGCGAGAACCGGCCGGGCGTAGCCGGACATGTAGAGCACCTTGGTCTCGGGCTTGATCAGCAGTAGCTGCTCGGCGACTTCCTTGCCGAGCATGTGCGGCATGACGACGTCCGTGACGAGCAGGTGGATCTCGCCCTGGTAGTTGCGGGCGATCTCGAGGGCTTCCGGGCCGCTCGCCGCGGTGATCACCTGATAGCCGTTGCGGGCCAGGATCCGCCTGGTGACCTCCCGCAGGGCGGCCTCGTCCTCGACGACCAGGACGGTCTCCCCGCTGGGCGTGCGCTGGTAGGTGGCCTCCGCTGCCTCCCGGTTGGCGGCCAGCGTGGTGGCGGGCAGCGTGATGCTGAAGGTCGTGCCCCCACCGGGTTCGGAGTAGATGCGGATGTGACCGTCGGCCTGGGTGAGGATTCCGTACACGGTGGCCAGGCCGAGCCCGGTCCCCCCGTCGTCGGATTTGGTCGTGAAAAAGGGCTCGAACGCGTGCGCGACGACCTCGGGGGGCATCCCGGTGCCGGTGTCGCTGACCCGCAGCCGCACCTGCTGTCCCAGCGGTGCTTCCGATCCCCCTGCGATGGACTCCGCGTCTATGGTGATGTTGCTGGTATCGATGGTCAGCGTGCCGCCGCCGGGCATGGCGTCGCGGGCGTTGACCGCGAGGTTCACCAGCACCTGCTCCAGCCGCCCGGGGTCGGCCAGGACCGGGTGCAGGCCGCCGGCGAGCGAGGTGGCCAGCTCGACGTGCTCGCCGAGGGTCCGGCGCAGCATTTCCTCGACTGCGGTGATCACGGTGTCGAGGTCGAGCACCTGGGGCTGTACCACTTCCCGGCGGGCGAAGGCGAGCAGCTGGCGGGTGAGGCTCGCCGCCCGTTCGCCGGCCCGGCTGATCTGCTCGAGGTCGTCATGGGCCGATTCGCAGCGCCCGGCCCAGTCCGATTCGGTCGCCGCGGCGAGTTCCTCGGCGGCGAACTCCGCATAGTTGAGGATCACCGCGAGCAGGTTGTTGAAGTCGTGCGCGACCCCGCCGGCCAGCTGACCCAGGCTCTCCAGGCGCTGGGCCTGGGCCAGCCGTTCCTGCGACTTGTCCTGCCGCCGCCGGTCCTTCACGATGCGTGCGTCGCGTCGAGGGTGAAATAGAAGGTGGCTCCGGCACCCACTTCGCTCTCCGCCCAGATGCGGCCGCCGTGACGTTCGATGATCCGTTGCACGCTGGCCAGGCCGATTCCGGTCCCGGCGAAATCGGTGTCGGTGTGCAGCCGCTCGAACGGCTCGAACAGCTTGGCCGCATGGGCGGGGTCGAAGCCGGCCCCGTTGTCCCGCACGAAGCAGCCGATCTCGGCGTCATCGGCGGGCATGCTGCCGAACTCTATGGCCGGGTCCTCTTGCCGGGTGGTGAACTTCCAGGCGTTTTCGACCAGGTTCTGCACGACCGTGCGGATCAGACCGCGATCCGCGGTCGCCCGGACGCCGTCCTGGATACTGATCCCGATCCGGCGGCCGGGGTCCGCAGACTGGAACTCCCGCACCACGCCGGCGACCTCCGCGCTGAGATCGACGGGCCGGATGTGCATCTGGCTGCGCGATACGCGGGCCAGCTGCAGCAGGTCATCGATGAGCGTGGCCATCCGCTCGCTCGCCGCCTGGATACGCTCGGCGTACCCGCGGCCGGTTACATCGAGATGATCGCTGTAGTCCTCCAGCAGCGCTTCGCTGTACCCGCTCAGCGCCCGGAGCGGGGCGCGCAGGTCATGGGAGACCGAGTAGCTGAACGCCTCCAGGTTTTTGTTCGCCAGGGCCAGGTCGGCCGTGCGCCGTTCGACACGGACCTCCAGGTCGGTCTTGAGTCGCCCGACCTCGGCTTCGGCGTCGCGCTGCGCGGTGATATCGCGCACCGCCCCGACAACCAGGACCAGGTTGCCATCCAGATCATGGACTGCGGCGCGATTGGCCTCGACCCAGACCACGCCGCCGTCTTTTCGCACGTCGCGCTTTTCCATCGAGTAGCTGTCGATCTCCCCGGAGCCCAGCCGCTGCATGTTGGCCAGATCGGCGTCGAGATCGCCGGGATGGGTGATGTCCTGAATCCGCAGCGAGCGCAGCTCGTCGGCGGTGTAGCCAGTGATCTCGCAGAAGCGCGGGTTGACCCGGACCAGCTTGCCGCTGAGCGTCAGCTCCTCGATGCCGATGGGCGCGTTATCGACCAGGGTGAGGAGCTGTTCCTCGGATACGCGCAGCGCCTGGTGCGCCGCGGCCGTCTGGGCCTCCGCGGCGCGCTGCGCCGACAGGTCGGTGAGCACCAGGCAGCGCAGCAGCATGCCGTCCAGGTCGAAGCCGCTGACCGCGAGCAGGACCGGGAGGGGCGTGCCGTCCAGCGTGGCCAGCTCAATCTCACCCCGGGCGCTGTCGTTGGGGCCGATGTCGAGCAGCCGAGAGAACTCCGCCCGGTGCGGGCCTGGGACCAGGTCGAGCACCGCGGTGCCGACCAGTTCTGAACCGCTGCGGCCGGTCATCAGGCCCAGCCGCGGGTTGGCGTAGAGGATCACCCCCCCGGGCGAGACGGTGGCAGCGCCTTCGCTTATCGCGTCAACGAGGAGCCGGTAGGTGCGGTCGGCACCGGACTGGGAGTAGACCTGCTCCTGGCCGGGCGGCCCGATCATCAGGGAGTCGACCCCACCGCCCCGGATTGCCTCGATCGTCTCCTGCGCCTCGCGCAGCTCGGCCCGCAGCTCGGCTACTTCGTCGGGGCGCTCCTCGGGCGGCCCGGACTCAGCGTGGCCTGGGCCTGCGACCTGGGGGACCGGCGGTGTGGACATGGCCTCACCCACCTGGCGTTGCGTACCTGTCGATACGCTCTGGCGGCCCGAACTCGAGAGACTGGCGCGCCCGGCCGATATCGGAGAGGCGGCGGGCGTTCTCGATGGCGTGCCTGGTGTGCGGCGACGCGCCGCTGATAGAGAGGGTCAGCGCCCAGTGATCATTATCCGGCTCGGCCGTCACGCCGGGGCCTTCCTCGGGGCCCGGACCTGCAGTCCGACGAGCAGACGTTCGATGTCGGAGAGATCGCCGACGATCTTCTTGATCGGCATCGGGAGCTTGCGGACCACGGTGGGCACGGCCAGGATTTGATCCTGGACGGCTAGCCGAGGGTTTTCCAGCAGGTCCACCACCTCGATCTGGTACCGGCCGGGGTTGTACTCTTCGCACACGCGACGCAGATTCTCGATGGCCCGGATGCTGTTGGGCGACTGGCCGGTCACATACAGGCGCAGTTCCCACATCTCAGGTAGATCGGCAGCTGAACCGTTTCCACCACCGGCCATAGACGGCTGGCTCATTGCTTTCCCCCGTTGTCCGGGGCCTTCTCGGCCCAGCGTCGGCCCGGGGTCACATCGGGGTCCGGGGCCGCATCGGCCCAGCGCCGGCTGGCCATCGACACCCGGTCCGCCTCGGTGTCGGCGACCTCGCGGCGTTCGCGGCTGTCGATCCGGTCGATTTCGGTCTGCTCGGCGATCAGCTGGTCCCGGGCCGCAATGAGGTGAGCCTGACGCTCGCTGATGCTGCTGCGCAGGTCCCGCAGGTGGCGCTCCAGATCGTCGGCCCTTCGCAGGTCCGCGTCACGCTCGACCGCCTCCTGGGCCAGCCGGGCTGAGCCGGCCAGCATCCCGGCCGGCCCGACGTACACCTCGACCAGCTCCACCCCGTGGTCGGTGAGCACGAACTCGCGCACCTGGTTCGAGTGCGCCGTGCCCCGGGACTTCAGCACGAACAGCAGCCGGTTGCGCTCGCCGTTGGTCTCGACGTTGCGCAGCAGCAGCCAGTTGTCCACCAGGGACGAGATGCTCACCGTGGCTGACTCGTCCTCGCGGCCACGCGAGGTGGCCAGGGTGGAAGTCCCGCGGCTCTTGAGCAGGTCAAGCTGGCGGGCCACCATCGAATACACTTCCGTGCCGGTCACGCCGGCCGCGAGACCGCCGATCCCGTCCAGCACCACCACCGACGGGCTGGTCTCCTCGATCAGCTGGTTCAGGGCGGCCAGATGGGCCTCCAGGCCGAACGCGGACGGCCGCGCCGCCCAGATGCGCAGCAAGTCCGCGTCAACCCACGTCTGCAGGTCGAGGCCGAGCGACCGCATGTTGCGCAGGACCTGTGCGGGCGACTCCTCGAACAGGATCCACAAGGCCTGCTCGCCCCGCTCGCAGGTCCCGTAGACCATATGTGCGCCGAGGGACGTCTTTCCGGTGCCCGCCACCCCGGTCACCAGGGTGGTGGAGCCACGGAACACGCCGCCGCCCAGCATGTGGTCGAGGCGCGGGACCCCGGTTGACAGCCGCTCCTCGGAGGCCGCGTAGTCGAGCGCGATGGACGTGATCGGCAGCACGACGAAGCCCTCGGCCGAGATCAGGAACGGGAACTCGTTGGTGCCGTGTACTGACCCGCGGTACTTGACCACCCGGAGCCGCCGGGTGGAGATCTCCTCGTTCACCCGGTGGTCGAGCACGATCACGCAGTCGGTGACGTACTCCTCGATCCCGTGCCGGGTGATGGTCTTATCGCCCCGCTCCCCGGTCACGATGGCGGTGACGCCCCGCTCCTCCAGCCAGCGCGCCAGCCGGTTGAGTTCGCCCCGGATAGTCGCGTCGTCGCCGAACACGCCGAACAGCATCTCCAGGGCGTCCAGCACCACGCGCCGGGCGCCGATCCGGGTGATCGCGTCGTCGAGGATCAAGAAGAGCGGTTCGACGTCGAACGACCCGGCGGCGACCATGTCCGCGGGATCGACCTGGAACGAGAGCACCGCGAGCAGGCCGTCCTTCTCGAGCTGGTTGAGGTCGAAGCCGAGCGAGCGCACGTTCAGGGCGACCTTCTCCGCCGACTCCTCGAAGCTCAACAGCACACCAGGCTCGCTATACTTCCGGGCCCCGCCCACCAGGAACTCCAGGCCGAGTAGCGTCTTGCCCGCTCCCGCGGCGCCGGCCACCAGTGACACCCGGCCCCGGGGCAGCCCGCCCCCGGTGATCTGATCCAGCCCGCGGATTCCAGTCGGCGCTTTCTCCAGCCCCGGGCCTACCGTGCTCTCCTCCAGGCCCGTCAGCATTGTGGTGTTCACCTGCTGCCCCCCCACTCGGCGTGCCGCGAATTCCCGTCACCGGAATATCCGCGTAATTGCACCATACAGTTAAAGCACGGATATTGCATCACGCGGCGATAAAGCATATATCGGGCAAATCATGTTACTTTGCATTCCGGTGCTATTCACTGACGAATCCACCCGGGTGTATAGTGACTAAAGATAATTCCGGATGGGAATTCATGCCATGTCGCACGGCAGGAAAAGCTTCCCGGAACCGGTTCCGGCCAATACGGGGGTAGAGTGGCCCAGCTAAGGCTTGAGGACGGCCCGGGCGTACCGGAGTCCGAGCTTCTCCCGGCGATCGTCAGATCCTCCGATGATGCCATCCTGGGCAGTACTACCGGCGGGATGGTTACCACCTGGAACCCGGCGGCCGAGAAAATCTACGGTTACCGGGCGGAGGAGATGGTTGGCCAGTCGCTGACCATCTTGTGCCCCGCGGAGCGGATCGGCGAGATCGAGGAGACCCTGGGCAAGATCGGCCGTGGCGAGCCCGTCGTGCACCGCGAAACCGTGTGGCGGCGCAAGGACGGCAGCACGTTCCCGGTGTCGGTGACGACCTCTCCCATCCATGATGACGACGGCAGGCTGATCGGTGTCTCGGCTATCGCCCGCGACGTGACCGAGCAGCAGCAGGCCCGGACCGCGGCAGAGTTCCGGCGCCGGTCGGAGGGGCTTGAGCGGGTCAACCAGAGCCTGGAGGCCTTCACTTACTCCATCGCCCATGACCTGCGCGCTCCGCTGCGCGCGCTGGGCGGCTACTCGTCGGCGCTGATGGAAGACTGCGCGGACTACCTCGGCGAGGTCGGGCGCGGCTACGCCGAGCGGATCCTCGCCGCCAGCGGGCAGATGTCCGAGCTCATCGACGGCCTTTTGATCCTGTCGCGTATCGCCCGGGCCGAGATGCGCCTCGAATGGGTTGATCTCGGCGCTGAGGTGGCCCGGATCGCCGCTGACCTCCAGGCCGGCGCACCGGGGCGCCGCGTCCATTTCGCTATCGAGCGCCCAGTGCAGGCCCGGGCGGACCGTCTCCTCGTCCGCACCGTCCTGAAAAACCTGGTGGAGAACGCCTGGAAGTTCACCTCCGGCCAGGATGTCGCGCTGATCGAGTTCGGCACGGCACCGGCCGGGGACGCCGCTACCTGCTGCTACGTGCGCGACGACGGGGCCGGCTTCGACCCCGACTACGCGGGCAAGCTGTTCCAGCCATTCCAGCGACTGCACGCGGTCAGCGATTTCCCCGGTCCCGGTATCGGCCTGGCCAGCGTCAGGCAGATAGTGGACCGGCATAGGGGACGGGCCTGGGCCGAAGGCGCGGTCGGCGAAGGCGCGACTTTCTATTTCACGCTGGATGCGGAGGAAATCGCATGAAGGCCCGGGCCATCCTGCTGGTCGAGGACAATCCTGACGATGAGATGCTGACGCTCCGGGCACTGAAAAAGAATAATATCGTCAACGAGATTACCGTGGCTCACGACGGTGCCGAGGCCCTGGAGCTGATCTTCTCCAAAGCCAGCAGCGGCGAGCCGCTCCCCGGCCTCGTCCTGCTCGACTTGAAGCTGCCCAAGGTTGAGGGGCTAGAGGTAATGCGCAGGATCCGGGCTGACGAGCGGACGAGCATAATCCCGGTGGTCATCCTGACTGGCTCTAAGCTGGACGAAGATATCCTGGCCGGCTACCGGGGCGGCGCCAATGCTTATGTGCGCAAACCGGTTAATTTCGCGGAATTCGCTGAGGCGGTCAAGACCCTCGGCCTCTTCTGGCTGATCCTGAACGAGCCCGTTCCGGAGTTCATGCCGCAACCGGACTGACGAGGTGAGATCCATGAAGGATGGGCATCAGGGCAACGGCCTGGACGCGAGTGCGACGGGGGCAGCCGCCGCTCCAGTGCCGCCGGGCAGCCCGGCTGCTGACGCGGCGGACGTCACGGGACGGCCGGCCCGCATCCTCATCCTCGAGGACGAAGCGTGGGATGCGGAGCGCGCCCAGAGCCTGCTGACCGGCGCCGGCCTCGACTTCACGTGCGTCGTCGTGGCCACCAGGGCCCTGTTCGTGGAGAAGCTGGATTCCTTCCGTCCCGACGTCATCCTGTCCGATTACCATCTGCCGGGCTTTTCCGGTGAGGCCGCCCTCGCAATCGCGCAGGAGCAGTACCCGGACGTGCCGTTCATCATCTGGTCCGGTGTACTGGGAGACGAAGCGGCGGTCGCTCTCATCAAGCAGGGAGCCACCGACTACGTCCTGAAAGACCGGCCGGCCCGGCTGCCCTCGGTCATCGGGCGCGCCCTCGCCGAGGCCGAGCAGCGGATGCGCCTGGCTGATCTCGATGAGCAGCTGCGCGAGGCGCAGCGCCTGGCCAGCCTGGGCCACCTAGGCGCGGCCGAACAGGCCATGAGCCTGACCCGTGAGCTCCTCGCCACCGTCCGCCGGGAAGTAGCCCTCGCAGAACCCCCTTCCTGAGCACGCCAGCGCCCGGATCGCCGCGATATCTCACTTATCGTGATAGAGTAATTACTATCCGTTCGACACGAGATAATCGAGGTGTGACCAGGCGCAGATCGACCGTACCCGCCCCGTCACTGAGAGAAGTTGGACGACATGGCGAGCACCCGGTCTCTGCTCCACCGCCGCACCCGCCAGCCCGCGGCCGCCAGTCCTGACGTGGCCGCAGCCGCGAGGGAGGCGGTGGTCGGCTTCCTGCACGACTCGTCGATGGGCTCCCCGGCCCTGGAGACGGCCCAGCCGCCCGGAACCATGTTCGCCCCGGCCCCGAAGGGCGGGGGGAGCACGGTGGCGGTGAAGGCCGCCGCGGACCCGGCGCACGGCGGCTCGGCCGCGCTGCGGGTGAGAATCCCGGCTGGCATGACGTCGGGGGCATCTGATGCGGCCGCTGAGTCGGTCGCGGTGCGGGCGGCGATCTCGGGCGTCGCCACCCTGGACCGGATCGAGGCGGCCGCGGCCAAGGTGGAGGCGGACATCCGGTCGGCCCTCCGCGCGCAAGCCGAGCTCCAGGCCGGCGCCGGAGTCGCCGCCGAGGCCGCGGTACGGGCGGCCCAGGCGTCCTGGATAGCAGCCCGCGCATCCGAGGCGGCTGAGGGACGCGCCCGGGTCATCCTGGGCGTGATGACCCGCTACCTGGCGGTCACCATCGCGCTGGTCGTAGTCACGCTCATCTTCGTGGTCATCACCGCGGCGGTCGTCCAGTAGGCCTCCCGGCCACACAGACACCCATCTGGGTCCGCCTGGGCCCGCAGAAAAAGAATCTTCATCACGGTGCGTAACGTCTTCGCGACCTAGGCCGATACCTAGATAGACGCGGTTGACGTGGGTACCCCCGAGCTCACGTCACCGCGTCTTCAACGTGACCAGAGGCGGGGCACGGTGGCCGCAGCGCGCCATAGCCCGGTAGCGTTCAGGTCATGACAGCAACCCAGCCCGCGAACGCGGACGCCCCGTTCGGCCGGATGCTGACCGCGATGATCACGCCGATGACTGCGGACGGCGGCATCGACTACGACGGGGCCGCCCGCCTCGCGACCTATCTGGTCGACGAGATGCGCAACGACGGCCTGGTGATCAGCGGGACGACCGGCGAGTCGCCGACGACGACGGATGCGGAGAAAGAGCGGCTGCTCCGCGCCGTGATCGGGGCGGTCGGGGACCGGGCCGCCGTCGTGGCCGGAGTCGGCACCAACGACACCGCCCACACCTGCGAGCTGGCCCGTCAGGCCGAGCGCGCCGGGGCCTCGGGATTGCTCCTGGTGACGCCGTACTACAACAAGCCGCCGCAGAGTGGGCTGGTGGCCCACTTCACCAGGGCCGCCGACGCCACCACCCTGCCGGTCATCCTGT
>DASQRM010000225.1:0-6183 GCA_035642895.1 Streptosporangiaceae bacterium | reverse complement strand
CCGGCAGGCGCGGGGCCGGCAGGCGCGGGTCCGGCAGGCGCGGGTCCGGCAGGCCCGGGTACCGCGGGAAGCTGAGGTGAGCCCGGTGCGCATCGACATCATCACAATCTTCCCGGACTACTTCACCCCGCTCAGCGTCTCGCTGCTCGGCAAGGCGGCCTCCCGCGGAGACGTCGAACTCCAGGTACACGACCTGCGTAACTGGGCCCATGGCGTGCACCGCGCCGTGGACGACGCCCCATTCGGCGGCGGGCCGGGCATGGTCATGTCGCCGGAGCCGTGGGGCGAGGCGCTGGACGCGGTGGCAGGTCCAGGTCCAGTAGCGGCCCGGCTGGTGGTACCCACCCCCTCGGGCATCCCGTTCACGCAGGCGATGGCCGCGCAATGGTCCCGTTGCGGCTGGTTGGTCTTTGCTTGTGGCCGGTACGAGGGAATCGACGCGCGCGTCGTGGACGAGGCGCGCGACCGGATGCCGGTCGATGAGGTGTCCATCGGGGACTACGTGCTGTCCGGGGGCGAGCCCGCCGTGCTGGTGATGGTGGATGCGGTCGGCCGCCTGCTGCCGGGCGTCCTCGGTAACGCCGAGTCCGCCGCGGACGATTCGTTCGGCGCAGGTGCGGGTCCCATGGACGGCCTGCTCGAAGGGCCCTCGTACACCCGGCCCCGGGTCTGGCGCGGGCGTGAGGTCCCGCCGGTCCTGCTGTCCGGGGATCACGCGGCCATTGCCCGCTGGCGGCGCGATCAGGCGCTGCGGCGGACCGCTGCGCTGCGCCCCGACCTGGCCGCCCGGCTGGCCGCCGGACCGGCCGGTGAGCGGCTCGACGCACGCGACCGGAAGGTGCTCATTGACGCTGGCTTCCCGATCACTGCTGAAGATATGGCACACTGAAGTCTGCCACCCACACCAGGCCGACCCTGCGGGTGCGCGTCCTGGTGCCCTCAGCGCCCAGGAAGACCGACAGACACCGACGAGACGATGCCACGCGTTCGCTGGCCTGTGCGCGCGTGAGGACAACTGAGGAACCGCAGCCATGCACACCGCGATCGCCGAGCTGGAGCAGGCCCAGATCCGCTCCGACATCCCCGATTTCCGGCCCGGGGACACGCTGAAAGTCCATGTGCGGGTCACGGAAGGCACCCGGTCCCGGATCCAGGTTTTCCAGGGCATTGTGATCCGCCGCCAGGGCGGTGGGGCGCGGGAAACGTTCACCGTCCGGAAGATCAGCTACGGCGTCGGGGTAGAGCGGACCTTCCCGGTGCACAGCCCCACGCTCGAGAAGATCGAGCTCGTGACCCGGGGCCGGGTGCGCCGGGCGAAGCTCTACTACCTTCGTGAGCTGCGCGGGAAGGCCGCGCGCATCAAGGAGCGGCGCTAGCCGCGCCCTCGTCCGGTGGCCGGGAAGGATCTCGGTTACGCGGGCGTGGCGCAGCCCGCCAGCCCGCTTGCTTCCGCGCGCCGGGGGCGCTCTGGCGGGACTTAGCTGTCCTGCTGCTCCCGCTTCCACGGTCACGATCCCGGGGATGATCCCGGAACGGGCCGTGATCGGCGGGTGTTTCTGGCCGGTGGCCTCCGGCACAGTTCAGGGAGGTTCCGATTCCCGCTACCTTGGCCCAGCGGGGGCTGGCGGCCCCGCCACGCCGGGGCCTGACGCCCCTGCCGATGGCGGTGGGACTGGCCG
This sequence comes from Streptosporangiaceae bacterium, assembly GCA_035642895.1. GTDB lineage: Bacteria > Actinomycetota > Actinomycetes > Streptosporangiales > Streptosporangiaceae > RYN-230. The sequence continues at coordinate 4,504 of DASQRM010000225.1, read as the reverse complement.
GGATGGCGCCGCTTGCGGTGGGCGTGCCGTCGGCCGACCGCACAGGTTCCGTCAGACCGGCGTTAGGCTCGGACCAATGAACGACGACCGGGGTATGGGCGAGCCTGCCAGCACAGGCTCTCGAGGCGTCGAACTGCCTGGCCACGACGGCGACAGGGCAGTTGGCGCAGAGCCGGAGATACCAGGGGGGACCGGGACGATGACTCCTCCGCCGCGCAGTGACGCCACGGCTGAGTCCGGCGACACTGGCGGTCAGGCCACGGGCCCGGCCGGCCCCGGTGGCGCCCAGGCCAGTGCCTCTTCCGGCCCGGGGGCAGCTGGTACAGGCGCGGCTGGTACAGGCTCGGATGGTGCACGAGCGGCTGGTGCAGGCCCGGCTGGTGCGGGCACAGCTGGTGCAGGCCCGGCTGGTGCCGGCCCGGCCAGCGCCGCCCGGTCCAGGCGGAGGCGCCGCCTCTCCTGGTGGTCGGAACTACTCGTCCTGTTCGTGCTCGCGCTGGTGATCATGCTGGTGATCAAGACCTACGTGGTGCAGGCGTTCTACATTCCGTCCTCATCGATGGAGAACACCCTCGACATCGGGGACAAGGTCCTGGTCAACAAGCTCATCTACCACTTCCGCTCGATCGACCGCGGGGACGTGATCGTGTTCAACGGGGAGGGCTCGTGGGATCCGCCGAGCCCCCCGCAATCCAGCGACCCGGTCGTCCGGCTGGCCAGCGAGTTCGGGCATGCGGTCGTCGGGCTGTTCGGTATCTCGCCGGGTGTGCACGACTACATCAAGCGGGTTATCGGGGTCCCTGGTGACCACGTCGCCTGCTGCGACGCGCTGGGCCGGGTCACCGTGAACGGCGTCCCGCTCAGCGAGAAGTCTTACTTGTACCCGCACAACCCGCCGTCCATGACCAAGTTCAGCATCACCGTGCCTCCGGGCCGGTTGTGGGTGATGGGCGATCACCGCGACGTCTCCTACGACTCCCGCGGCCACATCGGCGAGCCGGGCGGCGGCACGATCCCGGAGAGCCAGGTGGTCGGCCGGGCGTTCCTGATCCTGTGGCCACCGAGCCGGTTCCGCGTGCTGCCCATCCCGGCCACGTTCAACAAGCTGGACAACGGCCAGGCCCTCGGCGCCGGGGCGATCAGTGAACTCGCCAGGCCAGCCGCGCCGCTGGTGCTGGCGGGGTCGGTGGCCCTGCCCCTGACCTTCCTGGACCGGCGGCTGCGGCGGCGCTCCGGATCGCGGCGGCCGGGGCCGGCGAAGGGCGCCGCAGGCAGACGGGGGACTGCCCGGCGGGGAGGGCGCTGGTAACGACGTGGCGATGCCTTGGTGGCGGCATCCCGGCTATACCCCCCGGCGTGCGGCAGGATTGACGGGATACGAGCGTGTCCTGGACCGGGCGGGCCTGTCCCCCGTGGCCGGGATCGACGAGGCGGGCCGTGGGGCCTGCGCCGGCCCGCTGGTGGTCGCCGCGGTGGTCCTGGATCCCCGCAAACTCTCCGGGCTCAGCGGCGTCGCGGACTCCAAGACGCTGACGGCTGCGGCCCGCGAGGAGGCATACACCGAGGTGATGCGGACCGCCCTCAGCTGGCACCGGGTCATCATCCCGGCCGCCGAGATCGATGCGTGCGGGCTGCACGTCTGCAACATCGCCGGGATGCGGCGGGCGCTGGCCGGGCTCTCCATCCGGCCGGGGTATGTGCTCACGGACGGCTTCGCCGTCCGCGGCCTGGGCGTCCCTGCTCTCGCCATGTGGAAGGGCGACGAGGTGGCGGCCTGCGTAGCGGCCGCCTCGATCGTGGCCAAGGTGACCCGGGACCGCATCATGACCGGGCTCAGCGAGCAGCACCCGGCGTACGGGTTCGCCCGGCACAAGGGATACTCCACCCGGAGCCACATGCGGGCGCTGGCCCAGCATGGGCCCTGCCCGGAGCACCGGGCGTCGTTCGCTAACGTCAATGGACTGGTCCGGGAGCTGTCGATGGTGGACGAGGAGTCGGTGGGCGAGGAGCCGCTGGTGGACCGGGCGCCCGTGGTGGACCAGGAGGGCTACGAGCAGGAGGTAGCTGGCCCGGAGATGGCCGGCCAGTCAGTGACGTAGGTGGAGGTCGGCCAGGAGGTTGACGGCCAGTTGAGGTCGGGAGAATGCTCGGCGGAGAATTGGCCTATCGTTGATGCCAACCGGACCGGACCTCCCGACGCAGGCTAATCGGAGGGGGAGGACATGAGCGCAGAAGATCTCGAGAAATACGAGACCGAGATGGAGCTGCAGCTCTACCGCGAGTACCGGGACGTCGTGGGGCTGTTCACCCATGTGGTCGAGACCGAGCGCCGGTTCTACCTCACCAACGACGTGGAGCTGAACGTCCGCGCCGCCGAGAACGGCGAAGTGTACTTCGAGGTCACCATGCAGGACGCGTGGGTGTGGGACATGTACCGTCCCGCACGGTTCGTAAAGAATGTCCGGGTCGTGACGTTCAAGGATGTCAACGTCGAGGAGCTGGCGCGGGCCGAGCTCGAGGTTCCCGACGACAACAAGTGACCCTGGGGGTCTTGCGTCACCCTGCGGAGGCGTGTAGCGCCCGGCGGGGCGTGTGGCTGGGGCGTTGGGCGGGCCCCGCCTAGATTGAAGCAGGTGACGGCGACAAAACGGCCTCCCCTGTCCACAGAATCCGGTTTCGTGCTCCTTCGTCCACAGCGTGGCAACTGTCCCAGCGCGGCGCTTCCCGTTCCGGCAGCGTCAGCACCGGAGGTGGTACCGGGTGAAGGACAAGGACGAGCTGGGCCGCCGCGGGGAGCAGCTCGCGGCGGAGTACCTGGAGCGGGCCGGATTGCGGATCCTCGACCGGAACTGGCGGTGTGAGACCGGCGAGCTCGACATCGTGGCCCTCGAGCAGCGGGTCCTCGTGGTGTGTGAGGTCAAGACCCGCTCGGGCCTGAGGTACGGCAGCCCGATCGAGGCGGTCAGCCAGAATAAGCGCCTCCGGCTGCGCCGCCTGGCGGCCGCGTGGCTGGCGGCCCAGGGGCTGGGATTCGATGAGGTGAGAATCGACGTGATCGGGCTGGTCGGGAACGGATCGGGGGAGTTCACCCTCGAGCACGTGCGGGGGGTGGGCTGAATGCCGGTCGCCCGGACTCACTCGATCGCCCTGGTTGGGGTCGAGGGTCATCCGGTGGAGATTGAAGCCGATATCCAGAACGGGCTCCCGGGGCTGCTCCTGGTCGGCCTGCCCGATACGGCGCTCCGCGAGGCCCGGGACCGCATCCGGGCCGCCATCGTGAACAGCCGTGAGCAGTGGCCGCAGCGGCGGATCACCGTCGGTCTCTCCCCGGCGAGCCTGCCCAAGCGGGGCAGCGGGTTCGACATTGGTATCGCGGTGGCCATCCTCGGGGCCGCGGGCTCGGTCCCGGCGGGGGCGATCGACGGGGTGGCGTTCCTCGGCGAGCTCGGGCTCGACGGCCAGCTGCGCCCGGTCCGCGGGGTGCTGCCCGCTGTCGCGGCCGCGGCGGCCCGCGGCTTCCGGCGGGTCGCGGTGCCGTGCGCCAACGAGGCTGAGGCGGCGCTGGTCCCCGACCTGCGGGTGCTGAGCGCTACGACCCTGCGGGGGTTACTCAGCTGGTTGCGTGGCTGCCCACCGGCCCTTCCGGAGGAACCAGGCGACGCGCGGAGCCCCGTCCGGCTGGTCGAGGGCGGTGGCCTTCCCCGGGCGGGAGGGGAGCCTTCCCCCGGTGAGGCGGCCGGCATCCCCGCGGGAGCTGGGCCCGACCTGGCCGACGTACTGGGCCAGCCGACGGCGCGGCGGGCCGCGGAGATCTGCGCCGCGGGCGGCCATCATCTCTGCCTGCTCGGCCCGCCGGGCGCGGGGAAGACGATGCTGGCCGAACGGATTCCCACCGTGCTGCCCCGCCTCGACCCCGCCGCGGCTCTGGAGGTCACCGCGATCCACTCGGTGGCGGGCGTGCTCCCGGACCGCAGCCCGCTGCTGACCGCGCCGCCGTTCTGCGCCCCGCACCACACCGCGACCAAGGCGGCGATCGTCGGCGGCGGCAGCGGGGTGATCCGCCCCGGAGCCGCATCCCTGGCCCACCGCGGGTGCCTGTTCCTGGACGAGGCGCCCGAGTTCGGCCGGGATGTGCTCGACGCGCTCCGCCAGCCGCTGGAGTCGGGGGAGGTCGTCGTGGCCCGGTCGGGCGTGACCGCCCGCTTCCCGGCCCGCTTCACACTGCTCCTGGCGGCCAACCCCTGCCCGTGCGCCAGGGGACCCGGGCGGCAGCCGGGCTGCGACTGCACGCCCGCGGTCCGCCGCAGGTACCTGGCCCGGCTGTCCGGGCCGCTACTCGACCGGGTCGACGTGAAGGTGGAATTCCTGCCGGTCAGCCGGGGCGAGTTGCTCAGCGACGCGACGTTCGCGGAATCCAGCGCGACCGTCGCTGCCCGGGTCGAGACGGCCCGGCACCGGGCCGCCGCCCGGCTGCAGGACACGCCTTGGCGGCTCAACGCGGAGA
>DASQRM010000224.1:0-11480 GCA_035642895.1 Streptosporangiaceae bacterium | reverse complement strand
GGCCGAGCCGGGACCGGACCGGCCGGCACCGGCTGGCCCCGGGCCGGGCGGCACGGGGCCGGCCCCCGCCGCGCTGACCCTGGGACCGCGCGGGTTCGCCGCGCTGTACGCGGGCACGCCGCTGGCCACCCTGCGCCGGGCCGGGCTGGTGGCCGGCGGCGACCCCGGCGGCGACGCCGCGCTGGACGCCGCGTTCAGCGCGGACCCGTTCATGCTCGAATTCTTCTGAGCCGTCGTTCTTCTGGCCCGCGGGAATGCCGACACGCCGGGCCGGCTGGGCCCGCCGGGCGGCCCGGGCCGGTAGGGTCAGACCCGACCGAACACGTGTTCGTGAGAGCCCGGATCGGCCGGGTCGGCCGGGATGGAGCAGAAATGCGGGTGCTCGGCGTCGATCCGGGACTAACCCGGTGCGGGCTTGGTGTGGTGGAGGGCGCCGCCGGCCGGCCGCCCGGCCTGGTCGCCGCGGGCGTCGTGCGGACCCCGCCCACCGCGGATATCGCGGCCCGCCTGCTGGCCCTGGAAGTGGAGATCGACTCCTGGCTGGCCGAGCTCCGCCCGGACGCGGTGGCCGTGGAGCGCGTGTTCAGCCAGCACAACGTCCGGACGGTGATGGGTACCGCGCAGGCGGGCGCGGTGGCGGTGCTGTGCGCGGCACGGCGCGGCCTGCCCGTCGCGCTGCACACGCCGAGCGAGGTGAAGGCGGCGGTGACCGGGAGCGGGCGGGCGGACAAGGTCCAGGTGACGACGATGGTGATGCGGCTGCTCCGGCTGGATGACCCGCCGAAGCCCGCCGACACCGCCGACGCCCTGGCCCTGGCCATCTGCCATCTCTGGCGCGGCCCGCAGACCCGGCTCGCAGTGCTGGCCCGGGGGGGCGACCCCCCGGACCCCCGGATCGCCGCTGCGCGCCGAGCGGCGGCCAGCCGCCGCAGCAGCACTTCCACGTGGACGGACCCAGGAGTACGACGGTGATCTCGCATCTGGACGGACTGGTCTGTGCCATCGCCCCCGAGGGGGCGGTGATCGAGGTCGGCGGGGTGGGGCTGCTGGTCCAGGCCACGCCCGGCACGCTGGCCGCGCTGCGCACCGGCGAGCGGGCCCGGCTCGCCACCTCCCTGGTGGTCCGCGAGGACGCGCTGACCCTGTACGGGTTCGCCAGCGACGACGAGCGGGACGTCTTCGAGCTGGTGCAGACGGCCAGCGGGGTGGGACCGCGGCTCGCGCTGGCCATGCTGGCCTCGTTCAGCCCGGACGGCCTGCGCCAGGCCATCGCGGCGGAGGACGTGTCCGCGCTGACCCGGGTACCGGGCATCGGCCGCAAGGGCGCGCAGCGGATCGTGCTGGAACTGGCCGGGCGGCTGGGCTCGCCCGCCGGCCCGGCCGGGGTCATGGGCCCGCTGCCCGGGGTCGGCCCGGCCGCGGACGGCGCCGGCCTGTGGCGTGATCAGGTCCGCGCTGGCCTGGTCAACCTGGGCTGGCCCGCCCGGGACGCCGAGCAGGCCATCGCCGCGGTCGCCGCCGACCTGGCCGTCAGCCCGGCCGGGACGGACGCGACCGTGGATGTGTCCGTCGCGCTGCGGGCCGCGCTGCGCAAGCTGAGCCGCACATGACCAGCCCGGGCCCGCGACCGGGCCGGGGCGCCCATTCCGCCGCCGGGGACGCGCAGGAGGAGGCCCAGGCCTCCGCCGCAGAGAAAGCACTGGCGGCCGCGGAAGAGCAGGCCCTGGCCGCCGCCGCGGAGCGGGAGCGCCTGGTCTCGCCGCTGGCCGACGCGGACGAACGGGCTATTGAAGGGGCGCTGCGGCCCAAACGGCTCGCCGAGATCATCGGCCAGAACCGGGTCCGCGAGCAGCTGTCCCTGGTGCTGGAGGGCGCGCTGCGGCGGGGCCGGGCCCCGGACCACGTGCTGCTGTCCGGGCCGCCGGGCCTGGGCAAGACCACGTTCGCGATGATCATCGCGGCGGAGCTGGGCGCGCCGTTGCGGATCACCAGCGGGCCGGCCATCGAGCGGGCCGGGGATCTGGCCGCCATCCTGTCCACGCTGGGGGAGCGGGACGTGGTGTTCATCGACGAGATCCACCGGCTGGCCCGCCCGGCCGAGGAGATGCTCTACCTGGCCATGGAGGACTTCCGGGTCGACGTCGTGGTCGGCAAGGGACCAGGCGCGACCGCCATCCCGCTGGAGATCGCCCCGTTCACCCTGGTCGGCGCGACCACCCGGGCCGGGCTGCTGCCCGCCCCGCTGCGAGACCGGTTCGGCTTCACCGCGCGCCTCGACTTCTACGAGCCAGCCGAGCTGGAGATCATCGTCCGCCGGTCAGCCGACCTGCTCGGAGTGGCGCTGCGCGACGACGGCGCGGACGAGATCGCCGGGCGGTCCCGGGGCACCCCGCGGATCGCCAACCGGCTGCTGCGCCGGGTCCGGGACTACGCCGAGGTGCGCGCCGACGGCGTGGTCACCCGGGACCTGGCCCGTTCCGCCCTGGAACTGTACGAGGTGGACGAGGAGGGCCTGGACCGGCTGGACCGCGCGGTGCTCAGCGCCCTGGTGAGCACGTTCGGCGGCGGCCCGGTCGGCTTGTCCACCCTCGCCGTGGCGGTGGGCGAGGAGGCCGAGACGGTGGAGGTGGTCGCCGAGCCGTTCCTGGTCCGGCGGGGCCTGATGAGCAGGACCCCGCGCGGGCGGGTGGCCACCCCGGCAGCCTGGCAGCATCTGGGGCTGGACCCGCCGGAGCCGCCTGGCCTGGCCCTGCCGGGCAGCCTGTTCGAGTGACCTGCGGCTGATCCTGCTGGCCCGGGAGGACGACCCCCTGCTCCGCTTTCCCAGGGGACTACCCCCGAACCCCCGGCCCCCACGAAATGGTCGCGGGGATGTCACGATCAGTCGCCAGAAGCCGTAGCCTGTTGGTGCGCTGCCCGCGCGCCGCTACACTTCGGCAGTTGGTCAACCGCTGCCCGGATGGCCACAGATTTCCGGCCCAGCCGGCCGAAAGGCCTGGCGCGCGGCCAGGCAGAGCTCATCAACTGGAAGGAAACCCCGCGATGGGGCACATGCATCTTGCAGCAAGCAGCAGCGGCGGCGGGTCGTACACGTTCCTGATCGTCATCGTGGTGCTGTTCGGGCTGCTCTACTTCGTCATGATCAGACCACAGCGGAACAAGCAGCGCGCGGCTCAGCAGATGCAGAGCCGGGTCCAGCCGGGTCAGCGGGTTCGCACCACGGCGGGCATGTACGCCACCGTCGTCGAGTCCGATGATGAAGATGTGCTGCTCGAAGTGGCACCCGGCGTGCAGATCCGGTTCCTGCGCCGGGCCGTGATGGACGTCCTGCCGGACGATGACGGCATGGTCGGAACTGATGCGGCGGACCCGACGTTCCATGGGCAGGACACTCCGGAGGATGCGTCCAGCGAGGCGACCACGGATGGCCCGGTGACCACCACCGAGCACCCGAACGGTACCGAACACCAGAACGGTTCCAGCCCGGCCAGCACCGCTGACCACACGGCTAAGGACGAGCGCACCGCGGAATAACCGCCTGCCCCGCGCCCAGCGTCGGGCCGGGGGACACGCGAAGCGAAGGACAGACGAGAATTGGCTCCCCCTAGCGGTAACGTTTCCCGGCCCGGCCGGGCGCTGGCCGTCCTGGCCGCGGTGATCGTGCTGTTGTTCCTGGCCATCGTGGGCGGCAACATCGGCTCGCCCGGGCAGTGGAGCAAGGACTTCAAGGTCAAGCTGGGCCTGGACCTGACCAGCGGCACCACGGTGGCCCTCCGGGCCCAGGCGCCCAAGGGAGTGTCCAGCGCGCAGTTCGCGGCGGACATGACCCAGGCCAAGAACATCATGGCCAACCGGGTCAACGGCGCGGGCTTCACCGAAGCGCAGGTCCAGCAGCAGGGCAGCGACATCATCAACGTCGCGGTCCCCGGGGCCGGCAGCCAGAAGGTCGTGAACCTGGTCGGGACGACCGCCCAGCTGCTGTTCCGCCAGGTGCTCCTGGAGGCCCCGAACAAGGGCGCCACCACCCCCACGACCACGCCCACGCCGGCCCCGTCGGCCAGCGGGTCGTCGTCGGCCACGCCCTCGTCCAGCGCGTCGCCGACGGCGTCCGCGTCGGCCAGCTCATCCGCCAAGACCGGGGCCCTGGGCAGCGGGGCGGCCAGCGGGGCCGGGGCGAAAGAGATGGCGAGCCGATCTCATAACCTGACCGCAGCCCACGCCAAGGCATCCGCCACCCCGTCGGCCTCGGCGAGCGCCTCGGCCAGCGCGAGCCCGGCGGCCAGCGCGTCCGCCTCACCGCCGGCCAGTAGCTCCGGCCTCTCCACCGTGGCCGGGGCCAGCGGTGACGCCAGCCTGGTCAGCGCCCACGTCCAGACGCTGTTCAACAAGCTCAACTGCGCCAACAAGAACTGGAAGGAGCAGGTCGGCTACACCGCCGAGCAGTACAACAACCCCAATGTGCAGACCGTCTCGTGCGGCTCCCTGAGTGGGGTCCTGTACAAATTCGTCCTGGACAAGGCCCACGTCCTCGGCAAGGACATCAAGTCGGCCAGCGCCACCCAGTCCACCACGTCCGTGGACTGGCAGACCAACCTGAACTTCGACTCGGCGGGCGGCGCCGCGTTCGGGAAGATCACCGAGCAGATGTTCAGCAAGTACGGTACGCAGTCGGCGCTGGATCAGCTGGCCGTGGTGCTGGACGGCAAGGTGATCTCATTCCCGACGATCCAGGGCGCGATCACCGGCGGGTCGGCCCAGATCACCGGCAGCTTCAGCCAGGCCGAGGCCACCGACCTGGCCAACGTGCTGAACTATGGCGCGCTGCCGCTGACGTTCACCAAGGAATCCGTCCAGTCGATCTCGCCCTCGCTGGGCAGCGACCAGCTCCACGCGGGCCTGCTCGCGGGCGCCATCGGCCTGCTCCTGGTCGTGATCTACTGCTTCCTGTACTACCGGGGCCTGGCGATCGTGGCGGTCTCCAGCCTGGTCATCGCGGGGGTCCTGGTCTTCGAGGCGATCGTCCTGCTCGGCAAGTACCAGAACCTGGCGCTGGAACTGGCTGGCGTGGCCGGCCTGATCGTGGCCATCGGCATCACCGCGGACTCGTTCGTGGTGTTCTTCGAGCGATTGCGTGACGAGGTACGCGACGGCCGGACCCTGCGGACCGCGGTGGAACGCGGCTGGAAACGGGCCCGGCGCACGGTGCTGGTTTCCGACACCGTGTCGTTCCTGGCCGCGGCGCTGCTGTGGTATTTCTCCATCGGTGAGGTCAAGGGCTTCGCCTTCACCCTCGGCCTGACCACGATCATCGACGTCGTCGTGGTCTTCCTGTTCACCAAGCCGATGGTCACCCTGCTGGCCCGGACCAAGTTCTTCGGCCAGGGTCACCCCCTCTCCGGTCTCGATCCTGCCCGGCTGGGCGCGCGGGCACCGTGGCGATCCACCCGGACCACCCGCGTGCGCGCCGGCGCCCCGGCGAAGGAGGCATGATGTCGCGGCTCGGCAACGTCGGCGGCCGCCTGTACCGCGGCGAGGTCTCCTTCGACTTCGTCGGCCGCCAGAAGCTCTGGTACTCGATCTCCGGGCTGATCCTGGTGCTCAGCCTGGTCGGGCTGTTCGCCCGCGGGCTGAACTTCAGCGTGGACTTCAAGGGCGGGTCGGTCATCCAGTTCCCGGCCACCTCAGCCACCTCGCTCATGCAGGTGCAGAACGCGGTCAGCGACACCGGCGACGGCGAGGGCGCCATCGTCCAGCACGTCGGAAGCGGGAACAGTGCCACCTGGCAGGTCCAGACCGGCAAGCTGAACTACTCCCAGGGCCAGGAGGTCCAGTCCACGCTGTCCCGGGAGCTGGGCGTCCCGCAGACCGAGATCAGCGTGAACTTCGTGGGGGCCAGCTGGGGAGGGCAGATCTCGCAGAAGGCCCTGCAGGCCCTGATCGCGTTCCTCATCGTGATCGTCATCTACCTGTCCATCGCGTTCGAGTGGCGGATGGCGGTGGCCGCCCTGATCGCACTGGCGCACGACATCGTGATCACCATCGGCATCTACGCGCTGGCCGGATTCCAGGTCGCCCCGGCTAGCGTGATCGGGCTGCTGACCATCCTGGGCTATTCGCTCTACGACACGGTGGTCGTCTTCGACAAGGTCCGGGAGAATACCGCCGGCCTGCTCGGGTCGGCCCGCAGCACCTACAGCCAGGCCGCCAACCTCGCCCTCAACCAGACCCTGGTGCGGTCCATCAACACCTCGATCATCGCGCTGCTGCCGGTGGCCGCGATCCTGTTCATCGGCGGCGGGCTGCTGGGCGCCGGCGAGCTGAACGACCTGGCCCTGGTGCTGTTCGTCGGCATGCTGTCCGGCACCTACTCCTCCATCTTCATCGCCACCCCGGTGCTGGCCGACCTCAAGGAACGTGACCCCCAGTACAAGGCGCTGGCCAAGCGGGTGGCGCAGCGGACTTCCGGCAGCCGGGCCGCCAAGCGGGCCAGCGCGAAGGCTTCGCGGCCCACCGTGGCGGGGGCGGGCGCCGCGGCCCCCGGGGCCGCGGTGGCGGGGTCGGCCACCGTGCTCGACGACGACACCGACGTCGCCGACGCGGACGGCCCGGACGCGGATGTCCCCGGCCAGGACGCCAGCGACGCGGGGGCTGGTGAGGACCGGGTGCCCGCGGCGCGGGCGGCGCGCCCGGCTCCCGGGGGCCGTCCCGGCCCGCGGCAGCAGCCCCGCCGGACCACTTCCGCCAAACGCCGCCCCGGCGGCAAGAAGAAGCGGCGCTAGATGGTGGAGCCCGTGGCGGGCGGCACGGACATCGCGGACCTGATCAGCTCCCGGATCCGGGACATCGCCGACTACCCGCAGCCCGGGGTGATGTTCAAGGACATCACCCCGCTGCTCGCCGACGGTGCCGCGTTCGCCGCGGTGGTGAGCGCGCTGGCCAGCGGTTACGACGGGGTGGACAAGGTGGCCGGAATCGAGGCCCGCGGATTCATCCTGGCCGCGCCCGTCGCGATCGCGCTCGGGGCGGGTTTCGTGCCGGTGCGCAAGCAGGGCAAGCTGCCCGGGCCCACCTACGCGCAGAGCTATGACCTGGAGTATGGCAGCGCCACCGTCGAGGTGCACCAGGACGCGTTCGCCCCGGGGGAGCGGGTGCTCGTCGTGGACGATGTGCTGGCCACCGGAGGCACCGGCTCGGCCACTGCGGAACTGGTCCGCAAGGCCGGTGCCGAGGTCGCCGCGATCGCGGTGATCATGGAATTGAGTTTCCTCAACGGGCGGTCCCGGCTGCCGGACGCCGCCATCCGGTCACTGCTGGTGGTGTGACAAGGGCTGAGCTCGGCACCTTCCGGATCTTCCGCCGATAGAATGGGGTCTAGGCGGACGTGAGGAGTGCCTGTGGCCGGTGACGTGGCAACGACCGGCGGTGCCGGAGCCGGTGCCACTCATGCCCTCCCGAGCCCGCCCGAGGCGGCGGCGGAGGAGGACACAGTGGTGTCGCCTCCCGCCGAAGCAGGCCCGGCTGAGCTGGACACGGACCAGGAGAGCGCGGGCGACGAGACCGCCACGGCTCCGGGACCCCGGTCGGCCAACGGCCGGAGCCCGGCCACCAGCCGGGGCGCGGGAGCCGGCCGCGGCGCGGGGTCGGGACGGGCTGCCCGCCGGCTGGCCCGGCTCGGGGCGGCTCGGGGCGGCGGGATCAACCCCGTGCTCGAGCCGATGATCAAAACGGTACGGGCGACCCACCCCAAGGCGGATGTCCGGCTGATCGAGCGCGCCTACGACGTGGCCGCCTACTGGCACACCGGGCAGAAGCGCAAGAGCGGCGACCCGTACATCACCCATCCGCTCGCCGTGGCCACCATCCTGGCCGAGCTGGGGATGAACCACGAGACCCTGTGCGCGGCCCTGCTGCACGACACGGTGGAAGACACCGACTACGCCCTCGACCAGCTGCGGGCCGATTTCGGGGACGAGATCGCGGCCCTGGTGGACGGGGTCACCAAGCTGGACAAGGTCAAGTACGGCGAGGTCGCCGAGGCCGAGACCGTGCGCAAGATGGTGGTCGCGATGTCCCGGGACATCAGGGTCCTGGTCATCAAGCTCGCCGACCGCCTGCACAACATGCGCACGCTGCGCTATCTCCCCCGGGTGAAGCAGGAGCGCAAGTCGCGTGAGGTGCTGGAGATCTTCGCGCCGCTCGCCCACCGGCTGGGCATGAACACCATCAAGTGGGAACTGGAGGACCTGGCCTTCGCGACGCTGTACCCCAAGCGGTACGACGAGATCGCCCGGCTGGTCTCCGAGCGCGCCCCGCGCCGCGACGTCTTCCTCCAGGAAGTCATCGAGGACGTCTCCACCGACCTGCGTGATGCCAAGGTCAAGGCGCGGGTGACCGGCCGCCCCAAGCACTACTACTCCGTCTACCAGAAGATGATCGCCCGCAACGTGGGCTTCGACGACATCTACGACCTGGTGGGCATCCGCGTCCTGGTGGACTCGGTGCGCGACTGCTACGCCGCACTCGGCACCGTCCACGCCCGGTGGAACCCCGTTCCGGGGCGTTTCAAGGACTACATCGCGATGCCCAAGTTCAACATGTACCAGTCACTGCACACGACCGTGATCGGCCCCGGCGGCAAGCCGGTCGAGCTGCAGATCAGGACGTGGGGCATGCACCGGCGCGCGGAGTACGGTGTGGCCGCGCACTGGAAGTACAAGGAAGAGGTGGCCGGCAGCGGCCGGGGAGGCCGGGACGGCGCCGGCGACATGGCCTGGCTGCGCCAGCTGGTGGACTGGCAGCGCGAGACGGCGGACCCGGCCGAATTCCTCGAGTCACTCCGGTTCGACCTCGGGGCCGCCGAGGTCTACGTGTTCACCCCGCGGGGCGAGGTCATCGCGTTGCCCCAGGGGGCCACGCCGGTGGACTTCGCCTACGCGATCCACACCGAGGTGGGCCACCGCACCATCGGCGCCCGGGTCAACGGCCGCCTGGTGGCGCTGGAGAGCGCCCTGGACAACGGCGACACCGTCGAGATCTTCACCTCCAAGGCCCAGGACGCCGGCCCGAGCCACGACTGGCTGCAGTTCGTCAAGAGCGCCCGGGCCCGCAACAAGATCCGGCACTGGTTCTCCAAAGAGCGCCGGGAAGCCGCGACCGAGACCGGCAAGACCGCCATCGCCCGGGCCATGCGCAAGCACGGCCTCCCACTGCAGCGCCTGGCCACCGGCGACGCGCTGGTCGCCATCGCCACCGAGCTGCACTACCCGGACCTGTCCGCGCTGTACGCGGCGGTGGGGGAAGGCCACGTCAGCGCGCAGCACGTGGCGTCCAAGCTGGTCCAGTCGGCCGGCGGGATGGCGGGCGCCCAGGAGGACCTGGCCGAGGCGACGCTGCCCACCCGCCCGCTGTCAACCCGTCCGCTCGGTGATTCCGGGGTCGTGGTAGAAGGCTCCTCCGACGTGTGGGCGCGGCTGTCCAAGTGCTGTACCCCGGTGCCCGGCGACGAGATCACCGGGTTCATCACCCGGGGCCACGGGGTGTCGGTGCACCGGGCCGACTGCCTGAACCTGCGCCACCTGCTCGACTCACAGCCCGAGCGGCTGGTGGCGGTGCGCTGGTCGCCGACGGAGGACTCGCTGTTCCTGGTGGCCATCCAGGTGGAGGCGCTGGACCGCACCGGCCTGCTCTCCGACGTGACCCGGACCATCTCCGACCAGCACGTGAACATCCTGTCCGCCTCGGTCACCACGACCAGGGACCGGGTCGCGGTCAGCCGGTTCACGTTCGAAATGGGCGACCCGAAGCACCTGGGTCACGTCCTCCGCGCGGTCCGCGCCATCGACGGCGTCTACGACGTCTACCGGATCACCAGCTAGCCCGACAACTCCGCGAGGGTGCGTTCGGCTTCTTCCAGCCAGGAACGGCGGGCGGCGATCGCCTCGGCGGCCTCGGTGGCCGCGCGGGTGTCGCCGCGCTGCTCCGCTTTGGCCTGCCGCTCTTCCAGGCTGGCCAGCGCGGTGCGGATCTGCTCCACGGTGCCCTGGGCCCGGGCCAGCGCCTCGGGGTTGGAACGGCGCCACTGCGCGTCCTCGGCCTTGCGGACCGCGTCCTCGATCCGGCGCAGGCCCTGCTCCAGCCGGTCGTGCGCCTCACGGGGGACCGACCCGGCCTGCTCCCAGCGTTCCTGGATGGAGCGCAGCGCGGCCCGGGCGGCCCGCACGTTGGTCACCGGGACCAGCTGGCCGGCCTCCTCCAGCAGCGCGGACTTCACCGCGGCGTGCTCGCGCAGCTCGTTCTCCTTAGCCGAGAACACGTTGGACCGCTCGGCGAAGAACCGGTCCTGGGCGGCCTTGAACCGGCCCCAGAGCTCCTCCTCGTCGGTGCGCCCCGCCCGCCCCGCCGCCTTCCAGGACCGCATCAGATCCCGGTACGCCGCGGCGGTGGGTCCCCAGTCGGTGGACCCGGCCAGCGCCTCCGCCTCCACGACCAGCTTCTCCTTGCGGGACTTAGCTTCCTCGCGCTCTTCTTCCAGCCCGGCGAAATAGGCTTTGCGCCGCTTGGCGAACGCGTTCCGCGCAGCCGACAGCCGCTTCCACAGCGCGGTCTCCACCGCCCGGTCGGCCCGCGGCGCGGCCTTCCACTCCTCGAGGAGCTGGCGCATCCGCTCGCCGCTGATCTTCCAGTGGGTGGCCTCGGCCGCGATCTGCTCGGCCTCGGCGACGATGCGCTCCTTGAACGTCCGGGCCTCGACCCGGGCCTGCTCGCGGGCGGCCTTGACCTCCTCGCGGCGGCTGTCCACCTGGCCGGTCAGGGCCTCGAGCCGGGCATGCAGCGAGTCGAGGTCACCGACCGCGTTGGCCGTGGCCACCGCCTCCAGCAGCCGGTCGATCGTCGCCCGGGCGCTGCCGGGAGACAGGTCGGTGGTAGAGATGCGCTGCTCGAGCAGCGTGACCTCGGTTTCCAGGCCCTCGTACTTGCGGCGGTAGAAGGCGAGCGCCTCATCCGGGCTGCCCGCCTGCCATGAGCCAACCACCCGCTCGCTCCCGCCGGTACGCACGTAAACCGTACCGTCGTCAGCTACCCTGCCCCACGGATCGTTGGCGGTGCTCACCGCTAACCTCCTGCTCAGCCCTGGGTCCTGGCGGCCTTGCCAGGCTCAGGTCTTCTTGATGGTGACGCTTTCGATAACGACTTTCTCCTTCGGGTGCCCATCCCCGGCCGCATTGGCGTTGTCACTACCCGCCTGGGCCACATTCTGGATGATCCCGAGTCCTTTGACGACCTCGCCGAACGGTGTGTAGCTGGGGGCCAGCTTCGAGTCCTTGTACACGATGAAGAACTGGCTGCCGTTGGTATTGGGGCCAGAGTTCGCCATCGCCACCGTGCCCCGCGTGTACTTGGCCCCGGCCAGGTTCTCGTTGGCGAACTTGTAGCCGGGGCCGCCACTGCCGGTGCCGGTCGGATCGCCGCACTGCAACACG
>DASQRM010000223.1:0-43153 GCA_035642895.1 Streptosporangiaceae bacterium | reverse complement strand
GGCCGCCGAAGCGAACCCGGCCGCCGCGCTGGCCGCGATAACCCCGGTGGCCAAGGGCTACAGCCCGGCCCTGCTGAAGAAGATGGTCTACGCGACCGCGCCGCTGCTGAAGAACCCGGATGGGTTCGGGGCGATGAGCGTGAGCCAGTGGCAGAGCTTCGCCAACTGGATGAAGAGCGACGGGCTGATCACCAAGCCGGTGACGGCCTCGACAGTGGTGAACACGTCACTGCTGCCGAACAGCTGACCAGAGAAACAGAGCTGCCTGAGATAGAATCTCAGATCTTAGATGGCTCGTAGTGCGGACTGGCCGCCCGGTGGCAACCCCACCGGGCGGCGCCGTCCCGCCATGGAGGCGGTTATGACCAGCGCGCCCATCGACGGCGTCGAACATCGTCAGCTGAAGGACTCGGTGTACCTGAAGCTCCGGCAGGAGATCGTGTCCGCCAAGCTGCCGCCGGGGTACCTGCTCCGCGAGGCCGAACTGGCCGCCCGGTTCGGGGTCAGCAAGACCCCGCTCCGTGAGGCGTTCGTCCGGCTGGAGAAGGACGGCTTCGTCGAGATCGCGCCGTACCGCAGCGCGGTCGTCGGCGGGTACAGCCGCCAGGACCTGCGCGAGATCTACGAGGTCCGGGAGCTGCTGGAAGGGCTGTGCGCGCGGGAGGCCGCGCTGAACATCGCCACCGAGGACCTGGCCGCCCTGTCCCGCATCGTCCGGGACAGCGCGGCGGTCTACGAGGCTGGTGACTCCGACCGGCTCGCGGCGCTGCTGGACGAGTTCGACGTGGTCCTCTACGCCCAGGCGAAGAACAGCAGGATCACCGCCATGCTGAACAACATCCGGGATCACGTGACCCGCATCGGCCGCCTGACCGTGGCCATCCCCGGCCGGATGGGCACGTCGGTCCAGGAGCACCAGGGCATCTACGACGCCATCGTCCAGCGTGACGGGCAGCGCGCCGAGACCCTGATGCGCCAGCACATCCTCTCGGTCATGGCTGACCAGCTGGCCAACCTCGACCCGCAATCGGTGGCCACCCGCCCGTGACCGGCCACCCGGACGTCCTCATCATCGGGGCCGGTGCGGCCGGCCTGTTCTGCGCGCTCGGCCTGAAGGACTCGGCGTCGGTCACGGTGGTCGAGGCCGGGCCGGACCCGGGCACGCCGCCGCCGCGCTGGATGCTCTACGACTACCTGCTGCCTGAGGACTGCTACTACCACTACACCGACGCGGACACCGGCCTGGATCTGCCCCAGGGACGCGGCACCGGCGGCGGGTCCACGGTCAACTCGGCCGCGGCCCTGCGCGGCCAGCCGTGGGACTTCGACGGCTGGGCCGTGCCCGGCTGGTCCTGGCCGGACTGCCTGGACGGCTTCCGCGCCATCGAGTCCGACCAGCAGTTCGGCAACGCGGACTATCACGGCGCCGCGGGGCCCATCCCCATCACCCGGCTCACCCCCGGGCCGCTCGACGAGGCGCTCATCGCGCTGTGCGCGCAGCGCGGTCACCCCGCTGCCGCGGACCACAACGCGCCCGGCGCGCTCGGCATCGGGGTATGGCCGACCAACCGCAAGGATGAGGGGCGCTGGGGCACGCACGCCGCCGTCCTCCCGCTGATCCGCCCGGCCGTGGACGTCCGCACCGGCACGCAGGCCATCAGGCTGCTCTTCGACGGGACGCGATGTGCCGGTGCGGAGGTACTCGGCCCGCAGGGTCAGCAGCGCCTCTACGCCGATCGCGTGGTCGTGTGCGCGGGCGCGTTCGGGTCCCCGTTGCTGCTCATGAATTCCGGCATCGGGCCGGAAGCCATGGTGCGGCACGGCGGGGCCCGGCTGGTGTCCCGGCTCGACGGGGTCGGCGCCAACCTCCAGGACCATCCGTGGTGCCTGCTCGACGTGGACGTGACCGACCTGGCCGCCATCGAGGCCCGGCCGGTCAGCGGGACGCTGCTGCGCTACGAGCTGCCCGGCGACCACGTGGAGGCGGAGATCTTCCCGTGGCAGACCCGGCCGTACGACCCGTCCGTGCCCGCCATCCGGGTCTCGTTCACCGCGGCCCTGATGACGCCGCTCAGCCGGGGGCGGGTCACGCTGACCCCGGGCGGGGTGGCCGAGGTCCGGGTCCGCCACCTCGCTGAGGACCAGGACGCAGCCCGGATGGCCGAGATCGTGGCCACCACGGGGGACATGATCGACGAGCTGGCCGCCCAGGGGCTGGTCCGGGTGCCTGAGGACGCGTGGTGGCGGGCGGATGACCTGCCCGCGGCGGGGCGGCGGGTGGCCGGCACGTACAACCACCACTGCGGGACCTGCCGGATGGGCGACCCGGCTGACCTGCGCTCCGTGGTCAGCCCGGGCCTGGACGTGCTCGGCACCTCGGGCCTGACCGTGGCGGACTGCTCGATCTTCCCGGTCATCCCGCGGGCCAACACCAACCTGGCGTCGATGATGATCGGCTACCGCGCGGCCCAGCTCCTGCGGGCCTAGCGGGAGTCGTCCCCCGGGCCAGCAAAGGCCATGTCCCAGAAGGCCAGCTCGTAGCGGGTGGAGCGGTCGAACACCGCGGCCAGGGACGTCATCAGGGCCGCGTCGGCCGGGTCGGCGTGCTGGTCGAGCAGGGACGTGCTCGCCTGCACCAGCTCGTCGTAGCCGTCCCCGGCGAACATGGCGATCCAGTCGGCGTACACCGGGTCGGCGGGCATGGCCGCAGCCAGGCGGGTGGCGAGCTCGCCGTAGCTCCACTGGCAGGGGAGCACCGCCGCGAGCCCGGCGGGCAGGTCATGCCGCCCGGCCGTGTCGAGCAGGTGCCGGGTGTAGGCGTAGGTGGCCGGCATCATCACGGCGGCGGGATCGGGCCGGGCCGGGCCGCCGAGCCGGGCCAGGAAGGCGTAGTTGGCGGGCAGCTCGGTGTCTGCGATCTGGCTGAGGAACCTGGTCAGGACGGTGATGCTGGCCAGGTCCGGGGCCCGGCCGATGATCAGGGCAATGGCCCGGGCGTAGTCCTCGAGATACAGCACGTTCTGCTCGAAGTAGTAGCGGAACGTCTCGTGGGGCAGCGAGCCCGCGCCGATCTCGGCCACCATCGGGTGGCTGACCGCCGCCGCCCAGCTGGCCGCGCCGCGCTCCCGCAGCACCGCCGAGACCGAGGCGACCATGCTCATATGCCCGTGCTCATCAGGCGGCTCCTCGGCGGTGCGCAGTTAAGACATGAGATATCAGACTCCGGTCCGTCGGCCCGAGTCAAGTCCCGTCCGGCGTGGATACCTCCGCCGCGGCGCCGATGGGACGGCGCAACACGATGGTTACGTGGGCGCATTGACTGGCCCTGCATCCGCTCCTAACCTCAGATCTGAGATCTCATCTGGGAGGCAGAATGGCCGACGCCGGGCACCGTCACGACCACACCGGCGCAGTCCGTGCTGGCGAGCCGGGGCGGCCGGGGCCGGTCACGGTCGACACGGTGGTCGCGGGCGGCTGGCTGCTCACCATGAACCCGCAGCGGGAGACGTACCGGTCGGGCGCGGTGGCCATCGACGCCGGGGTCATCGTCGCGGTGGGCCAGCGGGCGGACCTGCTCACCCGGTACGCGCCCCGGCGGCTTATCGACGCCCCGGACGGCGTGATCACCCCGGGCCTGGTGAACGGGCACCGGCACCTGCTGTGCTGCGCCAAGGGCGCGATGCCGGAAGGCGGCCAGACCCTCGACGCGCTGCGCCGGTTCATCTATCCGTCCTTCGCCGCCCTGACCGAGCAGGACATGTACGTGCACGCGCAGCACGCCGCCGCGGAGATGATCCGCTTCGGCACGACCCTGTTCGAGGAGCCGGGCGTCAACCACCTGGACGCCGTGCTGGAGGCGCTGGCCACGTCCGGGATCCGGGCCCGGACCGGCCCGTGGACGTGGGACCAGGCGGGCCCGGCAGGCGCGGCGGACCTGCCCGACTGGCTGCGGATGGACGCGAAGACCGCGCTGCGCCGGCTGGCCGACGGGATCGAGCAGGTCCGCAAGTTCGGCCAGCCGCGGATCAGGGACGCGGTCACCATCGAGGGCGTGGGCACCTGCTCCGACGAGCTCAACCGGGGCGCCGCTGAGCTGGCCCAGGACGCGGAGTCCCTGTTCGTGCTGCACAAGTCGACCAGCGAGCGCGAGGTCGAGCTGGAGCTGGCCACCTTCGGGCACCGGCCGGTGGAGCACATGCACGAGATCGGCGCGCTCAACGAGCGCACCCTGCTCAACCACATGACCAGCCTGGATGACCGGGACGTGCGGTTCGTGGCCGACGCGGGGGCGCGGATCTCGCAGAACCCCTCGTCCGCGCTCAAGCTGGCCAAGGGCACCACGCAGACCGGCAAGTGGCCCGAGCTGCTCGCCGCCGGGGTGCCAATGGCGCTGGGCACCGACGCCGAGAACGTCTCCAACCACACCGACATCTGCCGGTCGATGCAGCTGGCGGCGCTGCTGCCCCGGGATGCCCGGCGCGACCCGGTCGCGGTCACCGCCGAGCAGGCCGTGGAGATGGCCACCATCAGCGGCGCCACCGCGCTGTGGATGCACGACGAGACCGGTTCACTGGAGCCCGGGAAGCAGGCCGACCTGGTCGTGTTCGACACTGCCGACTTCGACTGGCGGCCGCTGCACAACCCGGTGGCCAACCTGGTCTACGGCGTGACCGGCCACTCGGTGGACACTGTCCTGGTCGGCGGGGACGTCCTGCTCTACCGCAAGAAGCTGACCCGGGTCGACGAAGGCGAGCTACGCGAGCAGGTCGAGCAGATCAACCGCCGCGTCCTGGCCGAGATCGGCATCGACCCTCTGCCTGCCTGGCCAGTGCGCTGACGCACACGCGAACCCAGGCCCACGCCTGGTGGAGCTGCTCTTTGGTTGTCCGGTCCGCCTGGCGCCGTCAGGCGGACCGGAGTCCAGTGCCTGCTTATGGCTGGAGCACGATGCGTGCCCTGGTCTTGCCGTGCAGGACTTCGTCGATGGCGTCGTTCACGTCCGCGAGCGGGCGTGTCTCGGTCACCACCCGGGTGCGGCCGGTGCGGTGCAGCGCGAACACGGTGGCCAGGTCGGCGCGGGTCCCTACGATGGACCCGATCACCGAGGTGCCGTTCAGCACGGTGTCGAAGACCGGGATCTGGAGTGTGCCTCCCGCGGGGAGCGCCACCAGTACGAGCCGGCCGCCGCGCCGCAGGCCGGCGTAGGCGGTGGCGAACGATTGGTCGTCCACGGCCAGCCCGATGGCGACGCTGGCGCCGCCGTGGGCCTGCAGGACCTTGGCCGGGTCTTCGGCCCGGGCGTCGATGACCAGGTCGGCGCCCAGCTCCTTGGCCAGCTGCAGTTTCTCATCGGTGATGTCGATGGCGGCCACGGTGCCGCCGAAGATCTTGGCGTACTGCAGCGCGAGGTGACCGAGGCCGCCGATGCCGGAGATGGCGACCAGGTCGCCGGGGCGGACGTTGCCGACCTTGACCGCCTTGTATGTGGTGACGCCTGCGCAGGTGAGGGGGGCGGCGTCGATCGGGTCGATGCCGTCGGGCACCGGCGCCGCGAACGCCGCGTCCGCGGTGAAGTACTCGGCGAATCCGCCGTCCACCGAGTAGCCGGTGTTCTGCTGCTTCAGGCAGAGGGTTTCCCAGCCGGTCAGGCAGTGCTCGCAGGTGCCACACGCGTAGCCCAGCCAGGGCACCGCGACCCGCTGGCCGGTCTGGATGCTGGTCACGCCTTCGCCGACTGAGTAGACGATGCCGACACCTTCGTGGCCGGGCACGAAAGGCGGAGTAGGGGTGATGGGCCAGTCCCCGCAGGCGGCGTGGATGTCGGTGTGGCACAGGCCGGATGCTTCCATCCGGACGGCAACCTGGCCGGGGCCAGGTCCGGGGATCGGCCGGTCTTCGATCACCAGTGGCTGGCCGAATGCGCGGACTACTGCGGATTTCATGATGGTGCTCCTTCAGGATTTGCTGGTGGGAACGGGAGACCGCTCAAGCCAGATCCGGCCCGGCCAGAGGCGGGGCCGGATCTGGCCAGCAGGGGTCAGGCGGTCACGGTGCTGGTGTGCACGCTCTTGGCCAGGACCTCGGTCTCGGCCGGGACCCGGCGCCCGTGCACCAGGCCGGCGATCGAGAGGATGAACATCAGGCCGGCGCCGATGAAGGAGGTGATCGCGGCGAACAGGGCGATCTGCCCGAACATCCAGAAGCCATAGGCGTCGAGCAGCATCGAGCGGAGCGTGGTGCCACGGAACACGGTCTGCACCAGTCCGGCCAGCTCGGTGTTCTTCGGCTGGGCCAGCGAGGCGGCGGACAGCTGGGAGTAGGTCTGGCCCTTGCTCATCTCGGTGAGGTGGACGGCGATGAAGTGGTCGGCGTAAGTCTTGGCCTGCGCGCCGGTGGTCAGGGCCTGACCGGCGTAGGCGCCCATGGCGGCCTGGTCGGCGGCGGGCAGGGCCTTGAACTCGGCGTTGCTCGTGGTCGGGAAGACGATCTTCTGGGCGACGAGCTGGTCGTGCACCTGCCCGTTAGAGAACGAGTAGCCCCACATCAGCAGCCCCCCCGCGACGAGCAGCACCGCGGCCAGGACGAGCCCGCCCGCGCTGACCAGTGCATCGAAGGTCTTGCGGCGCATTTTTGGTGCCTCCTTAGGCGCCGGGCCTGAGGCCCGGTAATTGGTTCCGACATATGGAGCTTCCCGCGAACCAGAATCGGCGGGCAGGGCCGCGTGGCCCTGGCTGGGAAGGACTTCAGTCATGGCGGCAGCGGGCCTTAGTCGGGACTGTCCCGCTACTGGGACTGAAGGCTCCTGGAGTACCGACCTTGGGCCCTAGCGGATCGAGCCATAGAAGGCAACCGTGAGCGAACAGGCGTGCTCAGGATTGAAGGCGCGTGGACCAAAAGATCGGCGTGAGCCAGCTCACGGCGAAAGGGAAGAGAGGCCGACAATGAAGCGCTTCACCGTGGCAGCCATTGCTGCCGCCACCGTCGTGATCCTGTTCGCAGGAAAGGACGACATCCGCCGGTTCCACCGCATGCGCAGCATGTGAATGCGGAGCCCGTTGCACCGCATCCCAGAAGGTGGCCGCCAAGGAGAAAACCTCGGCGGCCACCTCGCGCAATCTGCGCTGCTGCAAGGTCATCCGGGCAGCATGTACGGCCGGGTGGGCCGCCAGGTGTGCTCGGGACCGTGCGGGCGGATGGCGCTGAGCGCCTGCTGTGACGGCGGCCCTGGCTCGCCGCCGGGGGTGGTGAGGGTGCCACTGGCCGTGTCGATGGTGATGGCGTCCGGCCACGGTTCCTGGTCGGCCACCATCCTGGGCCGGGCGGGGTCGCCGGGCCTGTCCACCTGTAGGGCATAGTCCGCCGGCCTTACCGCTTATCTGGCACCACGACGACCGGGCAGTGCGCGTGGTGCACGACCTGGTTGCTGATCGAGCCCATCATCAGCCGGGTGAACCCGCCGACGCCCCGCGAACCGACCACCAGCAGGTCAGCGTCGCGGGAAGCATTGATGAGTTCCTCGGCGGGGAAGCCATTCGCCGCGTGCAGGGTCACCGACGCGGGCCGGGACTCGCCCAGCTGGGCCGCAGCCTTGGACACCGCTTCCTCCGCGGCGCGACGGGTCTTCTCCAGTTCGGGCACATCCGCGGGCAAGATGTCCGGGTGGCCGGTCCAGCCGTTGATCGGAACCTCGTGCACGGCTACCACGGTCAGATGGGCGTGATGGACCGCCGCTTCTTTCATGGCCCAGTCCAGGGCGCGATGCGCGCCCGGTGATCCGTCGACGCCGACGATGATCCCAGCCATGGCCTGCTCCTCCCAGACGCCTCCAGCCGGAGTGGCCAGAGGATCTCGGCTCCCACTGTCGCACTGGCCCACCAGCCCGCCTAGAGGCGTTGGGCCGTGGTCGGAGGTCCTTGGTCCTGAGCCGGGCCGATTGGGCCGTGTCGCACGGCGGCACGGGAAGCCGGGGACGAAGGTCCTGATGACATGTCCCGTCTGCCCCTGGCCAGTTGCAGGCCGGGCAGGTGGGCTGGACCTACTTCTCGTCGCCAACCGCCGCTAGCAGCACCAAGGAGGAAGCAGAGATGACCCGCCGCGATGACGCACCCGGGGCGCTTCCTGCGCACCGCGGGGCGGCCCATGGACAGGCTCACCGCGATGATCCGGTACCAAGGGACCCGGGGAGCGAGGCTGACCGTGTTGCCCGGCCGGACCTGCCCCGGCAGACAATGGCCGATCTGGTGGCTGCTGCGACCATGGCGCCCTCGATGCACAACACGCAGCCGTGGCGCTTCCGGTTCGAGCCAGCCAGCCAGACAATTGGCCTGTACGCCGACCCGGCGCGGATGCTGCGGTTCGGTGATCCAGATGGCCGTGCGCTGCATATCGCGTGCGGCGCTGCACTGTTCAATCTTCGCCTGGCCGCCACCGTGGCTGGCCGTCAGCCGGTGTTCAGACTGCGTCCTGATCCTGGCCAGCCGCTACTGCTCGCCACAATGCGGTTGGCCGGACGGTGCCAGCCTCAGCCGGATGAGCTGGAGTTGCACGAGGCTATCCCCGCCCGTCGGACCAACCGGAGCCCGTTCAGCAGCCGGCTGGTGCCACCAGGTGTTCTCGCAGAACTGGCTGGGGCAGCGCGGATAGAGGGCGCGATCCTGCATTTCCCGGACCACCAGGAGGCCATCCGCCTGCTAGGACTGGCCCGGGACGCCGAGCGAGCTCTGCTCAGCGATCCTGGCTACCGCGGTGAGCTCGCCCGCTGGGCGGGTGGCGCGCGGGATCATGAGGGCATCCCCGACGAGGTCGTGGCCCCTCATGACCCCCGCGGGACCGCCCCGGTGCGCGACTTCACGCCAGCCGGACCGGCCAGTTATGCCTGGTTTGAGGACGAGCCGCAGCTAGCTGTGTTGTCCACGCATTTCTGCGGCCGGGCAGATTGGCTGCGCGCAGGGCAAGCCCTGGAACGCGTCTGGCTGACGGCCACGGTTCGGGGCCTGGGGGTCAGCCCGCTCACCCACCCGCTGGAGACAGCCGACGCCTGGCTGGTCCGAGACCCCCGATCCGGCGTCGAGCATCCCCAGATGATTCTCCGGTTCGGCTACGGGCTGCCGGTCCCGCGCACCCCGCGCCGCTCCGTGCCTGACGTAGTGGATGGTCCTATCTGATGCACAGTCAGGTGAAAAATGTGATGATGCTGCTACGCTCGGGCGAAAGACTCGGATGGGACTCTCGAATAACCACGACGGGGCATTCAGCGTGGTGCGTTACCTGGCTGCTCACTGATCCCATCAGAAGCTTGCTGAACCCTCCGCTCCCACGCGAACCCACGACAAGCATGTCGGCGTCACCAGCGGCCTTCATCAGTTCTTCCGCCGGATTTCCCTTGGTCACGCTTACAGTGACCTCAGGTAGGTTTCCGCCAATTTCCGTCGTTACCCCTGCTTCAGTCCTCTTCCAGTCAATCCCGGCTCATCCGGGCGCCGCAGGGCCGAAGGTTCCACGGGTTCGGGCCCTTAGGTCCTCAGCAAGCTCCCCCGCATGCGCGAGACTTGCCTGAGGCCCCGGTAGCAGATCCCGAAAGAGGGCCCTGAGAGGAGACGGCGCTGTGGCAACTCAGCAACCGGACGAAGGCAACCGCCAGCCTGCGCTCTCCGAGCCCATCGTCGAGGCTCTGGATGAGACGGAATGCATGTCCCTGATCGCCGGGGGCGGCGTGGGCCGGATCGGGTACTCCAGCCGGTTCGGGCCGGCCGTGGTGCCGGTGAACTATGCCCTGTACGAGGGGACGATCGTGTTCCGCACGGGCCTGCACAGCTCGATGGTGGCGGACCTGCAGACTGGCATCGCCGACGCCGAGTACAACGTCGCCTTCGAGATAGACCAGCTGCAGCCGGTCACCCAGGAGGGGTGGAGCGTCCTGGTCCAGGGCGCCGCGCACTTCGTGGATTCGGACGAGGAACTGGCTCCCATCGCCCGGCTGGGCGTGCAGGCATGGGCGGGCGGCTCCAAGGAGCAGTTCCTCCGCATCGTGCCTACCCACATCACCGGACGGCGGATCCGCAGGGCCTCACAAGGCAGGACATGACTGAGAACGGGTCACCGGCGCGGCGCCGCCCCGCCGGAGTGCCGGCCCGGGACTTGACACCGCTGCCCGACCTGCTGCACGACGGACCGCGCTCTGGCCCCATGCGGACCCGCCGGCCGGTCTACCTGGATCTGCTGCCGCCGTGTAACGCCGGGTGCCCCGCGGGGGAGAACATCCAGGCATGGCTGGCCGAGATCCAGGCCGGGCGGCCGGAGCAGGCGTGGCGGCAACTGGTGGCGGACAACCCGCTGCCTGCCATCCACGGCCGGGTCTGCTACCACCCCTGCGAGACCGTGTGCAACCGGGCCCAGCTGGACAGCTCGGTGTCCATTCACGGGGTCGAGAGGTACCTGGGTGACCTGGCGCTGGACGAGGGCTGGGCTTTCGATCCGCCGCCGCCCACCGGCCGGCGGGTGCTGGTCGTGGGGGCCGGCCCCAGCGGGCTGTCCGCCGCCTACCATCTGGCCCGGCTGGGTCATCAGGTGGAGATCAGGGACGCCAGCCCGGAGCCGGGCGGCATGATGCGCTACGGGATCCCCGCCTACCGGCTGCCCCGCGACGTGATCGCCGGGGAGATCGCCCGGATCATGGCGCTCGGGGTGACCATCACGTGCGGTCACCGGGTGGACGACCTGGACGCTGAGCGGCGAGACGGGAGCTTCGACGCCGTTTTCGTGGCTGTCGGCGCTCACCTGTCCAAGCATGTGGACATCCCGGCCCGGGACGCGACCCGCATCGTGGACGCGGTGTCGTTCCTGCGTGAGGTGGCCTCCGGCGGGCGCCCGGTGATCGGCCGCCGGGTCGCCGTGTACGGCGGCGGTAACACGGCGATGGACGCCGCCCGGGTGGCCCGCAGACTCGGTGCCGATGACGCGCTGATCGTTTACCGCCGCACCCGGGCGCAGATGCCCGCCCACGAGGAAGAGGCCCAGGAAGCCGAGCGGGAGGGAGTGCGCATCAACTGGCTGCACACGATCACCGCGTTCGAGGGACCAGAGATGACCGTTGAGGTCATGGAGCTCGACGACTCGGGTTTCCCGCAGCCCACTGGGAAGCTGGAAACGCTGGCCGCTGACACGCTGATCCTGGCTGTGGGCCAGGACGCGGACACCACCTTCCTGCGCCAGGTACCGGGCGTGGAGTTCAAGCGCGACGGCACCGTCGTGGTGTCGCCGTCGATGATGACCGGCTCCCCGGGGGTGTTCGCGGGCGGCGACATGGTGCCCGCCGAGCGGACTGTGACGGTGGGGACCGGCCATGGCAGGAAGGCGGCCCGGTTCATCGACGCCTACCTGCGCAGCCAGGAAGCGCTGATCCCGGCCAAGCACGCGACCGCCGGGTTCGGCCTGCTGCACCCGTGGTACCTCACCGACGCAGGGCAGCGCCGCCAGCCGGAGCGTGAGCCGGCCGGCCGGGTCACCGACTTTGCCGAGGTTGTCGGCGGGCTCAGCGCGGAGCAGGCGACGTACGAGGCCGGCCGCTGCCTGTCCTGCGGGAACTGCATCGAATGCGACGGGTGCCTGGGCGCCTGCCCGGAGGACGCCATCATCAAGCTCGGCCCCAGCCGCCCCGTCGGCCACGCCCATGACACGCCGTTCATCTACCGCTTCGACTACGACCGATGCACGGGCTGCGCGACCTGCTACGACCAGTGTCCCGTGCACGCCATCGAAATGATCCAGGAGTAACGCTGATGCGCACCACGATCGACGGCAACGAGGCGGCCGTGTCGGTCGCCTACCGGCTCAACGAGGTGTGCTGCATCTACCCGATCACCCCGTCCTCTCCCATGGCCGAGCTGGCCGACGAGTGGTCCAGCCAGGGCCGGGCGAATCTGTGGGGCAGCGTGCCGACAGTGGCAGAGATGCAGAGCGAGGGCGGCGCGGCGGGGGCGCTGCACGGCGCGCTGCAGAGCGGCGCCCTGGCCACCACGTTCACCGCGTCGCAGGGCCTGCTCCTGATGATCCCGAACATGTACAAGATCGCCGGTGAGCTCACCCCCACGGTGCTGCACGTGGCTGCGCGGTCGCTGGCGGCGCAGGGCTTGTCGATCTTCGGCGATCACGCCGACGTGATGGCGGTGCGGCAGACCGGTTTCGCGCTGCTCGCCTCCTCGTGCGTCCAGGAGGCGCATGACCTGGCGCTGGTCGCCCAGGCCGCCTCACTGGCGACGAGGGTGCCGATCGTGCATTTCTTCGACGGGTTCCGGACCTCTCATGAGCTGAACACCATCGACCTGCTCACCGACGACGACCTGCGCGCGCTCATCCCTGAGCAGCTGATCCGCGACCACCGCGGGCGGGCGCTGTCCCCGGACCGCCCCTTCATCCGCGGCACGGCACAGAATCCCGACGTGTACTTCCAGGGCAGGGAGACGGTCAACCCGTTCTACGCGCGGGTCCCCGGTGCCGTCGCCGACGCTATGGACGCACTGGCCGTGCGCACTGGCCGCCCGTACCACCTGGTCGACTACACCGGGGACCCGGCCGCCGATCGGGTAATCGTGATCATGGGGTCCGGGGCCCAGACCGCCGGGCAGACGGCGGAATACCTGGCCGCCCGGGGCGAGAAGGTGGGCGTGGCCACGCTGCGGCTGTACCGCCCGTTCCCGGCCGAGGCGCTCCTGGCGGCACTGCCGCCAACGGTTCGCCGGCTGGCCGTGCTGGACCGGACCAAGGAACCCGGATCGCTGGGTGAGCCGCTGTTCCTCGACGTGCTCAGCGCGCTGGCCGAAGCGCACGCCGCAGGCACGCGGGAGATCATGCCGGTCGTCACCGGCGGCCGGTACGGGCTGTCCTCTAAGGAGTTCACCCCGGGCATGGTGGCGGGCGTGTTCACCGACCTCGCCGCGGAACGTCCGAAGCCGAGGTTCACCATCGGCATCACCGACGATGTCAGCCGGATCAGCCTGGACTACGACCCGTCGCTGGACATCGAGCCGGCCGGCACGGTCCGCGCGGTGTTCTTCGGCCTCGGCTCGGACGGAACGGTCGGCGCGAACAAGAACACCATCAAGATCCTCGGCGCGGACGCGAGCCTGAACGCCCAGGGCTACTTCGTCTACGACTCGAAAAAATCCGGCTCGCAGACCGTCTCGCACCTCCGCTTCGGGCCTGAGCCGATCCGCGCTCCCTATCTTGTCTCTAACGCTCATTTCGTCGGATGCCATCAGGCTGAGTTGCTGGACCGCGTGGATGTGCTGGGCCGGGCGGGGCCCGGGGCGACCCTGCTGCTGAACAGCCCGCACCCGGGAGCCGATGTCTGGGAC
Organism: Streptosporangiaceae bacterium; assembly: GCA_035642895.1. Lineage (GTDB taxonomy): Bacteria > Actinomycetota > Actinomycetes > Streptosporangiales > Streptosporangiaceae > RYN-230. The sequence goes on along the minus strand of DASQRM010000223.1, from coordinate 29,801 downwards.
AGCCTGCCCCGCCCGGTCCAGGAACAGATCCTGGCCAAGGGCATCACGCTGTACGCGATCGACGCCAGCCAGGTGGCCCGGGACGCCGGCCTGCCCGGCCGGATCAACACGGTCCTGCAGACCTGCTTCTTCGCCATCTCCGGGGTGCTGCCCCGGGATGAGGCGATCACTTCGATCAAGGCGGCGATCACCAAGACCTACGGCCGCCGTGGCGCTGACGTGGTCGAGCGTAACCACGCCGCGGTGGACCGCGCGCTGGCCGCGCTGCACCGGATCGAGGTCCCGGGCCGGGTCACCACCCAGCGCGGACTGCCCGCGCTGGTGCCGGCCGACGCCCCCGAGTTCGTACGCCGGGTAACGGCGGAGATGATGGCTGGCCGGGGCGACGCCCTGCCGGTCAGCGCGCTGCCCGTGGACGGCACGTACCCCAGCGGCACTACGGCGTTCGAGAAGCGGAACATCTCCGACCTGGTCGCGGAATGGGATCCGGACCTGTGCATCCAGTGCGGCAACTGCAGCTTCGTCTGCCCGCACAGCGTGATCCGGTCCAAGTTCTATGACCAATCAGAACTGGCCGGGGCACCGGGCACCTTCCGGTCCATGCCGCTGGATGCACGCGGCGTGCCGGACACCAAGTACTCGCTGCAGGTCTACGTGGAGGACTGCACCGGCTGCGCGCTGTGCGTGGAAGCCTGCCCCGTGGTCTCACCCAGCGAGCCGGAGAAACGGGCTATTAACCTCGCGCCGCGCGAGCCGCTGGTCGCGGCGGAGCGGGAGAACATCGCCTTCTTCGAGACGCTGCCCGTCACCGACCGGGCCCGGGCGGACTTCGGCACGGTCCGCGGCACCCAGTTCCTGCAGCCGCTGTTCGAGTTCTCCGGTGCCTGCGCGGGCTGCGGCGAGACCCCCTACGTCAAGCTGCTGTCCCAGTTGTTCGGCGACCGGCTGATGATCGCGAACGCGACCGGCTGCTCGTCGATCTACGGCGGCAACCTGCCGACCACGCCCTGGACGACGGACGCGGCCGGCCGGGGCCCGGCCTGGTCCAACTCACTGTTCGAGGACAACGCTGAGTTCGGGCTGGGCTTCCGGCTCGCTGCCGACCTGCATCTGGGCCTGGCCCGGACCCGCCTGATCCAGCTCCGCGAGCAGATCGGCCCGGACCTGGTGGACGCCATCCTCACCGCGCCGCAGCGCCGCGAATCGGAGTTCGCCGCGCAGCGCACCCGGATCGCCGAGCTGACCCGGCGGCTGGACGCGATCTCCGGCGCCGACCAGGTTGTCGTTAGAGATCTAGAGAGCGTGCTGGACCACCTGGTCCGGCGCAGCGTGTGGCTGGTCGGCGGGGACGGCTGGGCCTATGACATCGGGTCCGGCGGGCTGGACCACGTGCTGGCCAGCGGGCGCAACGTCAACGTGCTGGTGCTGGACACCGAGGTGTACTCCAACACCGGCGGCCAGTCGTCCAAGGCCACGCCGCTGGGTGCGGTGGCCAAGTTCGCCGCCGCCGGGAAGACCGTGCCCAAGAAGGACCTGGCCCTGCAGGCCATCGCCTACGGCAACGTGTACGTGGCGCGGGTGGCGATGGGCGCCGACCCGCAGCAGACCCTGCGGGCGCTGCGAGAAGCGGAGGCCTACGACGGGCCGTCGCTGGTCATCGCCTACAGCCACTGCATCGCGCACGGAATCGACATGAGCAAGGGCATGGACCAGCAGTACCGGGCCGTGGCCAGCGGCTACTGGCCGCTGATCCGCTACGACCCGGTGCTGCGCGCCGGTGGGCAGAACCCGTTCCTGCTGGACTCGCCGCGGCCGCGGATCCCGCTGGCCGACTACACCAGCCGGGAACTGCGCTACCGGATCCTGGCCCAGACCGACCCGGCCGAGGCCGAGCGGCTGATGGGGCTGGCTGAACACGAAGTGCAGCAACGCTGGGCCAGCTATGAGGAAATGGCCACCCGGGGCCCGGCCCGCTTCCCGGCCGACGCGCGCAAGGAGTCTCCCACGGACGTGCGGGAGGACACGCCGCTGGCCCCGGCAGGAAAGGGCGACTGATGGATCTATCGAGCCGCTACCTGGGCCTTAACCTGCGTAATCCCCTGGTGGCTTCGTCGTCACCGCGGACGAGCAGCGTGGACGGAGTCAGGCAACTGGCGGGTGTCGGCGTGGCCGCAGTCGTGCTGCCGTCGCTGTTTGAAGAGGAGCTACGTCGGCGGGCAGCGCAAAACGCAGCGGCATGGGAAGCCGGGACAGACAGTTTCCCGGAGGCGCTGTCCTATTTTCCCGACATTGCAGTCTCAGAGCCGAACGCGTTCCAGTACCTCAGCCTGGTGGAGCGCTCCGCGGCTGTGGGCATCCCGATCATCGCTAGCTTGAACGGGGTTACCGCGGGCGGGTGGACTCACTACGCCAGCGCACTCGAGCGAGCTGGCGCAGCCGCTATCGAGCTGAACATCTACGACCTGCCGGATGACCCGCTGATTTCCGGGCGGGACGTGGAGGAGCAATACATCGAGATACTGGCCAGCGTCAAGGCGGTGGTCAGTATCCCGGTTGCGGTGAAGCTGAGCCCTTACTTCAGCTCCCTGGGGGAAATGGCGGTGCGCCTGGACCGGGCCGGGGCGGACGGCCTGGTGCTGTTCAACCGGTTTCTCCACCCCGACGTCAATCCCGAGAAGCTCACCATGACCAGCGGATTCGGGTTGTCTAGCCCGGCGGAAGGACGCCTGCCCCGGATCTGGATCGCCCACCTCGCCGGCCGGGTGCAGGCTTCTCTTGCCGGTAGCACGGGGGTGGAAGATGCGTCGGACGTGGCTGCCTATCTGCTGGCCGGCGCGGACGTGGTGATGACCACCTCGTCGTTGCTGCGGCACGGGCCCGATCATGCGCGGGTGCTGCTCGGCGGGCTGGCCGCCTGGATGGCGCGGCACGGGTTCAGCAGCCTGGACGACTTCCGCGGCAGGCTCGTCATCTCCGCAGGCCAGGCCGGGGCAGCCGGTGATCGCGCCGGCTACGTCAGATCTCTGCGGGCCGCAGACCGTGGCCAGCGTTCCTGGTGACTTGTTCCGTCCGCTAGTGATGAAGTCGCCAGTGGGTGCCCACCGTCCTGGTGCCTGTCACGTGGGGCCGAACGTCCTGGTGATCTGGGTCGCTTAGCCCGTGAATCGACAACCCGGTTCGGTCAGGCTTGAAGCATCGGATCGTTGCCGGAGGGACTCATGACGACACCAGAAACACCAGAAAGGGCGCTGTGATGCGGGCGCGCGCTGGTGACACGCTGGTGGTGTCGGGCAGCCACACTCGTACCGGCCTTATCGTCCGCGTCGTCGGGCCGGATGGCACCCCCCCGTATGTGGTGAAATGGCTGGCCGATGGCCATATCGCGATGGTGACTCCCGACCAGTACTCGCGAATAGTTTCAGCACCCCGCGGGCCCGCGCAGCCGCCGCTGGCTGATCAGTAACCAGGCGAGGGGACGCTTGCGGCTGGCCGCGGTGGTCACCCTGAACCTCACTGCCATACCATCTGGTCATCACATCCGAGGCTGCCAGAGGAGACCTGCCTCCGTGGAATCCTCCGAGCCGCATCCGATCCTTCCGCAGCTGCGGCTTGATGACCTGCTGTCTGAGCTTCAGGGCCGGTTGCAGGCCGTGGTCGCGACCCGCGACCGGGTGCAGGGCCTGCTTGAGGCGGTTCTCGCGGTGGGCAGCAACCTCGAACTCGAAGCGGTGCTCCGCCGTATCGTGGAGGCCGCGGTCGCGCTGGTGGACGCCCGCTATGGTGCTCTGGGCGTGGTCGGCGAAGACGGCCGGCTGGCCGAGTTCATCCCGGTTGGTCTGGATGACGCCGAGATCGCCGCGATCGATCACTGGCCCGAAGGCCGTGGCCTGCTCGGGCAGCTGATCACGGATCCGCGCCCGTTGCGCCTCGACAGCATCGCGGGACATGCCCAGTCCTCGGGATTCCCGGACGGTCATCCGCCCATGCGGACCTTCCTCGGCGTACCGCTCCGGATCCGTGACGAGGTCTACGGCAACCTGTACCTGACCGAGAAGCGGAACGGCGCGGTGTTCGACGAGGAAGACGAAGTCCTGGTCACCGCACTGTCCGCCGCGGCCGGGGTGGCGATCGAGAACGCCCGGCTGTTCGATGAGGCCCGGCGGCAGCAGCGGTGGCTGCGGGCCAGTTCCGAGGTGACCCGGCGGCTGCTGGCCGGGGCCGCGGTGGAAGAGGTGCTGGAGTTCGTCACCGAGCAGACCCTGGAGATGACCGGAGCCGATCTGGTCGTGCTGGCGCTTCCTGAAGCAGGCCGTCGCCAGCTGGTCGTCGCTCACGCCGCTGGGGTAGGCGCGCAGCGCGCTCTGGGCTTGGTCCTTCCCACGGCAACGTCGCTGTCGGGGGAGGTACTGGCTTCCGGTCAGCCGATCACGGTCGAGGACTTCCGCAACGACGAGCGGGTGGCGAAGGCGGCCCGGGAAAACCTGGACCTGGGACCGGCGATCGTCTTCCCGCTCGGCGCGGCTGGCAGCGCACGCGGCGTGCTGACCATCGGACGCCATCCCGGTGCCATGCCGCTTCCGCGGGCCGCTGCGGACCTCGTCACCACGTTCGCGGCCCAGGCCGCGATCGCGCTGGAACTGGCTGAGCGGCGCAGCGACGCGGAGCGGCTGGCCGTGTTCGAGGACCGGGACCGGATCGCCCGGGACCTGCACGACCTGGTCATTCAGCGGCTCTACGCCAGCGGGATGAAGTTGCAGGGCTCTATCCCGATGATCGATCGCGCGCCGGTTCAGGAGCGGGTGAGCAGCGTGGTCGACGATCTGGATATGACGATCAACGACATCAGGCAGGCGATTTTCGCCCTGCAGGCCCGGGGCAAAGCTGCCCCCGGCCTGCGCGACAAGATCATGGATGTGATCGAGGAGATGACCGGTCCGATGGGCATGACCGCCTCGCTCCGGCTCACTGGCCAGCTGGATAAGGGCATACCCGCCGATGTCGGCGAGGACATGCTGCATGCTCTGCGGGAAGCCCTGTCGAACGCCGCCCGCCACGGTAAGGCCACCAGCGTCGAGGTGAGCATCGGAGCGGACAGAGAGTTCAGCCTCCTCGTCCGCGACAACGGCACCGGCATCACGAATACCTCCCGGCGCAGCGGGCTGGCCAACCTCGCCCAGCGAGCTGAACAGCACGGGGGCGCACTCACAGTGAAGCCGGCCAGCAACGGCGGCACGGAGCTGCAGTGGCGGGTACCGCTCCCTGAGGATGATCCCGCGGCGAAATCCTGACGCTAGTTTTGGCCCGCTTTTTCCTGGCCGTCGAAGATCCGCGCCGCGAACGCGGCGGCTTGCGTCCGGCGCTGCATGCCGAGCTTGGCGAACAATGCCGAGACGTAGTTCTTGACCGTTTTCTCCGCCAGGTACATCCGCTCGCCGATCTGCCGGTTGGTCAGTCCCTCGCCGATCAGCTCCAGGATCCGCTTTTCCTGGGCGGTGAGCCCCGTGAGCGGGTCGGAGTGCGCAGTCTGGTCCCGCATCCGCTTCATGACCCGGCTGGCGGCTTGCGGATCCAGCATGGACTCGCCGGCCGCCAGCGTTCGCACCGCACCGACCAGGTCGGTGCCGCGGATCCGCTTGAGCACATATCCGGCCGCACCGGCCATGATCGCGTCGAACAGCGCCTCGTCGTCCCCGAACGAGGTGAGCATCAGGCAGGCGACCTCCGGCATCTTCGACCGGATGTCGCGGCACACGCTGACGCCATCACCGTCCGGGAGTTGGACGTCGAGCACGGCCACGTCTGGCTTCAGGGCCGGGATCCGGGCCAGGGCGGATTCGGCGGTGCCCGCCTCACCGACGACGATGATGTCGGGCTCGGCTTCCAGGACGTCTTTCACGCCCCGCCGGACGATCTCATGGTCGTCAAGCAGGAAAACGCCGATCTTCCGCTGTGCCGCCGCTGATTCGTCCATCGGGCTGAGGCCTTCCTGTCTGCTGCAACCTGGTGCAGGCCAGGCGTGCTGCGGCTTATCGGTCGCCGTCAGCTCACCATAGCCGCGCTCGCACGCCCGGTCAGTAGACCATGGTCCCGACTGCACCGGGGCTAACGGCATGCACCGCCCGCAGAGGGCACGGCATGACTCCTCAGCGTCAGACTATGGGCGGGCGGACGAAGGTCACCGGAGCTTGCGCAGGTAGGGATCGCCGGGCTGGGCGGGCGTGAGATGAATGCGCGCGTCCACCACGTACGCAGCGTCGGGGCGGGCGATAACAGGATTGAGATCCAGCTCGGCGACCTGGGGGAAGTCCTCGGCGAGCCGGGCCACGCGCAGCAGGAGGTTCTCCAGCGCGGTCAGGTCCGCGGGCGGGGCACCTCGGTGCCCGAGCAGCAGAGGCGCCGCGCGGACCGAGCGGATCAAGGTGGCGGCGTCGGTGTCGGTGAGCGGGGTCAGCCGGGCGGACCGGTCGTCGAGCACGTCGGTGGCGACGCCGCCGAGACCGAAGACCACCAGCGGGCCGAACACCGGCTCCTGCACCACCCCCATGATCACCTCGGTGCCGCCGGTGATCATGGGCTGGAGGATGGCCCCGGACATGTGCGGACCGAACTTCTCAGCCAGCGCGCGGTAGCCGGCCTGCACTTCATGGCGGCCGTGCAGATCAAGCTGGACCGCTCCGGCGTCAGTCTTGTGCACCAGGCCCGCGACCTCGGCCTTGAGCACGACCGGGCCGCCGAGCTCGTCAGCCGCGTCGGCCGCAGCCTGCTCGCTGGTGACCAGCCGCGTGGTGACCTCGGAAATCCCGTAGCACATAAGCAGCCTGGCAGTCTCCGCGGCGGTCAGCCACCCCCCGCCCGGTGAACGTCCCAGGAACCCCGAAATGAGTGCCCGTGCCTCGTCGGACCGCAGATCAGCGAACTCCGGGACGTGACCTGCCGGCTGGGCGCGCCATGACCCGTACCGGGCCGCGTGCCCCAGCGCGCGGGCGGCGCTGCGCGGGTAGGCGTAGGCGGGAACCACGCTGCGCTCATCGGGCCGGGAGGGCACCAGCCGCACGCCCTCGGCCTGATCCAGCAGCGCCAGCGCCAGGGGCTTGGACACGCGGGCGGACGAGGCCGCCGGGACGAGGTCCGCGACGGCGGTGGGCACGGCGAGCGCCAGGATGGCGTCCACGCCATCATCGGCAGCGACTTGTTCCAGGCAGCGGCGGAAGGCTTGTGGCGTCACGGTCGCGGTGGTGTCCACCGGCCCGGTGACCGCCGCGCCGGGCGGCAGCATCTGACGGAGCGAATCCTGCACCCCGCTGCCCAGAACGGCGACCTGCAGGCCGGCGTCGGCGCACGCGTCGGCGGCCAGCACCCCGGCCCCGCCGGCGTTGGACACGATGGCGACACGGCTGCTTGCGGGCACGGGCTGGCTGGCCAGCAGGGCCGCGGTGTCGAGGAGTTCCCCGATGTCACGTGTCGCGACGATGCCCGCCTGCTCGAACAGTGCCTCGCGGGTGACTAGCGACGAGGCAGCGGCGGCGGTGTGGGAGGCGGCGGCGCGCTGTCCGGCGTCCGAGCGTCCCGCGTGCACGGTGAGGACCGGCATATGGGCTCCGATGCGGCGGGCGGTATGACCGAACTTGCGCGGGTTGCCGAAGGACTCCAGGTACAGCACGGCGAGCTTCGTGGCGGGATCCTGATCCCACCAGGTGAGGAGGTCATTCCCGGACACATCGGATTTGTCGCCCAGCGACGCGAACGAGGAAATGCCGATGCCCAGCCGGGACAGCTGCCCGGCCAGGGCGATGCCGACGCCGCCGGACTGCACCGCCAGGCCTGCGGTCCCGGCGGCAGGGTGACTGGCGCCGAACGTGGCATCCAGGGCGATGCCGGGGACGGCGACGCCGAAGCAGTTGGGGCCGATCATCCGCATGCCGTGGCGCCGGCAGCAGGCCAGCAGGGCCGCCTTGGTCCCGGAATCCAGCCCGGCCGTGATGACCACCAGCGATCTGACTCCTCGTTTCCCGCATTCCTCAGCGGCGCTCACCACTGCCTGCGCCGGGATCGCCAGCACGGCTAGGTCCACCGGTACCGGCAGCGCGGCTGGCGAGGGCACGCACGGGACACCTTCCAGCTCGTGGGCCTGAGGGTTGACCGCCCACACCTGCCCGGCGTATCCCCCGGTCATGATGTTGTGCAAGATCACCCGGCCGACTCCTGCGGGGTGACGGCTAGCGCCGATCACTGCCACCGACCCGGGGGCGAACAGGGGCCGCAGGCTTGCCACGTCGGCCCGGCCCTCCCGGTCGGCCACCGCGTCCAGGTAGGGCTCCCAGCCCCGATCCGCTGCGTCGCCGGGCAGGTCGAAAGTCATCTCAGCGACACCGTCCGCCCACCTGCGGCGGGCGTGCAGCCCCGCGTCGGCGAATACCTTCAGCATCGCGGAATTCTCGGCCAGCACTTCCGCGGTGAAGGTCCGCACGCCCTGGTCACGGGCCGCTGACACGAGGTGCTCGAGCAGCAGGGTAGCCACGCCCCGGTGATGGACATGGTCGGCGACGGCCACGGCGAACTCCGCCTTGCCGGAAGTCCCCTCGCATTCGTAGCTGGCTACGCCGACCAGCTCGTCGGCCAGCCAGGCGAGCAGGGCGGCGTGGTCGGCTGCGGGTGCCCGGCAGATCCGGCTGGCTTCCTGGTCGGCGGCCGGGCTCATGCTGAAGAAGCGCAGGTACAGGTTGTCGGGCGACATCGCCCGGTGCATCTCGCGCACGGCTGCAAAGTCGCCGGCTGCGGCCGGACGGATCTCGGCCGTCGTCCCATCGGCGAGGAGCGCGTACACGCCGGTAGCGGGCTGTGCAGTAGTCATCGTTCCTCCGAGGCAGGCCTGCCGTTTCCTCAACTCTCTCTTCCGCCGCGCTGCGCGGCCCAGGGACCAACGGCCTGGCAGAAGGGGCCGAAGGCCGTGGGCAGATACCGCACGTGCCAGCGAGGCTGGCTACAGAGTTCAGAGGCTGGCCACAGCGACGGTCCGCCGAGCTGGCCGGTGATCAAGTGAAAAGGAGAGCACCATGCCAATCCGGGTGGGAATCAATGGCTTCGGGCGGGTCGGCCGTGCGTTCGTGCGGCGCACTCTGGAGAGCGATGACCTGGAGGTCGTGGCGGTCAATGACCTGACCGACGCCCGGACGCTGGCGCATCTGCTGGAGTTCGACTCCACCTACGGCCGGCTCGGCCACGCCGTGGGCCACGGGCCGGACTCACTCACCGTGGATGGCAGGACGATCGCCGTGCTGTCCTCCCGCGACCCGGCCGGCATCGACTGGGGCGAGCTGGGAGTCAGCGTCGTCATCGAGTCGACGGGCAAGTTCCGGGCCCGCGAGGACGCCGCTGCGCACCTCAAGAGCGGGGCCCGCAAGGTCCTGATCTCCGCGCCCGGGAAGGGCGCCGACCTCACCGTGGTCGTCGGCGTCAACGACCGCGACTACGACCCCCAGGTCCACGACGTGATCTCCGCTGCCTCGTGCACCACCAACTGCGTGGTTCCCATGGCCAAGGTCCTGCAGGACTCGTTCGGGCTGCAGGCCGGGCTGATGACCACCATCCACGCCTACACCGGCGACCAGATGCTGCTCGACGGGCCGCACAAGGACCTGCGGCGGGCCCGCAGCGCCGCGGTCAGCATCATCCCGACCAGCACCGGCGCGGCCCGCACCGCCGGACTGGTCATCCCGGACCTGGCCGGCCGGCTGGATGGTGTCGCGGTCCGGGTCCCGGTCCCCGATGGCTCGCTCACCGACCTGACCGCCGTGCTGGACCGGGACGTGACTCCCGCGGACGTCAACCGCGCCTTCGAGCAGGCGGCCAGCGGCAGCCTGTCCGGGGTGCTGAAGTACAGCACCGACCCGCTCGTGTCCCGCGACATCGTCGGTGATCCCGCGTCGTGCGTCTTTGATTCCGGCCTGACCCAGACAGCCGGGAACCTGGTCAAGATCTTCGGCTGGTACGACAACGAGTGGGGCTACACCTGCCGGCTGGTCGATCTCGCTGCCATCGTCGGTTCGCAGCTGTAGCCGGAGCAAGCCCCGGAGGGACACTATGACCAGCAAGCCGATCATCGCGGGCACGGACGGATCGGGAGACTCCCTCCGGGCGGTGGAATGGGCCGCGCGGGAAGCCGCCCTGCGCCGGGTGCCCCTCCAGGTGGTGTGTGTTCCGGCCCTCCCGCGCGAACTCTCGCGGACACCACCGCGGACGCCTCGATGCTGGTCGTCGGCTCTCGCGGCGCAGGGTTGTTCCCGGCGCTGGTGCTGGGCTCAGCCAGCCGTTACGCCGCCACCCACGGCCAGTGCCCGGTCGTGGTTGAGCGCCAGGGGCCGCCCTACGGCCGGGGGGAGATCGTCGTGGGCGTCGGCGATCTGGACCAGTCCGACGCCGCGCTGGGATTTGCCTTCGAGGAAGCGGATCTGCGCGGGGCCCGGTTGATCGTCATGCACGCCTGGTCCTGCTTCGTGCCCGCCGCGGAGCCGGGGAACCACCTGGCCGGCCCGGAGCAGGCCGTAACCAATTCTGGCCACCATCTCTACCGTGGGATGGCCGCGCGGCTGGAAGACATGCTGGCCGGCTGGCGGGAGAAATACCCAGCCGTCGGAACCGGGACGGAAATCATGCACGCGCATCCCGGTCACCTGCTGGCCCAGGCCTCCGCGCACGCTGACCTGGTCGTGCTCGGCCGCCAGCCCAGCCAGACGGGTGGGTCAGGTGCGGGCTCGGTCATTCATGCCGTGCTGCACCATGCGCGCGGCCCAGTGGCGGTCGTAGCGGACTAACCTCGGGTGCCGGCTCGGATCAGTGAATGCGTGCGGACCTTGGTCCTCGGGATAGGCGCGCTAAGCCGGCGAAACCGGGGCCGTTCGGCGGTACCCGGTGCGTCCCACATCGGCTGTGCTGGATAGAGGACTTCATGTCGGGGTGATCGCAATGAACGCAACGGTCAGGGACGTCATGACGGCCAGTGTGGTGGCGGTCCGCGGTGACACGTCGTTCAAGGACATGGCCGCCCTGCTCGGGAGCTCCAGGGTCAGCGCCTTTCCTGTCGTGGATGAGACGGACCGAGTCCTCGGCCTAGTTTCTGAGGCCGACATGCTGATCAAGGAGGCCGACCAGGCCAGCCCCCCAGGACTGTTCGCCGGCCTCCGGCGCCGCCGGGATCACGAGAGAGCGGCCGCGGTGATGGCCGGTGAGCTGATGACCAGGTGCCCGGTCACCATCGGCCCGGACGAGCCGGTGGAGCAGGCCGCTTTCCTCATGTACGACCGCGGGATCAAGCGGCTCCCGGTGGTAGATGGGGCTGGCCACCTGATCGGGATAGTCAGCCGGGCTGACGTGCTCAGTGTCTACGCCCGGCCAGACGACGATATCTGGCGTGAGGTGACCGACCAGGTTGGCCAGGAGGTCGTCGACGCGGTCTCGCACGTCCAAGGGGTGGTCACGGTCCGGGACCGGCTGGAGTATGCGGGCGATCGATCGCGCCCGCCAGAAAGCCGGGCCTCACGTTAAGGGAGGGGACCATGGCAGGAATTGAGCTTGGGATACTGGCCGGCTACGACGGATCACCCGGCAGCCAGGAGGCGCTGGCCTGGGCGGCCGCAGAGACCAGGTCACGAGGGTCCCCGCTGACCGTCTGCTCGGCGTGGGCGCCCGGATACCCGGCAATGCCGGGCGAGGTTACCTCGTTCGATCTCGCGCGCCGAAGCGGCGAGCGCACGCAGGCGCAGGGAGTGCAGTTCGTGGACGACCTCATGGTGCCAGTCGAGATCCAGCCGCTGCTCACCGCTGGGCCAGCCGCCGCGGTGCTGTGTGAGCACAGTGCCAGGGCCGAGATGCTGGTGGTGGGGTCACGGGGCCAGGGCGGATTCGCAGGCTTGCCGATGGGTTCGGTCAGCTCGCAGGTCGCTGCGCATGCCCACGGACGGATCGTGGTTGTCCGCGGGCACTGGCGGCGGGTCCCCACCCACGCCCCGCCCCTCATTGTCGTGGGCACAGAAGGATCCGCGGCCTCGGAGCCCGCGGTGGAGTTCGCCTTCGAGGAGGCTGCTTGTCACGGCACAGCCCTGCTAGCCGTGTGCGCCCTGGCCGACGCCCCCGGGAACCTGGGCTGCGCCCGCGAGATCGAAGACAGTTTCGAGTACCTGATCAGCCGGTGGGAAAAAGCACACCCTGAGGTGGTCGTGGGAAGGCATATCAGCCAGGGCCGCGCTCGCACCGCGCTGCTTGACGCTGCGGGCGAGGCTCAACTGCTTGTCGTCGGCGCCCGGGGGCGCGGCGGTATCGAAGGCATGATGCTCGGCTCGGTCAGCGCGGCCCTGCTCCAGCATGCGCCATGCCCAGTCGGCATTGTGCACAGCGGGTGAGGTGGGGACTGCCGCTAGCCAAGGCGCTTGCCACGGAAGATGACCGACTGGGCATGCGCATGATGCACGACCTTTGCCCCGCGAAGTTCGGTGGCGATGGCCGCCACCACGTCCGGAAGTGAGGTGGCCACTGCCCGGGAGAGCCCGGCCCCGGGACGAAGATCAGCCGCTTCCACTGCGAAAAGCACCACCCGGCGCGGGCACCGGTCCAGCGCGCGGCCCAGGTCGAGCGCGTCCGGGATGCCCAGCCCATGGGAACTGGCCGTCCAGCCGCGTTCCAGTTGGCCGGCCGGCCAACGGTGCAAACGGCCGGGCGTGGCGGGCACGCAGCGGACGGCGTCCACGACAATGGCCAGGTCCATGCCAGCCCATGCCTCTAGCAGCCCGGCGGGCTCCCCATCGGAGATGACGACCCGGACACCCGGAAGGTGCTGCCGTTCGATCTCGGCGGCGGCCGCAGGACCTATTCCGTCGTCGCGCCGATAGCAGTTGCCTACCCCGATGACCACCGCCCGGGCGGCGCCCATCGGTACCGCCTCCTGCGCGCGGACCATGTCGCTCACCGGTGGCTCACACTCAGGGTGAGGAAATGGGCGGCGCAGGAGATGCAGGGGTCATGATTGCGGATGGCCCGCTCGCACAGAGCCGTCAGCGACGCATCGTCCTGGTCAAGGTGGGCTGCGATCACGCGGCGCAGGTCGTTTTCGATCACGGCCAGGTTCTGCGACGTTGGGGGGATGATGGTGGCCGACCGGATCAGGCCGTCACCGTCCAGCTCGTAGCGGTGATAGAGCAGGCCTCTGGGTGCCTCACTGACACCATGCCCGGTGGCCGCGCACGGCGTCACCTCCACCGCAGGACGGTCCGGGCGATGGTAACCGTCAATGATCCGGAGCGCTTCCTCCACGGCGCAGATGATCTCCACGGCGCGGACGACGATGCTGCGGAATGGGTTGCGGCACTGCGGGCCAAGGCCGGCATCCGCCGCGGCCTGCCTGGCGGCGGGGGGCAGGGAGCCGGAGTTGAGCGAATACCGGGCCAGCGGGCCGGTCAGGTAGTGATGCCCGTCCAGGGTGGCGTGCAGCGCGGTGGAGTGCGGGACCTGCTGCTCGGTGACATGGCCGGGAAACTCACTGGGGGTGAACGCCAGCCCGCCTGTGGTGGCCAGGGTGCCGCGTTCGATGGGATAGCGGCCGGGATCGTGGAGGGCGAGGAGGTCCTGGCGCAGTTCCAGGTCCGGGAAGTCGAATGTGGCCACCCACCGGGCTGTCTCCAAGGCCAGCTCTAGCGCGCGCCGCAGCTGATCGGCAAGCGGCGCGAATTCGCTGGGGCCGGGAACGCGGTAGAAGCCGCCTACCCGCACGTTGACCGGGTGGATCGCCCGGCCGCCCAAGGACTCCATCACGGCGTTGCCCGCTTTTTTCAGCGCGAGCCCTCGTTCCACGATGTCGCGGTGCTCGCGGGCCATCGCTATCGCGTCTGGGTAACCGAGGAAGTCGGGGGCGTGCAGCAGGTAGATGTGCAGGGCATGGCTGGAGATCCATTCCCCGCAATACAGCAGCCGCCGCAGTTCCGCCAGCGGCGGGTCGAGCTTCGCGCCGCAGGCCTGCTCGATCGCGTTGCAGGCACTGGTCTGGTAAGCGACGGGGCAGATTCCGCAGATACGGGACGTGATGTCCGGCGGCTCGGTGTACGAGCGGCCGCGCAGGAAGGCTTCGAAGAACCGCGGCGGCTCGTAGATGTTCAGCTCGGCCTGCTCGACCTGGCCGTCGCGGATGGTGACCCGCAGCGCGCCCTCGCCCTCCACCCGGGCCAGCCCGCTGACCACGAGATTCCTACTGGTGTGGCTCATCGCGGCTCCTGTCTGCGAAGCCGGGGGCGGCAGCGTTGAAGGTGGCGAAGACCCGGCTGATGGCGTCGTCACCCATCCCGCACTGGCGCAACTGGCCGGCCAGGGCTGGCACGTTCGCCCCGCTGAACGGGCCGAAACAGCCGTAACATCCCCGGGACTGGGCGGGGCACAATGCGCCACATCCCGCATGCGTGACCGGCCCGAGACACGGCGTCCCGTCCGCGACCATCACGCACGTCCGTCCTTCGCGCTTGCACTCGGTGCACACGCTGGTGTCGGGGATACCGGGCTTACGGCCGGCCAGGAACGCGGTCAGCACCTCGAGGAGCTGGCGGCGGTCGATCGGGCAGCCGCGCAGCTCGAAGTCGACGGGCACGTGCGCCGCGACCGGGGTGGAGGTGGCCAGCGTGTCGATGTATTCGGGGCTGGCGTAGACCGCGGCGGTGAACTCCGCGATGTCGCCGAAGTTCCGCAGAGCCTGGATTCCCCCGGCCGTGGCACAGGCCCCGATCGTCACCAGGATCCGGGACTGCTCCCGGATCTTGAGGATTCGCTCTGCATCGCGTGCCGTGGTGATCGAGCCCTCGACCAGGGAAATGTCGTAGGGCCCGGGCTGGACCGCCGACGATGCCTCGAGGAAGTGGGCGATCGACACCACGCCGGGCAGCGTGAGCAGCTCGTCCTCGCAGTCCAGCAGGGTGAGCTGGCAGCCATCGCACGACGCGAGCTTCCACACCGCCAGTGAGGGCTTGGTCATCACAACTCCCTGATGGTGAGCAGCGTACCGGCGAGGGCGTATCCGACGACTGGGCCGTCCCGGCAGACCAGGATCGGCCCAAGCTGGCAGTGCCCACACAGGCCGATGCCGCACTGCATGTTGCGTTCCAGCGAGAGCCGGATGTCCTCCGCCGCGATCCCCGTGCGGAGCAGCCCCTGGGCGCAGAACCGCATCATTGGCTCGGGGCCGCACAGGAACGCGGTGGTACGGTGCGGCTCCAGCCGGAGCCGGGCCAGCGGCTCGGTGACGAACCCGACCTGGCCGTCCCAGTCTGCCGAGGGCTGGTCGATGGTCAGGTCCACCTCGAGGTCCGGGCGGCAGGCCCAGGCGTCCAGCTCCCGGCGGAACAGGAATTCAGCTGGCGTCCGGGCGCCGGCGACCAGGCAGATCCGGCGGTAGGCGTCCCGCTCAGCCAGCGCGCCGAGGATCACCGGCCGGAGCGGGGCCAGCCCCACCCCGCCCGCGACGATCACCAGGTCGCGCCCGGCGGCCGACGGCAGGTCCCAGGTCGTGCCGAACGGCCCGCGGACGCCGAGGATCGTCCCCGGCCGCGCGTCGTGCAGGGCCCGGCTGACCGCCCCGACCGTGCGGATCGTGTGTTCCAGGCTGCCCTCACCAGGCAGCGGCACGCCGCTGGCCGAGATGGCCACTTCCCCGATCCGCGGGGCGGCCAGCATCGAGAACTGGCCGGGCTGGGCTGGGGGCAGCCGCTCGCCGACCGGATCGAGCCGCAGGGTGACCGAGTCATGCGTCTCCTCCTGACGGCTCGTGACCCGGTAGGGCACCGGGAGCATCGGCTCGCGGGCGCCGGTCCCGTCAGGGCTGGCCATCAGGGACCCGGTACAGATCGAGGAGCCGGGCCCGGGTGGCCTGCAGGCGGTGGGCGAGTGACTCGAACAGCGCGAGCATCAGCGTGTAGCCGAAGCGGGGATCCTGCTCGGCGAGGGCCCGCAACTGCTCCGTGTCCAGTTCGGTCAGGGTCGTCGGCTGCACCGCCACCGCCCCGAATTGCCAGCGATACGGAGGCACGAGCCAGGACCAGCCCAGCACATCGCCGCGGCCGAGGGTCTGCACGACAACCTGGCCTCGTCCGGGAATGGCCAGATCCAGGGCGACGCAGCCACTGTGGATCAGCCAGCATCCCCGGGCGGGGTCCCCTTCGCGGAGCAGCCGCTCGCGTGCCCCCAGCCGCACCGGCCGCGCCACCGCGGCGATCAGCTCGAGTTCCGTCCCGGAAAGCCCGGCGAACAGAGGATCACCGGCCAGGGCCTCGCGTGCGCCGTTCATGCGCGCTCCTGACCTGGGTCCGGGTCCAGCCCGGCGAGCCGGGCCGCTTCCTCGGTGATGTCGATGCCGACCGGGCACCAGGCGATACACCGGCCGCAGCCGACACAGCCCGAGCTCCCGAACTGCTCGTGCCAGGTGCCGAGCTTATGGCTGAACCACTGCCGGTAGCGGCTCGCCCCCGACTGCCGCACGCTCCCGCCGTGCATGAACGAGAAGTCCAGCTCGAAGCAGGATGCCCACCGCTGCCAGCGTTCCGCGTGGTCGCCGGTCAGGTCGGAGACCTCCTCGGTCGTGGTGCAGAAGCATGTCGGGCAGACCATGGTGCAATTGGCGCAAGTCAGGCACCTGCTGGCCACGTCTTCCCAGTGCGGTGACGCCACGGACTCCCGGATCAGCGCGGGCAGGTCGACGGCGGGCATGGCCCGCCCCATCCGCTGCGCCGCCTCGCTGACCTCTGCCTTCGCCACTTCTTTTTCCGCAACGGAAGCGCTGCGGTGCGGAACCTTCGCCAGGATGCGCTCGCCCTCGGTGGTGCCGGCCTCGGCCAGGAACCAATGGCCGGACTCGTCGATCTGCTCGGTGAGGGCCAGGTCGTAGCCGGGCCCGGCGGCGGGTCCGGTCCCCATCGATGCGCAGAAGCACACCCCGCCCGGCTCGGTGCAGTTCACCGCGACCACGAATAGGGCCTGGCGGGTGCGCGCGAATGCGCCATCGGGGTGAGCGCCCTCCCCGAGAACCCGGCTGAGAATCCCGATCGCCGCCAGATCGCAACCACGGACGCCGAGGAACGCGTAACGAGGCGCGGGAGTCTGGGCGGGCTGGTAACCGCCCCCCGAGTCAGTCGACCACAGCTTCCGCCGTGGCGGGTGCAGGAACTGCTTCCACGATCCCGGGCCCGCCGAATGCGCGAACACCGCTGCGTCGTGGCGGCGGTGCAACCGGTAGTAGCCCGGGCCGGTGTCCACCCCCCAGCCGGCGGGCAGCGCCCCGGCCGAGTCCAGTTCGCCCAGCACGATGGCGCTGTCCCGCACGGTCGGGCCGATGACCTGGTAACCGCCGGCGATCAGCGCCTCGACGAGGCGGTCCAGCCCATCCCGGGTGATCACGACTGGCTCGGCAGACTGGGGCGTGGTCATGGCTGGTTCCTCGCAGTCGGTAGCCCCGGGTCAGCCCGGTGCAGGGGACGGCACCTCTCCTATCGAAGCAATGGGTCGTTCGCTGCAACAGGGACTCAGGTGCTGCTTCGGTAAGGACCTTCGGCCCGGGTAGGCCGGAGTACGGCGCGACGAAGTTGCGTTTCGGGAACGCCAAAAGTCCTCTACGGGCCAGGAACTGTGACCCTGGCCCACCATTGGCCTGTCCTCGATGCTGCTACGGAGGGAGGACCGTCATGAAAGAAGAGCGGACCTGGCGCACCGGGCCTGTCGTCCGGATGGCGCGTGGACTCTGGCCGGATCACAACCCGCTCAGGCGAGGCTCAGACCGCGCCGAAGCTGGAATTGTCGCGCTTCTGATTGGAGCCTTCCTGCTAGGTGCTCCGCTGATAGGGCTCATCACCTGCCGGTTGACCCTCACCAGCACTTTCACAACCACCAACGCCACCCACGACGGCTGGCGGCAGGTATCCGCGGTGCTGCTGACCGGCGAGCCTGACTGGACTGGCGGTTATGGATCGTCGGTGCCTGTCCGATGGCAGGGGCCCGAAGGCGTACCGCACACGGGGCAGATCCTCGCCGCGCCTGGCACCAGGGCGGGGGCCAGGGTGACGGTATGGACCGACGCTTCCGGGCATCTCAGCGACACTCCGATGTCGCCGCGTCAGGCCACAACCCAGGCCGATCTTGCCGCCGGTATCGCGGTCCTCGTCTGGGCGCTGATTCTGCTGAGTACCGGGATGATCGGTCGCCACCTTCTCGACCGCCGTCGCCTGGCCGCCTGGGAGACCGACTGGCGGACATCAAGTCTCAGTGGCCCGGCCGGAGCCAGTCCAGAGCGGTAGAGCTTCTGGGGTTTCCCCGCCTCGTCCGCTATCACTCACGGAGAGTGGTGCGACCGGACTCGGCTCTGACCAGCACGTCAAGCTGACCGAGCGTGTCAGAGATCCCGCCGGTGAAGATCGCGAGGTCGCAAACGGCCTCGGAATCGCCGACGACGTCGAGATTCAGGTGGCCGGCGTAAGAGAACGCTCCGACGTTAACCGTGACGTTTCCCTGCACGGTGCCGAGCTGGAAAACCTCCATGATCTTGGCGCCGGCGACATACAGGTGGTCGCGCGGGCCGGGCACGTTGCTGACCAGAAGGTTGACCAGGTGCTGTCGCTTCATCACGCGGATCATCCATGACTGCAGGATCCGGGCATTCGGCTGGTGCAGAGGCTGGCGTTTACGTGTGGCGGTAGCGGCGGCGATGCTCACCAGGCGGCGCGCCGGGTCAGCCTCCCCGAGCGGCAGCGGGACAATCATGACTCCGGTCTGATTACCCGCTGCCCGGTCGTCCGATGGTCCCCGCAGTGACGCCGGGACGGACGCCTGGAGAACCAGCCCTGGGGTCAGCTCGCCGCGGGCGTCCAGCAGACTCCGCGCCCCACCGGCTACTGCGGTCAGCACCATGTCGTTCACCGTCGCGCCGTGGGCGTGGGCCACGTTCCTGATCCGGTCCAGGTCCGCCCGGACCAGCATGAGGTGGTGGTGTCCGCTCACCGGCACGTTGATGGATACCCGTGGTGCCCGCCGCGCACGGGCCAGCGCCCTCGCTGACCGGGCTAGCGGCCGTAGCCGGGCGAGGATGGCCGGGGGATGTCGCAGCTGGGCCGAGGCACTGCTGGTGGCAGAGATCTTCCTGCGCAGGCTGTCAGCCACCAGTTCCCGTGTACTTGGTTTCGGTCGTGGCCGCCAGGTGCAGACATCCGGGATCAGCCCCACGGGATCGGCTCCGAAAAGCGCTTCCATCATGGCTACGGCGGCGAGACCGTCGGCCACCGCATGGTGAAGCCGGATGAGTAGTCCGGAGCCGCCGCCTGCGAGCCCGGTCAGCAGCCACATCTCCCACAGGGGGCGGAAGCGGTCCAGCCGGCTCGCGTTCAGCTTCGAGCACACTGTCAGCAGCGTGTCCTCGTCGCCCGGGGCCGGGACCGCGCAATGCCGCACGTGGTCCCGGACGTTGAAACCGGGGTCGTCGATCCATATGGGCGGTCCCAGACCAGGCGGGGGACGATGCAGAATCTGCCGCAGGCGCGGCACCCGGTGCAGGCGCCGGTCCACGGCGACCCGCAACGCGTCCAGGTCGAGCTTTCCGCATGGTCCGGCCTGATCGACGAGCATCAGCGCGGCAACGTGCATCGGCAGACCGTGGTCCTCGATGCGCAAGTTGCTCAGGTCCAGCTGGCTGAGCCGCTCAATACGGCCGGGGTCGTCCATGCGCGTTGCACCGGCCCGGCCTATTACCGGGGCACCGGGGTGAGTTCTTGCGCGATGCCGCGGGCCCACTCTCTGATAGCGGACCAATCGCGGAAATCGCCATTCAGGCCACGGAATATCAGGAGCGCTGCGTGCTGAGGACGGCTCAGCGTTTTCGGGTCGAGCTTTCCGGCAAACATGACATGGCCCCGCGCGTGCGTGGCCGTGCTCAATGCGGCCACGTCCACCGGGTCTTTCCTCATCGCCTGGGAAAGCTTACCGGAAGGATCGCCAACCGGGCCGCTGGAAAACAGCCACACCGGACGTGAAGCGAGGGCGTCGAGGTATCTGTAGACGAGGTCCTTAGCCGGAGCCAGCCAGTGGCCGGTGTAAACCGCGCTCCCGATGATGACCGCATCGTAACTTTCAATGTCATTCACTGCCTCAGGCGGGCTCACTGTCGCGGACAGGCCCTGCCCCGACAGCTCCTCCCCGAGGGCTGCGGCGATTTCGCTGGTCGCTCCATGCAGCGAGGCGGCCGTGATCAGCACCTTCACCTCGCGGGCCCGATCAGTCTGTGCGGCGCTCTGGACGGTCATGATCGCCACCTCCTTACTCGAGCCTGGTCTGGGCTGCCCGCGCGGGCCAGGGCAATTCGGCCCCGGCCCACAGTGACTCACGTCCCGCCGTCCATGACCGATGGACTCTCCGCAGGCACCACGGGGGTGGGACAGGGTGAACGTAAGAGGCGCTGACGGAGCAGTGGCACGACCGTGCTGCTCACCACCCAGTACAACGCTGGCGAGCGGTGCTGAGCGAGCCGGGGAGGATGCTGGAGCCGAGCAGCCAGGCGATTAGTACCAGGATGACAGCGACAACTACTTTAGTTCGCGCCCACCGCGTTTCCAGTCACCCGGCCAAGCCGTATGTCCTGCCTCACGGACGCTTCATTCCCGATCATTCCTGCCTCTCGCTTTCCGAAGCGGTAGCCAAGGGGCGAGGTTCCTGTTTCCCAGGGATTTTCGCCGGGTGGCCGGAAGATTCAGGCCTGAGGCTGCCCGGCAGGCTGACTGCGGCACTAGACATGACCAAGGGCTCTAGAGCCATGGGCGGCTACGGAGTGGGCTTGGAGGAGAAAAGCCTGTCTTCCTGCAGGCGGGCAGCAGTGATGGCTGTTAAAGGAGTGATTTTGATGGACAGCTGGGTGAATGATGTCATGACAAATGAAGTCGAGTCGGTCCGGGAAACCGCTGAATACAAGGAAATCGTGGCCGCGATGCGCAAGCTGCACGTCAGCGCGTTGCCCGTGCTAGACGAGGAAGATCGTCTGGTTGGGGTGGTTTCCGAGGCCGATCTTCTCCTCAAAGAGGTCGGCCAGGGAGCCCTGGGCGGATACATGATCTCCACCGGCCGGCGGGGTGAACGCGCGAAGGCGGCTGGCTTCACCGCTGCCGAGTTGATGAGCAGCCCAGCGCTGACCGTCGGCCCGGACGATAGCGTGTCCAGCGCGGCCCGGCTGATGCACGACCGCCACGTGAAGCGGCTGCCGGTGGTGGACGATGAGGGCCGCGTGGTGGGGATCCTGAGCCGGGTCGATGTGCTGAGCGTCTTCGACCGGCCAGACGGCGTGATCCGGGACGAAGTGATCAAGAACATCATCCAGGGCGATTTCGCCTTCGGTCCGAACCAGATCAACGTGACGGTACGTTCAGGCGTCGTCACCGTCAGTGGTCAGGTTGAAAGCCGCGCTGTCGCCCGTGACCTCATCAACGCACTCAAGCATGCGGAGGGTGTCGTCGGCGCGCGGTCCAGGCTTAGTTACCCGCCACCAGATCCGTCCGAGGGCGTCGTGCACCTACGGCCCCGGCCACCTGGATAACGGAAGCGCGCTCCCCGGGCGACACTGCTTCGCCCGCTGACCACCTGGATCACCGCCCGGCCGGTTGCGCGGCACAGATTCCACCCCGCGGCCGGTGGCAGGCACCGGACCGGGCCAGACCCGGGCACGCAAGACCGCCTGAATCGCCGGGACCATTCGCCGGCGGATGGTGACATCGGACCCTGCCCCGGGATCGCGCGCCAGGCCTACCGTGGTAGCGGATTCCAGATCCAACGGAGGCCACGATGGCACTCACCGATCCGGCTCGCCGTTCCTCTGCGGGCGCGCGGCGGGCTGGCTACTGCATCGCCATTGCGTTCAGCGCGGCGATCTTGTTCGTTCTCAACGCCCGGCCCGGATGGCAGGCGATGCCGTTCCTCACCAGCGGCATGAATCAGGTCCTGTGGCTCGTCAACCTCTCGCTGGCGGCAGGGATAGCAGCCAACGTCGTATACCTGGCCTACGACCCGCGGTGGCTGAAATCACTCGGTGACCTGGCCACGACCGGAATCGGGCTGGCCGCAGCAATCCTCATCTGGCAGGTGTTCCCCTTCGACTTGTCATCTGGCTGGTCAACCGCCGTGCGCGCCCTTCTGGTCATCGCCATCGCGGGTTCCTGCATCGCGCTGGTGGCCCAGATCGTCTCGCTGGCACGCTGGTTCACCGGCCACTCTCCGCATGGCGGCCACATGCGCACAGGACATTGACATCCCGCCGGCCCGACCTTGAACGCTGAAGGAGCACGCTGTGTCTAGCAGTGCCGAAGGGGGCGGGCAGCCCCGGCCCGAAGATCATCCCGGTCTTGCGGGAGGCAGCGCCGCTCAGGCGGGGCAGGGCAGTGCCCGGCCCGTGCGCGAGTTCCGCATGACCGGCGCCGACCGGGTGGGCAACGCGATCTTCTGCCTGCTCGCCCGGGCCGGTATCGGGCCGGCCCATCTGCTAACCACCCGCGGCCGCAAGACTGGCCGGGCACACACTAACCCGGTGATCCTCGTCAAGCAGGGCAAGCAGCGGTGGCTGGTGGCTCCCTACGGTGCCGTCTCGTGGGTGCTCAATGCGCGCGCCGCCGGGCAGGTCACCCTGCGCCGCGGGCGTGACCGGCAAGACTGCACCGTCCGGGAGCTCTCACCAGCACAGTCCGGGCCAATCTTGGAACGTTACATCCGTATTGCCCCGGCCACGCGACCTTATTTCCAGGCGAGCAAGAACTCACCCGTAGCAGACTTCACCGCCGAAGCGCACCGCCATCCGGTCTTCGAGCTCACCCCGACCGGCGCGGACCAGCGCTGAGGCAGTACCGGGCGGACAGCCGCGCCGCGGAACGTGGCGAAGCCGGCAGGCTCGTTGCGGCTGGGCCGCCAGGCGCCGATGCCGGGATCCTCATCCCCTGTTAGCGCCCCGATGGGCCGGTACAAGCTGGAGATGAAAGACGACCGCGGGACGTGGCCGCGAGGGTGGCGCGCGACCGTCAGGCGCGCACAGAACTCTGCACCTGCGCGCTGTTCGAGACCGCCTTGGCCTCTGTTTTGGCCGCATAACGTCATCCAACGGCAAAGAGAGCTTCTCCTCCCGCTGATCGCTGCGGTCATTCGGGCATCATCGGCTAAATGGGAGACCCCGTCCTGCGCTTGCGGGCCCGGGCTGTTCCGGCTGCCAGGGCGCCGATGCCGGGGCGCCAGCGGCGACACCTGTCGGCCCGGGTCCGCCGGAGGCGGGCGGTCGCGGCTTTGCTGGTGGTGCTGATCGCCGCGCTTGGCATCTGGTTGGTGGTCGGCCCGGGACGCGGCTCCGGCCCGCCTGGCCGAGCCGGCCAGTCAGGCGGGCCGTTGTCGCCGGTCCGCGGTATGGGCGGGCCAAGGGGCTTGCCGGCGGCCGAGTCGGGCCTGCTTCCCTGGCGCATGGCTGCCCCGATCAGCCGAGCGGTGGCCGTCGCGGGCTCCCGGAACCACCTGGTCGTCCTCGGCGGGCTGACCGCTGGCGGTGCTTCCGCCGCGGGAATCTACTCTCTGAGCACCAGCACCGGAGCGGCCCGGCGGATCGGTGTGCTCAGCGCGCCCTTGCACGACGCCGCGGCGGGGCTGCTCGGCCGGCGGGCGCTGATCTTCGGGGGAGGATCCTCGGCCACCGTCGCCAAGGTTGAGGCTTTCGCTGTGCACGGCCGACCCGGCGGCCAGCCCGCCACCGCTACCAAGGCGGGATCGATGCCCGCACCGCGTTCCGACGCGACCGGGGTCACCATTGGCGCCCGTACCTACCTGGTAGGTGGCTACGACGGAACCCGGGCTGATGCCCCGGTGCTGGCCACTGTGGACGGCCGGAGATTCACGACGATCGCCGATCTCCCTGTCCCGGTGCGCTACCCGGCGGCCGCCGCGCTGGACGGGCAGATCTTCGTCTTCGGCGGTCAGGCGATCACCGGCCGCCGGGCCGGTGCTCCAGTGGACGTGATCCAGGTTGTGAACCCGGCCCGGCGAACGGCAGCTGTCATCGGCCACCTCCCGGAGCCCTTGGCCGGCGCGGCAGCCGTGACCGTGGGCAGCGAACTATTCGTAGCCGGCGGCGACAGCACGGTAATACAGCGGCCGGTTCCAGGGCTCGGCACGACCCAGCTCGGCCCTGGTGAGTTCAGCGGCGGCACCGGCAGCGAGTCCGCTTCGCCACCCACATCCACGGTCTCGACAATCTGGGCTTTCGACCCGGCGGCCAAGCGACTGCTGCCGGCTGGCCGCCTCCAGGTGCCGGTCTCGCACGCCGCGGTCGCCGTGGTCGGCTCCACCGCCTGGATCATCGGCGGTGAATCCAACGGCGCGCAGGTCGCGTCCGTGCAGATGCTGCGGGCCAACCGGGCCTTCGGCACGGCGGGCGCCGCCGGGGCCGGCTCGCCCTATTTTGGCGGCAAGCTGCTCATCGCCGACCGGGGCAACAACCGGCTCCTGCTCCTGGACGCAGCGCTGCACCTGGCGTGGAAATACCCGTCAGCGCACACGGCGCGGGACCCGTCGCGGTTCTACTTCCCTGACGACGCGTTCTTTATCGACCACGGCACGGCCATCCTGTCCAACCAGGAGCAAAACGAGACGATCATCAAGATCGCCTACCCGTCTGGGAAGATCATCTGGTCATACGGCCATCCGCGTCACTCGGGTTCTGCCCCGGGATACCTGCACGAGCCCGACGACGCCTATCTTCTGAAGAACGGCCAGATCACGGTGGCCGACGCCAGCAACTGCCGGGTGCTGGTGATCAACCAGAACCGCAGGGTGGCCCACCAGATCGGCACCACCGGCGTGTGCACGCACGGCCCGCCCGCCTCGATGGGGTCGCCAAACGGGGACACGCCGCTGCCGGATGGGAACCTGCTGATCTCGGAGATCAACGGATCGTGGGTGAGCGAGTACACCGAGGCTGGGAAGCTGGTCTGGACGACCCAGCTGCCGATCAGCTACCCGTCCGATCCCCAGCAGCTCGGGCCCGACCGCTACCTCATCGCTGACTACGCCAGGCCCGGGCAGATCCTCGAGTTCGACCGCGCCGGGCATATCCTGTACCGCTACCACCCGCGCTCTGGGCCGGGCATGCTGAACCATCCCTCGCTGGCCGA
The DNA here is from genome assembly GCA_035642895.1 of Streptosporangiaceae bacterium. Lineage (GTDB taxonomy): Bacteria > Actinomycetota > Actinomycetes > Streptosporangiales > Streptosporangiaceae > RYN-230. Next base: position 4,614 of record DASQRM010000223.1, on the reverse strand, counting down.
GCTGCTGCCCAGCGGCGTCTTCATGGTCAACGACGACTACCAGGACCGGATGGTCGCGATCGACCCGGCGACCAGGGCGCTCGTCTGGCAGTACGGCGTCACCGGCAGGCCCGGCACCGCGCCCGGCAGGCTGCACACCCCAGACGGGTTCGATCTGCTGCTGCCGAACGGATCGACGCCGACCCACCAGAGCACCGGATAGGCAAGTGCGCCGGGCCCGTACCCGCCCGGACGTGACACCAGTTGCTAGGGAGCGCCGTTTGCCGGGTAGGCACGCAGGCGCCGATCCTGACCCGCGGGCTCATCGCCTGGCTCGCCTTCGTCGGCCTATTGATGGCGATCGGCACCCTCAGCGTGATCACCTGGGCGGACCACGCTCACGGACTCGCCATCGCCCGGACCATGGGCATGGTCACGTTCGAGCTGTTCAACCTGTTCTTCTCGATCGAGTCAAAAGACGAACGGGACTCGGCGTTCTCCCTCAGCACGTTCTCCGACAAGACGTTCCTCATCACGACCAGCGTGTCCCTCGTCCTGCTGGTCCTGTCCACCGTCCTGGGCATCTTCCACACCGTGATGAAGACCACCAGGCTCGACGTCCGGCAATGGCTGATCTGCACCGCCGTGGCCCTGGCAATCGTCGCGGCCGCCGAGATCCGCAAAGCCCTGCGGCGGCGTCCGCCTCCGCCTCGACCCTGGCGTCCCCGGTGGCCGGGCACGTCTATGTCAATGACACCACCGCGGGAACGAACGCGATCGGGGCCTTCTACCGGCACGCGGGCGAGACGCTGACCCCCGCGGCCGGGTCTTGCTGCCCGGTAGCTTGCGCCAGACGAGCACGGTGGAGTGAGGAGCAGTCATCCAGAGGGACCTACGTCCCATCGATGATTACCAGTAGGCCCTGTGTAGGCACTAAGCGGCAGGACAGGGTGAAGGTATATGGCGCTGACGGACTTCTGGTAAATCAGGTCCCCCGCACGGGACCCATGGGAGAGGTGACGTCTGATGAGCGCAGTGACTCGCTCGCGATTGGCCATAGGGGGCGGCTTGGCAGCTGCCGGTACGGTTGCGGTGGCCATCGCATTCGAAGTGAGCACATATCGGTATTGGCGGCCATGGTGCCTCAGCTGGGGAGCTACGAAGAGCGAAGCGGCGCGCGGAATGCCCGGTGACGATTTGCTGGCCGACGCGGGGATCGTGTCCACCCGTGCCGTGCAGGTCAATGCTCCGCCGAGTGCTATCTGGCCGTGGCTGGTTCAGATGGGCCCGGGCCGAGGTGGCGCTTACACCTATGACTGGATCGAGAACCTTATGGGTCTGCATATGCATAGCGCTGACCGGATTCTCCCCGAGTTCCAGAGCTTGAAGGTCGGGGACAAACAGCGGCTCGGTAAGCGGGGACCCGTCCTGCGAGTCGCTGAGCTTGAACCCGAGCGGTCCCTGGTGTTCCGCTCCGACGACGGAAACTGGGCATGGGCTTTCGTGCTCGTGCCAGATGGCGCGGGTACCAGGCTGATCAGCCGGAACCGGATCGCCACACGTGATGCTTCGCCGCTCGCGCAGGTGCTGAACACATATGCGATGGAGCCGGGGAGTTTGATCATGGAGCGCAAGATGCTGCTCGGCATCAAAGACCGCGCCGAGCGCCTCGCCCACGCTGAGCCCGGTTCCCAACCAGCCGCTGGTGGCGATGGACGTCACGTCAGTGCCGCCTGACCGAGGCTGACCGGTGCCCCGAGTGAACCAAGGTGCGACGGCACAGCCCGCCGCCGGACATGCGGAGGAAGAGATGAAGGTCGCAGTGGTCTACGAGAGCTTGTTCGGCAACACCCGGCTGGTTGCCGAGGCGATCGCGGACGGGATCCGGACCGCCGATCCAGCCGCCGACGTGCGGGTGACGCGAACAGACGCCACAAAGCTCAGCGACGTCGAGGACGCCTGCCTCCTGGTGGTCGGCGGACCCACGCACATGATGAGGATGAGTTCGCCGCGCAGCCGCCAGCAGGGCCTGCGGGCGGCACGCAAAACCAAGGATCAGCAGAGCCGCGAACCGGAATCAGGCGCCGCCGGTCCTGGCCTGCGAGAGTGGCTGCAAGCGCTTCCCCCCGCCCGGCTGGGCGCCCTGGCCGCGGCCTTTGACACCCGTGTTGAATCCCGGCTGGCCGGCAGCGCCAGCCGCCGGGCCAGCCGCCAGCTGAAGCGCCTCGGCTTCGGCCTGGCCGGCCAGCCAGAAGGCTTCATCGTCACGGGGTCGCAAGGCCCGCTTCGCCAAGGCGAGCTGGACCGGGCCCGGACCTGGGGAGCCGCTCTTGCCCGGCACGCTGGCGTGCCCGCCCGCAGCTCATAGAAGGCAGTTGGCCGGTAGGACCACCCTTCTGCGTCCCCTAGATGGCAAAGATTGACCGTGATCACGAAAGTGGCAGGCCGAGCATGCGGGCGTAGTTGTCGCCCAGGATGCCGTCCAGCTTGGCCTGGGGGATGGGGGCGCAGCCGACCCGGTCCGCATGCTCGTTCACGGCCAGGAGCTTGGCCCGCAGCTTCACCGGGTCATACAGGAAGCCCGGGTAGTCGGTGCCGAAGAACAGCTTCTCCAGCGGGACGAAGGACGCCTCGGCGTGCACCAGGAAGCGCAGCAGCTCCTCGGTGGTCACGCTGGCGATGTGGTAGCTCAGCTCAGCGTAGAAGTTCGGGTGCTTGGTCAGCATGAACATGGCCTCATCCACCCAGGGCAGCCCGCAGTGCGCGATCGTGAGCCGCAGCTCCCGGAAGTGCCGCCCGGCCGCGTCCAGCAGCGCCGGGCGGGCGTACTCCATCCGGGCGTCGATCCGGGTCGAGCCTGCCTGGTGCACCATCACTGGGATGCCGAGTTCCTGGGCCTTCTCGAACACCGGGAAGGCGATCACCGGGTCGGCGGGGGACCAGTCCTGGTACATCGGGTAGAGCTTGAGGCCTTGCAGGCCCAGGTCGCGCACGGCCCGCTCCAGCTCGCGGACCGCGGCGGCCGGGCCGCGGTAGCCGGGGTTCACCGACGCGTACCCGATGAACGTGTCCGGCTGGGCCGCGGCGATCGCGGCGATGTAGTCGTTGCATTTCTCCGGGGTCGGCGGCCCGGGCACGCCGGTGATCCCGGAGGTGTCCACCGTCCCGATCAGCTCGCCGTCCAGGAACTGCGGGGACACGGCCAGGATCACGATCTTGTCGAAGCCGGGATGGTCGCGGACCGACTCCTCCGGCCCGATCACCGGGAACCCCTTCCGGCTGTACCCGCTGGCCTCCCATTCCTCCTCGGTCGGCGGCCGGTGCGAGGGCAGCAGGCCCAGGCTGCGGTAGATGCACAGCGAGCCCTCGCGGCCGTACTCGGTGGTGAACTCCGCGTCCTGCGCCAGGCTGAGGATGTGCGTGTGCGCGTCGATCTGCATGGGCCGGTTACGAGCGGATCTGCTTGAGCGTGCGCAGGAAGCCCTCGTTGGCCTCGGACAGGATCTGCCGCTCGTCCATGGTGAGCAGCTGGCGGCCGGCCATCAGGATCTTTCCGTCCACGATCGTGGTGTCCACCGCGCTGCCGTTCGCGGCGAAGACCAGGTGGGAGTAGATGTGCGCCTTGTCGCCGGGCATCAGCGGGGTGAACATCGGGTTCTGGGTGTCCACCAGGATGACGTCGGCCTTCTGGCCCGGGGTCAGCTCGCCAGTGTCATGTTTCAGCGCGGCTGAGCCGTTGCGGGTGGCCATCCGGAGGACGGACGGCGCCTGCATCAGGCTGGCATCCACCCGGTTGGCCCGGTGCACCAGTGACGCGAACTTCATGACCTCGAACGCATCCCGGCTATTGTTGCACTCGGCGGCATCGTGACCGAGGCCCACATTTAGTCCGGCGCCCAGCATTTCCGGCAGCCGGGCGATCCCGTTGCCGAGCTTGGCGTTAGAGCTGGGATTGTGCGAGATCTGGGTGCGCGTCTCGCGCATCAGCGCGATTTCGGTGTCGGACAGCCAGACGCAGTGCGCGGCCACGCAGTCGGCGCCGAGCAGCCCGGCGTCGTAGGCCACCTCGGTCGGGCGGCGGCCGAACCGTTCCACGGCGTTCTCCACCTCGGTGAGCGACTCGTTGAGGTGGATGTGGATGCCGGTGCCTAGTTCGTCGGCGAGGGCGCGGGCGTCGCGGAGCAGTTCGGGGGAGGCCAGCGGCAGCCATTCGATGCCGACATACACCTCGATCCGGCCGCCGCCCAGGCCGTGCACGGCGCCGTAGGCGTCCTGGTTGTCCTGCAGCGTGTCCAGGTTGTGCTCGGGCAGCGCCACGTCGTTGGACAGCACGGCCCGGATGCCGATGTCGTGCGCGGCGCGGCCCAGCGCGCCGAGCTGGCGGTACATGTCGTTGACCGTGGTCACGCCGTTCTTTATCGACTCGGCATAGCTGCTGAGCGCGGCCCAGTACGCGGTCTCCGGGTCCAGGGCCCGGATCGACGGGTACCAGAACTGCTCCAGCGACTCCAGCAGCGGCAGATGATCACAGAAGCCCTTGCCGATCGCGGTGTGGTAATGCAGGTCGACCAGCCCAGGCATGACGATCATGCCGGTGGCATCGATGACCTCGGTACCCGCGTCCGGCCCACCGGG
>DASQRM010000222.1:0-2982 GCA_035642895.1 Streptosporangiaceae bacterium | reverse complement strand
CACGTGGCTGTGGCAAGTAAACTCATCGAGCAGGCAGACTGGGCCAGTACACGCCTGGTGGCCAGGTTCCCGGTACGTCAATTGGGTCGGCGTCAGCGGCTACTATTATGTGCCAGGCGATAAATTTGAGAACGTCTTCGTTCCTGTGGTCACTGCGGTGCGAAAATTTAGTCAGGCTCCTTTGCTGATTGCTGAGACCGGCGTGGGACCGGAAGCTGGTCAAACACGCGGGATCACGAACCTGTTCGCCGGGATTCGTGCGCAGAACTACCTCGGGCTCGTCTGGTTCGACCAGCACAGTTTCGGCGGGCTCTACAAGGGAGAGAACTGGCGGCTGGAAGACAGCGCGGACGCGCTCACGACATTCCGGACCGCATTGAAAGGCTGAAACGGGCGTCCCGGAAATCCGATGGACTGGCATTCGTCCCGGGCGGCCAGCAATTTCCTCGTGCGGAGGCCAGATAGCATGCGGTCCCGCCTGGTGATTCTTCTCGCCCTGGTGACCGCAGCCGCTGCCGTGGCGTTCACGATCAGCCACCTCGTTTCCGCCAGCGACCCGTCCGCGTCACTGCCCGCGAACCCAGCCTCTTACCTGGGGGTGTACGAGACCGGCCCGCCTGATACCTATCAGACGGTCGCGGAATTTGCCCGGGCGGCCGGGCGGCAGCCGAACCTTGTCGGGTACTACGGCGGCTGGGGGGAACCCTTCAAGACCTCGTTCGCGCGGACCGTCCGCGATCACGGAGCGGCCACACTGCTGCAGTGGGATCCAACTGGCGTCTCGGTATCGTTGATCGCCTCGGGCGGCTATGACGGTTACCTGAGCTCGTTCGCCGACAGCATCCGCCAGTTCGGCAGCCCGGTCGTCATCGGGTTCGGGCACGAGATGAACGCCTACTGGTACTCGTGGGGCTACCAGCACACCCCGGCCGCGACGTTCGTGGCCGCATGGCGGCACATCGTGACGCTGTTCCGCGCCCGGGGCGCGGGCAATGTCACCTGGCTGTGGACCCTGCAGGCGAACGAACCCGGCACCGGCCCGGTCGCCGCCTGGTGGCCGGGCACCAGGTACGTCACGTGGGTCGGCATCGATGGCTACTACTACCGTCCGGGCGAGTCCTTCTTCAGCATCTTCGGGCCAACCATCGCTCAGGTCCGGATGTTTACCGGCCAGCCGGTGCTGCTGTCGGAGACCGCGGTGGGCCCGCAGGCCGGCCAGGCGGCCAAGATCCCGGGCTTGTTCGCCGGGATGCGCGAGTACGGCGCGCTAGGGCTCGTCTGGTTCGACATTGCCCAGCACGACGGGATCTACCACCAGGACTGGCACGTGGAGGATAACCCCGCCGCCGCGACCGCGTTCCGCCGCGCCGCCGCCGGACTGACCCTAGCCCGTCCCTAACGGGTGGCGTGACTTCAAGCCTGGAGCGGGCTCGGCGCGGTGAACTCCACGCGCAGCACCGCCTGGCCGTCAGGCCGCGCCACGGACACCGTCCTGGCCGGCCGGAAGCTGGTATCGAGCCCGCTCAGCACCGAGCGCAGCGACCGCGCGTAACCGGCCTGCGTCAGGCCGCCCGCCGGGCTCGTCGTGCGCAGATCGGCGTAGCGGAGCGGGACCCCCGCGCTCACGCCCGGGCCGGCGTTGCCGAACCCCACGACGCTGACCGGCAACTGCCGGGACAGGGCGGTGAGGGCAGACAGCAGGCGCAGGTCGACCAGGCCCCCGGTGAGCTGGGATCGGGCGGACGCCTGGACGGCGATCCGCCGGTCGGCCAGCAGCCTGGCGCCGGCCGCCCTGGCGGCGGCCATGTCACCGGCCAGCGCGGTCTGGTACGCGACGGCTCCATGCGAGGCAACGACCCGGACGGTGATGCCCGCGGGCCCGGAGCCGAAAGACGCCAGGACGGCCGGGGCCCAGGCCCGGTCGAGGCTGGTACCGAACAACGCCCGGACGGCGCCCGTCTCGACGACAACGGCGGAGCTGCGCGGATCGCTGGAAATCGGCCCGAGTACGAGCAGGTCGCGGGCCGGGAGCCCGCGTGCCTCGAGCGCCGCGCACATCACCTGATCGCAGGACACCGGCACGCCCCGCCTTACCTGCTGGGCGACCCAGGCGGCCGCCTGCCCGCGGGCCGCCGCCTCGGGGCCGGCCGCGGTGGAGCTGGGCGCCCGCGTTCCGGTGAAATGCCTGACCGCCCCGACGGTCAGCGCCCCGATGACCAGGGCGGGGATGACGATCAGGGCAGCCAGCCCGGCGCCCAGCCAGCTGGCGGACTCCGGATCGACATCGGGCGCGACATCGGGTGTGGCTTCGGGCGCGACGCCGGGCGCGGCTTCCGGGGACTTACCGGCGGTCCCGATCCACTCGGTGACCTCGTCCTCGGTGAGCGGGCCGGCGTTAGCGGCGCGTGGCCGCTCCTGCGCCGCGTCGGCAGAACCGACCCGGCCGTCACCGCGCGGGTCGGGCAGGCTGGTGCCGCCGAGGGCGTTCCTGCTCCGGACCGTGGGGGTGGTTACCTCGCCACTAGCGGGCCTGTCCTGTTCACCGGCCGCCGCCACCGAACGCTCGGCGGTGACCCTGTCGCCGCCCTTGTCTGCCATGCCGGTCAACCCCCCACGGGACGCATGCCGGACGATACGAACCGCACCGTATAGCGCAGCACAGGTTCGACATCTGTTCAAGCAGGACTACGAATTGTGATCAGAAATCCGCTGATTCTTGTGGGCCGCGCGGCGGTCAGTTCATGCCGGTGGTGGAGGCCGAACGGGACCTAGGATCCCGCGGATGCCACGAGCCGCGGGCCACGCTGGACAGGAAGCTGTCCACGGCGCGGTTGAAGACGCCGGGTTCTTCCAGGTTGGCGGTGTGGCCGGTGCGCGGCAGGACGGTCAGGCCCGCGGTGGGGATGGTGCGCTTGAGCATCAGCGCGGGCTCCAGGCAGCCCTCGTCCTCGTCGCCCGTCAGGACCAGGACCGGGACGCTCA
>DASQRM010000221.1:0-3030 GCA_035642895.1 Streptosporangiaceae bacterium | reverse complement strand
ACTCGAATCGGCCATCTCGTCCACCCGGTCACGTTAACCCCGCCGCCTGGGAATCCGGCCCGATCCCGGTGGGAAGCCCCCAATGCCGTTTAGTTTCGCGTGGTCGGCAGGTGCGGGCAGGTGAGATTGTGATCGTTGTGGTCTCGCTGGCGTTTCACGGAGCGTGAAGGGCATGCCGGTGCCGGGCTGTCGCTCCGGGCAGCGGCCGGTTCCACGGGCCGGAGGGTGTTACGGATGTCAGGCGGCCGGGGGCTGGCAGACGCTGATCTCGGCTGGCGCGGTGCGGGTGGGCAGGCGCGGCCCGCCGGGCGGGAAGCCCAGGCGGGCCTTGGTCTTGCGGTCGCGGTGTCGGCAGCGGTCGACCTGGACGCGGCGCCGGGCCAGGCCGGCCAGGATGGCGTCCCGGTTCGCCCCGGTAAGGGCGGCGGGCAGGCTGGCGGTGGCCGCGCCGGAGCGGACGGAGGCGACGACGGCCCGCCGGGCGGCGGTGAAGGAGATCTCGCGGGGGTGCACCGGCTGTCCGGCACGGCGTCCCCGGCGGGCGGGGACGGCGATCGCCGCGGCGGCACGGGCGACAGCGCGGGCCAGTTCGACGGCGGTGACCCAGGCGGCGTGCTCCTGGCGGACCAGGGCCGGGGACTGCGACCGGAGGATCGGCCCGGTGGACGGGCCGGCGCCGCTGATGGCGGACTTGGCTTCCTTCAGGAGGGTTTCTGAGCCGATCCACCGCCAGTGGTAGGCCCCGGCCAGGGTCTGCGCCGGGTAGGTCTGGTGGTCGTGCAGGTCGGTGATCAGGCAGAACAGCTCGGGGGCGGCCCGGCCGGTCACGGTGACGTGGTACTCGATGACCCGGGCGGTCAGCGTGATGCCGCCGCCGGAGATCTGCGCCAGGTAGGAGCCGTCGGGCAGGAAGTCCCCGGTCCTGTGCAGCGTGATGCCGTCTTTGACCCGGATCAGCACGTGGGTGCCGGTGGCGAGCATGTCCTTGATGCGAGCTGTGCCGGGGAAGTTACGATCCATGATCCACAGCCGCCAGGGGGTGAACACCGGCCAGTGGTCCTTCAGCGCCGTATCCAGCAGCTTCTGCTCGGCCTCGCCCTTGTCCCGGCCGCCCCCGGCGCCCGACGGCCCGGTCGCCACGCCGAAGGTGGCGCGGGTCGAGGCGGCGGAGATCCGCAGCTCCCGTAGCTGCGGATACGGGGACGAGTCATCGGCGGTGCCCGCCGACCCGAACGCCTTCCGGTTGGCCGGGCTGTCCGGGACGCGGATCAGCGACCCGTCGATCGAGCCCACCTCCAGGTCCCCCGCCATGACCGCGCGGTAGTCCCGGCTGCGGTGCTCGCCGTCGACGCCGGCCAGCAGCCTGTCCCGCAGCCGCTCCAGCGGCGCCGGGCCGATCGCCTCCCGCCAGGTGCAGGCCACCGCCGCGGTCGGCACCCGGTAGGGCCGCTGCCAGGGCACCAGGACCAGATCACCCAGGAGGATGTCCATCACCTCGGCGTAGCCGGCATCCGGGGCCAGGGTCATCAGCAGCGTGAACCGGATCGCCAGCGCAGGGGTCATCGCCCGGCGCGCGGCGCCCTTCACCGCGCCGCCCAGCGTGACGGCCCGGGCGATCTCATCGATCACGCCCGGTGTCCCCGTCAGCTCATCCAGCCTGGACTCGGCCACGCCCAGCCGGGCGTGCTCCGCCGGGTGCCCTGCCGCCTGCACCCGCCCGTCGCGGCGCACCACCGCCGACGTCACCGCCACCGGTTTCAGCCAGACCACCAGGTCCCCGGACCGGATCCGGCCCGCCCCGGCCGCTGTCAGCGCGGTCCGGACGTCCCTGCCCGGACCCTGCCGCGCCGGCGAGGCCAGGTCAGCCACCTTGACCGCGACCACGCTCGCCTCCCCGAGCAGGCCCAGCGCGGCGTCCTCCGCGCAGCACAAGGTGACATCCGGCGGCATGACAGGATAGAAGGACACCAAGGGCTCCCGGGCGGAAAAGGTTGCTCGACACTTCCTCTTCTACCGGGAGCCCCCCGCCCGCCGCGGCACATCCGGCCAGGGCAGCACGCGTCATCGCCGGACCAGACCGGACGCTGGCTTGCTGACACCCCGTGAGCGGGCAGGCTGACAGGCAAACACCGAAAACAAGGGCCGAAGACAAGGGACGGCAAGGGAGGAACGCTGGTGACCGAGACCCTGTACCAGCACGGCGGCGGTGACGAGGCTCTGCACCGCCTCGAGGAGCTGTTCTACCAAAAAGCCCTTGCCGATCCGGTCCTGAAAACGTTGTTCACCAAGCGCGTGCCCACCCACGTCGACCACCTGACCTGGTTCACCGCCGAATCGTTCGGCGGCCCGGACCGCTTCACCCGCAACCTCGGCTTCCAGCACATCATCGACGTTCACCGCCACCTCGAGATCACCGACGAGCAACGCGAGCGATTCGTCGCGCTGTACCTGGAGGCCCTCGACGAGGCCGCCCTGCCCGACGACGAACCGTTCCGCCAGGCAGTCCGCGAACACGTCGAATTCGGCGCCCGCGTCGCCCAGCAGAACTCATGGGCCGAGACCGACGCTGACCTGCACCCAATCCGCGAAGTGCCGCAATGGCAGTGGCCAGCGGGACCGGCAACAGGGCACGGAGAGTAAGCACACGCGATCACAAACCGCCACCACCGATCGCGCCGGAGACAGGCAGCTTTCGTCAGCGATCACGCGCTTCTAAACGGCATTGAGTAAGGGCGTCCACGCCCAGGCCGACTTCATTTCTGGCTATGTAGAGGCTGGATACGCGGATGCGGCGGTCTTTGGTGATGCCTAGCCTGCATCTTTCGTGATCTTGGCTGGGTGGCCTGAGGGTACGGCTTGAGGGCCATTTTCCGGTGGCTGGTCAGGGTGGCGGCCCGGCTGTCGTGCCGGGTGGGCGGGGTTCCACGGGCCCGGGGGTGTGTCCTTCCTGGTCGCAGGGATGGTTCCGGCTGGTCAGCCGGGTGCCAGCGCCTGGAGCCGGATGATCGCGGCGGTGATCTCCGCGGTCCA
>DASQRM010000220.1:0-7085 GCA_035642895.1 Streptosporangiaceae bacterium | reverse complement strand
ACCCGGTGCCGCCACGAGCGGGCCGGTCGAGGAGGAGTGCAGCGTGCGTGATGCGGTGATCGTCGAGGCGGTCCGGACGCCGGTCGGGAAGCGGAACGGCGGGCTGTCCGGGGTGCACCCGGTCTCGCTGTCGGCTCACGTGCTCAGGGCCCTGGCCGAAAGGTCGGGGATCGACCCCGCCCTGGTGGACGACGTGATCTGGGGCTGTGTCGGCCAGGTCGGCGAGCAGACCTTCGACATCGGACGGAACGCGGTGCTGGCCGCGGGCTGGCCGGAGACCGTGACCGGCGTGACTGTGGACCGTCAGTGCGGCTCGTCCCAGCAGTCCGTGCACTTCGCGGCGGCGGGCCTGATCGCGGGCCAGTACGACGTGGTCGTGGCGGGCGGGGTGGAGTCCATGTCCCGGGTGCCGATGGGCGCCTCGATCCAGGGCGCCAACCCGATGGGCCCGGAGTTCCTGGAGCGTTACGGCGGCGTGTTCCCCAACCAGGGCGTGGGTGCCGAGATGATGGCCGAGCGCTGGGGCTTGTCGCGCACTCAGGTGGATGAATACTCGGTGGGCTCACACGAGAAGGCGGCCGCCGCCCAGGACGCCGGCCGGTTCGAGGGCCAGATCGCGCCGGTGACCAACGACCAGGGCGAGCTGATCAGCGCCGATGAGGGGATCCGCCGCGGCACCACGGTCGACGTGCTGGCCGGGCTCAAGACGGTGTTCAAGCCCGAGGGCGGCGTGATCACCGCGGGCAACTCCTCGCAGATCTCCGACGGCTCGGCTGCCTTGCTGATGACCACCTCGGACCAGGCCCGCGAGCTGGGCCTGACCCCGATCGCCCGGGTGCACACGGCCGTGCTCGCCGGCGCCGATCCGATCATCATGCTGACCGCACCCATCCCGGCCACCCGCAAGGCCCTGGCCCGCAGCGGCCTGGGCGTGGACGAGATCGGCGCCTTCGAGGTCAACGAAGCGTTCGCGCCGGTGCCGCTGGCCTGGCTGGCCGAACTGGGCGCGGACCCTAAGGCGCTCAACTACAACGGCGGGGCCATCGCCCTCGGCCACCCGCTGGGCGGGTCCGGCGCGCGGCTGATGACCACCCTCGTGCACCACATGCGCGACAACGGCATCCGCTACGGACTGCAGACCATGTGCGAGGGTGGCGGCCAGGCGAACGCCACCATCCTCGAACTCCTCTGACCCGGGGAACCTGACTCAGAGGCGGGGCCAGGAAGGTCAACAGCCAACTTCTCGCAACGAAGACCGCATCGGTGCCGATGCCTCACCACTGTCCCGGGCCGCCCGCCGGCCCGGGACAGTGCGCGTTCCGGGGGGCCGTCGTTCTGCAGAAACATAAGCGTATGATATAAATACCTTATGGATTCGGCGGATGAGGAGTCCCAGCAACTGGGGCCCGCAGAACTGGCGCTGGACAAGCTGGCGTCGGGCGATCTGCCCTCGCCGGCCCTCGCCGACCGGGCTCTGGCTGCCGGGGTGGCGGCCGGCCTGGAGCGGCTGATCGGGCTGTTCCGCTGGCTCAGCCCGCCGAGCTCGCTCTCGCTTACGGCGGCGGCCACGCTGGCCACCCTGGACCGAAACGGGCCCCGCCGGCTCACCGCGCTGGCGGCCCGGGAAGGCGTGACCCAGCCGGCCATGACCCAGTTGGTGGCCCGGTTGCAGGACACGGGCCTGGTGGACCGAGTCCCTGACCCCACGGACGGGCGGGTGGTGCAGGTCCGCATCACCGCCGAGGGCCAGGCGACGGTGGCCCGCCGCCGGGCGGTACGGGCGGAACGGCTCGCGGGATTGCTCGCCCGGCTCAGCCCGGACGACCAGGCCGCGCTGGCCGCGGCCCTGCCGGCCATGGATGCCCTGGCCAACGCCCAGCGCGATGAGCCGCTGGTGGGCCAAACCTGATGAATACGGCCCTGACGAGAACAGCCACCCGGGACCGGAAGGCCCGGGCGCTTTAATAAATCCCGAAACGGAGCACTTGGATGAGTGGTACATCCACCGGGGCGGCGAGCCCGTTCAAGCAGCCGAAGGCGGTCTTCGCGGTCGCGTTCGCCTGCGTCGTGTCGTTCATGGGCATCGGCCTGGTCGACCCGATCCTCCCCTCTATCTCCCATGAACTGCACGCCTCGCCCAGCGAGGTGACGCTGCTGTTCACCAGCTACCTGGTGGTCACCGCAGTGGCCATGCTGATCACCAACTGGGTGTCCAGCCGGATCGGGGCCAAGAAGACACTGATCGCCGGCCTGGCCCTGATCGTGGTGTTCAGCGCGGCGGCCGGGGCGTCGCCGTCCATCGGCGCCATCATCGGCTTCCGGGCCGGCTGGGGCGTGGGCAACGCGCTGTTCATCGCCACGTCGCTGGCGGTCATCGTCGCCTCGGCGAGCGGCGGGTTCGCGGGCGCGATCGTGCTGTACGAGACGGCCCTGGGCGTGGGCATCGCCATGGGCCCGCTACTGGGCGGCCTCCTGGGCGAGGTCAGCTGGCGCGGGCCGTTCTACGGCGTCGCGGTCCTGATGGCTATCGCGCTGATCGCCACTGTCGTCCTGGTCGAGAAAACGCCCAAGCCGCCGCACAAGACGAGCCTGTCCGCGCCGCTGCGCGCGCTGCGGCACCGAGGCCTGCTCACGATGTCCCTGACCGCGCTCTGCTACAACTGGGGCTTCTTCACGGTGCTGGGCTACGCCCCGTTCCCGATGAACCTGAGCCCCATCCGGCTCGGCCTGGTCTTCACCGGCTGGGGCATCCTCGTCGCCCTGTTCGCCGTGTTCGGCGCGCCCACGCTGCAGGGGCGGTTTGGCATCGCTAAGACGATGTACCTGAATCTCGCCGCGTTCGCGGTGATCGTGCTGGTCATCGCGATCTGGACCACGGACAACGCGGTGCTCATCCCGGCCGTGATCGCGTCCGGCATCTTCATCGGCATTAACAACACGGTGACCACCCAGGCGGTGATGACCGTCTCCCCGGTCGAGCGGCCGGTCGCGTCGGCGGCCTACAGCTTCGTCCGGTTCATTGGCGGCGGGCTCGCGCCCTACGCCGCGGGGCGGCTGGTCATCGCGCTCAACATCCACGTGCCGTTCTACATCGCCTCCGGGGCGATTCTCCTGGGCATCGTCATCCTGTCCACGGGACACCGTCTGCTGGCGGACGCCGAGCGGGTCCAGGCCGAGCAGGTGGCGGCTCATGTGACGGCCAGCACGGCCCCCCCGGCTACCCCCTCCGGCCCGGCCACCACGATGATCCCGGTGGACGGGACCGCGCTGTCGCCCGGACGCCGACCCAGCCAGAGTGTGATCCTCGCCGCCATCGACCAGTCCCCGGTCGCCGGGCTGGTCATCGAGGCCGCGGCCCGGCTGGCCCTGGCCGAGGGCCAGATCGTCCACGTGGTGCACGCCCAGGAAGGCGTCACCGCGGGAGACGTCGGCGTCGAGGCGGAGCAGCTGGACGTCGCGCGGGACCTGGTCAGCAGTTACCTGGACCGGCTGGCCGCCCATCACGTGCCCGCCGAGGGCCAGGTGCTGCTGCACGCGACCGATCACGGCGGCGCCGGGCGGCTGATCGCGGAGTACGCCACCAGTATCCGGGCGACCACCATCGTGCTGGGGGCGCCGACGCACGGCGGCCTGCCCGCGCTGATGGACGCGAGCGCCAGCCAGGAACTGTGGCGGCACGCCAGCAGCAACATCCTGATCATCAACCCGGACGCCCCGCCCGTCCACATCACCGCCAACGGCTCCGCCGCAGCGTCCGCCCGCCAAGGCGCCGACGCAGGCTAGGACCTTGTCACGTTCTCCCGCCGCCTCGTGTCAGAGCTGTGACGAGACAAGATCTGAGGGAGAAACACCATGGCAAGGATCGCGGTAGCGGGGGCGACCGGGCGGGTCGGGCGGCACGTCGTGGACGTGCTCGAGAGCGACGGGCATGAGGTGGTGGCGATTTCCCGCTCGCAGGGCGTGGACGTGATCACCGGGGACGGCCTCGCGGCGGCGCTGGACGGTGTGGAATCCGTCGTCGACGCGGCAACCGGGCCGTCGGCCGAGCAGGATGCGGCGACGGAGTTCTTCACCACGGCGGCCAGGAACCTCCAGGAGGCAGGGTCGCGGGCTGGCGTGCAGCGGATGGTGGTGGTGTCCATCATCGGCACCGACAAATTCACCGCCGGTTATGGCGCCGCGAAGCTCGCCCACGAGCGGGCCGCGCTGGCCGGCCCGGTCCCGGGGCGGATCCTGCGGGCGGCCCAGTTCCACGAGTTCGTGGAGGTGCTGATGGCGTGGGGCAGGCAGGGTGAGGTGTGCTACCTGCCCGCCATGCGCACCCAACTGGTCGCGGCCAGGACAGTCGCGGAGGCGCTCGCCGCCCTGGCGGTAGCGGCGCAGCCGGCCCCTGCGGGGGCGCCGGTCGCTGAGATCGCCGGCCCGCGCGAGGAGTACCTCCCGGACGTGGCTACGCTGCTCGCCGCCCGGCGAGGCGACGTGGTGAAGATCGAGGCGGTCAGCAACCCGGCGGACCCGGACGACGCGCTCAACTCCAGCGGCGCCCTGCTACCAGGCCCGCACGCGACCCTGGCCGGCCCAACCTTCGCAGAGTGGCTGGACGCGACGCTCTAACCCGACGCCCGCCCGGCGGCACGCTGATCAGGCCGGCCGGCACCCCTCCGTTAGAGTAAAAGGGTCGGCGCTCGCCCACGATTTCCGGCGACCGGAGCCAGCCTTTGCGCTGGGCCGGTGCGGGGCGTGTCCCGGACGGGGTACGGGGGAAGGAAACGTAGGTGAGCTGGGCATCGGGGATTGTGAGCGTCATCGCCGCGGGCGTGCTCGCGGGCGGCCTGGCTGCGTGCGGTACACCCAGCGCGAGCGCTCACCTGCCCTCGGCGGCCCGGGCCGGCGCGACGGCCGTCCCGGTGCGCGTGCAGCCGAACGTGGTCGGCTGGTCGGGGATGATGCAGCACCCTGACCACATCTATGTGGGCATGGGGGGAGCGCCGGTTGTCCGGCAGCTCACCTGGCGGAGCTGGGGTGGCGCCCAGGCCTGGGCAACTGGCCAGCTCGACATCTTCTGGCCGCAGCGAGGCCCGATATCCGGCTGGCACCCGACCACCTTCCCGGTCCGGGTGCGCCTGCAGGACATCCTGACCCGCGACGGCCAGCCTGCGTACCGCAAGATGACCGACTTCTACGTCAACCGCCATGGGGTAGCGAAGGTCCTGTCCTTCACGTTCTCTGTGCTGCCCGGCGGCTCCGTGCCGGCCTGGAACTGGCCCGGGGGCACGCTCTCCCGGCCGAAGCCGCCCGGGCTGGCTTAGGCGTTCAGAGCGGAAACACCAGGCAGTTGCTGCTGGCCGTGGCGACGAGCCGTCCGGCGCCGTCGTGGATCTCGGCCGCGGCCAGCGCGACCCGGCGGCCGGGCTTGGTCACCCGGCCGACGGCCACCAGGGTGCCGCTGTCCACGGTGACCGGACGCAGGTAGTTCACGGTGATGTCGATCGAGGTGTAGCCGATCCCGGCGTCCAGTGTGGTCTGCACGGCGCAGCCGGCGACCGAGTCGGCGAGCGTGCAGACCAGCCCGCCGTGGACCACGCCGATCGGGTTGTACGCGGACTCATCCGGGACGCATTCGAACTGGGCCAGGCCGCGCTCGACCCGGGTTGGCCACATACCGAACAGCATGGCGATGGGCGGCGGCGGGATCTTCCCGTCCGCCAGGGCCTGCATGAACTCGAGCCCGGACCGCCCGGCGGCCTGGGCCGCGGTCCGCGACGGGTCCCACCACTCCACGGTCCGGCTGCGGGCCGGGCCCCATTCCGGCTGCGGTTCCGGGGTACGCACAGGCTCCTCCAGTGGGTCCAGAATCTCGACCTACTGTAGGGTCTCGCCGGTGGTAGGTCCAGATTCTGGACCCAGGTTCCGGCGGCCGGGAATGGCCAGCAGGGACAGGGCCTGCTCGACCAGCACGCTGGTGGGTACCGTGTCCCGGTCCGGGTCCCGGCTCAGCTGGGCATGCCGGATCATCGCGCTGCGGATCATGGCCAGGGTGATCCGGGCCAGCATCTCGGCCAGGTATTCAGGATCAGGCAGGCTGTTCCCGCCGGTGCGCTCCAGGCGTTCCCGGATCACGGCGGCCAGGTCCGCCTCGATCCTCAGCAGGGTGCCGCCACCGCCCTCGGGATCCTCGGGATGGCCGCCGCGGCGTTCACGTTCCCCACCGTCTCGCCCACGCTGGCTGTGATGATGGGCCTCGGCGTCGGCATCGACTACGCCCTGTTCCTGACCACCCGGTACCGGCAGCAGATCATCGACGGGGCCGACCCGGCCGAGGCGGCCGGCCAGACCGTGTCCACCAGCGGCCGGGCCGTGCTCATCGCCGCGGTCACCGTGATCATCTCGATGCTGGGCCTGTACGCCTCCGGAATCGGCTTCCTCGGCGCCCTCGGCGTGGCCGCGGCGATCGGCGTAGCGGTCGGGGCGCTGGCCGCGCTGACCCTGGTCCCGGCTCTGCTCGGGCTGGCCGGCCGCCGCATCGACCGGCTGCGGGTGCGCCGTCCCGCGGCCGAGGCCCCGGCCAGTCACGCGGGCTGGGCCCGGTATGCCGCCATGGTCGGCGCGCATCCGTGGCGCTTCCTGCTGGCCGGCGTGCTGCTCCTCGGGGTGCTGGCCATCCCCCTGCTGTCCCTCCAGCTGGGGCACGTCGACGCGGGCGCTGACCCGGCCAGCTACAGCGACAAACAGGCCTACGACGCGATCAGCTCGGGGTTCGGGCCCGGCGCCAACGGCCCGTTCACCGTCGTCATCCGGCCCGGCCCCGGAGCCAGCGGCGCGCAGGTCCAGCAACTGGCCGGCACCCTGTATGCCGACCTGGCCGCCGCCCCGGACGTGGCCGCGGTGAGCCCGGTCCAGGCCAGCCGGGACGGGGCCATCCTGGTCACCACGGTGGTGCCCAGCTCGCGGCCGCAGGACCAGGCCACCGACACGCTGCTGCGCACGCTGCGCGGCACGACCCTGCCGGACGCGCTGTCCGGAACCGGCGCCCGCGGTTACGTGACCGGGCTGACCGCCGAGCAGCTCGACTTCCGCAACCAGGT
>DASQRM010000219.1:0-11887 GCA_035642895.1 Streptosporangiaceae bacterium | reverse complement strand
GTCCGGCGGGGCCAGCTGGGTCACCCGCCTCCGGTAATCGGCCAGCTCAGCCGCGCGAAGCTCCTCGCGGCCGGCCCCGGAGGTACCGCGGCGGAAGAACACCTTAGCGTCCTTGATGATCACGGGCGGCCCGGTCAGCCGCACGGCGTTGTCCCGCATGTACTGGAACGTGGCCGCCTCCACGAGGCTGGGCCAGATCTGCGGGGGCACGGAGATCCCGAGGCGTCCCGCGAGGCGGCGCATTTCCCCGTCGAGATCGGCGGACAGGTCCTGGTAGTGCACGAGCACGAGGTTCGGCTGGTCGCGCCGCGCCCAGGCGTCGGCCAGGTGCCACATCACCCCGGGCAGCGAGTCCATCTGCTGCTGGGGCGTGGTGTCCTCATGGATCCAGCTGATCAGCCAGTCATGCAGCGGCGGGCGCGGTGGCGGCGGCACGCTGGGCTCGGGCTGGCCGGTGAGCTGCCGCAGCCGGGCCCGGTCAATGTTGTTGCCCTGGTGGTAGAGGGACACGGCCATATCGAGCGGGTGCCTGGCCACCACGATGTAGGTCGCGCGGGGATCGATGGGAATCCCGTCCAGCGGCGTGTGGGTCTTGATGAACCGGCGGTGCTGCTGCGCGGCGAGCCGGGCGAACATTTCGTCGCGCGACATCAGCAGCCGGTCCAGCCAGGGCGACAGCTCCGGCAGCGTGCCGGGCAGCTCCTCGGTCTGGAAGATCAGCAGCGCGCAGATCATCTGCATCCAGGTGGTCCCGCTCTTGGACCGGGTGCTGATCACGATGTCGCCGTCCCGGAACGGGAACCCGGACCACCGTCCGCTGTCCTCGTCGTCCGACCGGTAACGAACGGGGGCATCGGGCATCCGGCCATCGTAACCAGGCCCGGCAATATAGAAGTTGACTTATATAAGTGGTACCTGTAATTCTTGGCCCATGCAGGCCTTCGAGGTGCTGGGCGACCCGGTGCGCCGCCGGGTCCTGGAGCTGATCGCGGACGGCGAGGTGACCTCCGGCGGAGTGTGCGCCGTCATCCGTGCCGAGTTCGGCATCTCCCAGCCTGCCGTGTCGCAGCACCTCAGGGTGCTGCGCGACAGCGGCTTCGCCACGGTACGGGCCGCGGGCACCCGCCGGCTGTACGCGGTGAACCCGGAGCCGCTGCGCGAAGTAGCGGAGTGGCTGGACCCGTTCCGGCGCTTCTGGGCTCCGCACCTGGACGCGCTGGCCACGGAACTGGCCCGCAGCCGACGGGAACGCCGGCTTCAGGAGAGCACCGGGCCGGCGGGTACGCCGGCCCGCGAAAGCACAGGGCCGGCGGGTACGCCGGCCCGAGAGGGTACGGGCACACCGACGAGGGGAGTTCGCCATGATCGAGGTCATTGAGCAGATCAACGCGGTGCGCAGGCGGGTGGGCCGCCGCACCCTCGACGCGGGCGAGGCGCACAGCGTGATCATCAGCCAGGTCTACGCCGCACCCATCGACGATGTCTGGGATGCCTGCACCAACCCCGTCCGGATCCCCCGCTGGTTCCTGCCGGTCACGGGCGACCTGAAGCCCGGCGGCCACTACCAGATCGAGGGCAACGCGAGCGGCACCATAGAGCGCTGCGACCCTCCCCGGGAGTTCGCGGCCACCTGGGAGTTCGGCGGGCAGACCACCTGGATCGAGGTCCGGCTGACCAGCGAGCCGCCGGGCGGGACACGGCTCGAAATCGAGCACATCGCCGACCCCGGCACGCCCTGGGCCGAATTTGGCCCAGGCGCGGTCGGCGTGGGCTGGGACATGGCCCTGATCGGGCTGGTCATCCACCTGGCGTCGGGACAATCCGTGGACCCCCAGGACGGCGCGGCCTGGATGACGTCCGCCCCGGGCCGGGAGTTCATCACGCTGAGCAGCGGCCGGTGGCGCGACGCGGACGTCGCGGCCGGCACGGACGAGGTCGACGCCCAGGCCGCGGCCGACCGGACCCTGGCCGCCTACACCGCCGACCCGGGGAACGGCTGAGCGGCCCGCTCGCGCGGCCAGCAGCCCGCAACGGCAAACCAGCCGGAGCAACCAGCCCGCGCGGCAAACCAGCCCGGGCGGCATGAGCCGGGGCGGCAGGCCGCCGCCCCGGCATCAGCGCCCTGGTCCCCCCGCCAGGTCCGGTTGGCTCAGCTCAGGCCGCGAGGTCGGAGTAGTGACTGGCGTCGCCCTTGCGGACGATGCTGGTGTCGCCGTGGACCCCCACCGGGATGTCGCCAGCGATCGTGATCCGGTGCAGCAGCCGGGGCAGGTCGTCGTAGTCGGCGACCGCATAATGCTGGGTGGCGCGGTTGTCCCAGATCGCGATGTCCCCGTCCCGCCAGGTCCAGCGGACGGTGTTCTCCAGCCGGGTGATGTGCCGCTGCAGCACGCCGAACAGGTCGTTGAAGTCGGCTGTGCCCAGCCCGGGGAACGACCGGACGAAGTGGCCGAGCAGCAGCGTCGGCTCGCCCGTCTCCGGGTGGATGCGGACGACCGGGTGCTCGGTCTCGAACTCCAGGTGACGGAACTCCTCCCGGTACTCCTCTTCCCTGACGTCCATCCCGCCGATCTGCGGCCGCTCGGCCGCGTAGTCGTACAGGTTGGTGTGCACCGCGCGCAGGTCGCCGGCCAGGGCCTTCAGCGCCGGGTGCAGCCGCCGGTAGGCCTCGGCGGTGTTCGCCCAGACGGTCGTCCCCCCGTAGGGCGGCAGCGTGATCGCGCGCAGCACGCTGATCGCCGGGACCCGGTCCACGAACGTCACGTCCGTGTGCCAGCTGTTGGCCTTGCCCTGCTCGGCGTCGATGGGCAGCACGCCGCCGTCCCCGGCGACGGTGGGGTGGGGTTTGGTGAGCGGACCCAGCAGCCGGCCGAAGGCCCGCTGGTCGGCGTCGGTGGCGTGCTGCTGGTCGCGCAGGAAGACGACCTTGTGCCGCAGCAGCGCGGCGCGCAACTCGGCCACGGCGGCGGGGCTGAGGTCACCGCCGATGCGGATGCCGCCGACGACGGCACCGATCACCCCGCCCACCTGGGTGACGTCAATGTGCTGGTACGAGCCATGACTGCGGAGAGCCGTTGGATGGTCCTGGACGCTTGTCATGCGAAGGCACCTTTCGGATGGCTGGTCTTAACAGCAACATGCGCCCGCCATCCGGTAGATGTCAAGTATTCCGATAGGATAAATATGAAATAACGGCAACCCAGCCGGTGCGACTGACGCGGTAACCACACGGGACTCCAGACCGCACAAAGCCTGGGCCCCCGCCTGAGCCGGGCCCAGGCGGGCGGGAAACGGGCCAGAGGCAGGCCAGCCAGTCGGTCAGTCAGTCAGTCAGTCAGTCAGTCAGTCAGGCGCCTGTTCGGGTCAGCCGGTCAGGACCCGTCGGCTGGCTCGAGCACGAAGACCGGGATCGTCCGCGAGGTGCGTTCCTGGTATTCGGCGTACGGCGGATAGGCCGCGACCGCGCGCTTCCACCACCCGGCGCGCTCGTCCCCGGTCACCTCGCGGGCCACGAAGTCTCCCTTGACCGGCCCGTCCTGCAGTTCGACCTGCGGGTGAGCGCGGAAGTTGTAGTACCAGAAGGGATGCTCGGGGGCGCCGCCCTGGGACGCGACCGCCGCGTACCGGCCGTCGTGCTCGACGCGCATCAGCGGGGTCTTGCGCACCTTTCCGGAGCGCGCCCCGAGATTAGTGATGACCACCACGGGCAGGCCCGAGTCCGCGAGGGTCGTCCCGCGCGTGCCCCCCGAGCTCTCATATTCTGCGACCTGGTCGCGGACCCAGGCGGCCGTACTCGGCTCGTATTCACCGTCGATAGGCATACCGTTTAGTCAACACCATGAAGCCAGCAGACCTGCGCGCGCATGCCGCGATCCGGGCCGAGCTCAGCCGTCTCGCCCGGTATGACGACCAGTCGGTCGTGCACGACAACTGGATCAGGCAGCGCTACGACTGCGGCTGCTATCCCAGCCTGATGCCGGCCCGCAAAGCCAGCGTGGAGACCGCCTGGCACGAGGCCGGTCACGCGGTCGCCGCGCTCGCCGTGGGGGCGCGCTTCAGCTCGGCCAGCATCCACCACAGCCCGGGCAGCGAAGGCCGGGTACACGGCATCCGCGGGGGTGACGACCTGGCCTTCGTGGTGGACGCGGCCGGCCAGATCGCCCAGCGGCTGATGAACTGGACCATGCTGGAGGGCGACGGCGACCTGCGCGACTGGCTGCCCCGCTGGAAGAGCGACGGCGGTGACGCGCGGCACTTCCGCCGGGCCATCGCCGCCCGGTACGGCCGCGACGAGGTGCGCGCGTGGCGGTACAGCGAGCAGATCCTGACCCCGTTGCGGCTGCAGATCCGCGAGGTCGCCCGGGCCCTCCTGGTGCATCCGAGCCCGCTGCGCTATGACGTCGTGGCCGCGCTCGCGGCGATCCGGGAACCCCTGCTCGGGGAACCGGGAGTCAGGGAAACGGTGCGCACGGAACCAGGCGGGAAACGGGCGCTCAGGGAACCACGGTGACGGGCCAGCGGCTGGCCCGGACCAGGTGCACGGCCAGGGAACCCACGAAGCGGTGGCCGGCCTTGGTCGAGGCGCCCACGATCACCGCGTCGGCCTGGATCTCGCCGGCCAGCCGGACGATCTCGGTGTACGGGTTGCCATCGCGCTCGACGACCACGACATCGATCCCGAGCCGGGGGGCCTGCTCCTCCGCGTTCTTCCGCAGTTCCGCCGCCACCGCGTCGTGGGCCTCCTGCATCGAGGTGACCGCGCCCGCTTCGATCCCGGGCACCGCGCTGAATGGCCGCACATACAAGATGACCAGCCGGGCCTGCTGCCGCCGGGCCATGCCTGCCGCGTAGGCTGCGGCGCGCAGCGAGGTGTCCGAGCCGTCCACACCCACCAGCAGCACGTCCGGCCCGTCCCGGTACTGATCCCTCACCCGCCAACCGTCTCATGAACCCAGGCACATCAGGGGGGCCCGGGTGGGAAGGAAAGGAAAAGCCCCGGGGCGCCCGGGAGAGACGATGGGGGCCAGCCACGGGCCGTTAGAAGGGATGGTGCGTCATCAGCGTCGATGAGGAGCGGGACGGGGTACCGCTGACCAACCTCGATGAGCCGCTGTTCGGCGGGGCGGACGCGACCAAGCGCGACCTGGTGGACTACCTGGACGCGGTACGCGACCAGATTCTCCCGGAACTGCGCGGCCGGCCGCTGTCGGTGATGCGGGTCCTCCGCGGCCAGGAACCGTTCATGCAGAAGAACGTGCCCAAGTACACCCCGCCGTGGGTGCGGACGATCCGGCTGTGGGCCGAGAGCTCCCGGCGCGAGGTGTCCTACGCGCTGTGCGACGACCGCCGCACACTGCTGTGGTTCGGCAACCAGCGGGCCGTGGAGTATCACCCCACGCTGTCCGAGGCCGGCCAGCAGAACCACCCCGATTACCTCGTGATGGACATCGACCCACCGTCCGGCGGCGAGTTCCGGCTGGCGATCCGCGCCGCCCAGCTGGTCCGCGAGGCGCTGGCCGGCTGCGGACTGGCGGGCGCGGTCAAGACCAGCGGCGCGAAGGGGGTGCACGTGTTCGTGCCGATCACGCAGGCCTCGGCCGAGGACGCCGCGGCGGCCACCCGCGCGGTGGCGGCCCGGGCCGAGCGGCTCGACCCGGTGCTGACCACCACGGCGTTCATCCGCGAGGACCGGGACGGGAAGGTCTTCCTCGACTCGACCCGGGCGGGCGGGGCCACCGTGGTGGCGGCCTACAGCCCCCGGATCCGGCCCGGGGTCCCGGTGTCCTTCCCACTGTCCTGGGACGAGCTGGACCAGGTGACGCCGGCCGACTTTACCGTGCGTACCGCCGCCCAGCTGATCACTCCCGGGGCCCGGTGGGCAGGCCAGCTGCCCCCGCCGCAGCGGCTCCCGGCCGACCTGATCGCGGAGGGCCATACCATCCCGATCGCCCGGGTCCAGGCCATGCACGAAGGCAAACGGCGGGCCCGGGCCCGCCGCACCCCCGCGGCGGGCCGCCCGCCGGAGGCGGACCGCGGCTAGCGCGGTGCGTTGTGTGTGCGCCCGTGCACACAACGCACCGCGCTGATGCCGGGGACCGGCTACTCGTGGTGGCGCCGGGGGCCGAAGCGCAGCCAGCAGAACGCCAGCAGGGCGATCCACAGCCACGGACCGAACCCGAAGCCGAAGCCGAACCACGACCAGGGCCAGGACGAAACCACGCCGTGCCAGGTGGCGGACACGACCACGATCAGCAGCACGATCCCCAGCACCCTCGGCCATTGCCGCCGGGGCCGTGGCGCGGGTGTGAGGGCCCGGCCCGGGTAAGCACCGGTGCGGGCGGCCGGACGGGTCTCGACCTCGGGCAGGTCGTCGGTGATTCCGGTCAGGTCCGCCCGGGTCTTGGCGCTCATCGCCCGGCTGAGGCGCTCGTCTAGTTCCGCCTGGTCGAGCCGCCCGTCTCCGTAGTGCTGGGCCAGATGGTCGGCGACCTCGGCCCGCTCGGCATCGGAGACTCGCATGGTGGCATCGGTGGCGCGCTGGCGCGCTCCGGATCCCCGCGTCCGTCGCACTGGCATGGGAAGGTGGCCTCTCCGCTCAGTTTGTGCGGGGCTGAAACCAGCCCGCCGCGATGGACTGGTCCGCGCCATCTTCGGGGATGAGCAGCCAGCCGGCCAGGTAGATGGGCAGGGCCGCGCCGCCGAACGCGGCAAGCACGACGAACAGGATGCGGACGACGGTCACGTCCACGTTGAGGTAGCGGGCGATGCCGGCGGCCACGCCGGCCAGCATCCGGTCGCTGCTCGGGCGGCTGAGCGTCTGGGCCGGCCGTGAGTCGGGTGGGGTCTGCGAGGTCTGGTCGCTCGGTGCGGAGCTGGTCGTTGTATCCATGGCTCCAGCGTGCGTCCGGGCGGCCGTGCGGCACCATCGGGAACACCCCCGGCCTGTCCCTGAACCAGGGCCGGCCAGGATCAGGGTCATCCCTGATAGCCGGCGGGGGTAGATGGGGCGATGATGGAGGGATGGCGGCAGGCACTGATCCCGGGCCGACCGCGCGTACCGATCCTGGGCCCGCCGGTCGGCCAGGCACCGGTCCACAGGACACGGGCCCACACGGCACCGGCTCGCGCGGCACCGGCCCACAGGACGCTGGGGCGCGTGGCGCTGAGGCGCGTGGCGCTGAGGCGCGTGGCGCTGAGGCGCGTGGCGCTGGGGCCCGTGGCGCCGGACCCTGGAAGGCCGGCCCGGTGACTGTGGAACCGCCCGGCACGGAGCGCCGCGGAGGCATATTCCGGCGGCTCGGCAGCCGGCATACCTGGATCCGCCATCCCCCGGTCACCGGGCCGCTGCGGCGCAGCAGCGAGGACCGGCTGGCGGGCGGCGTCGCGGCCGGGCTGGCCGCGCGCACCGGCCTGGACGTGACCGTCGTGCGGATCGGCTTCGTGGTCGCGGCCCTGTTCAGCCTGTTCGGCGCGGCGGTTTACGTGGTGGGCTGGCTGCTGATACCCGCGGCGGGTGCGGACGGCAACATCGCCGGTAAGGCGGTGACCGACCGGCGCGGCATCGCTCTCGCGGCCGGCCTGGTCTCGCTGCTCGTCGTGGTGCTCATCATCGCGTCCGCGCTGCACGCGAACTGGCTCAACACCCTGGCCTGGCCGCTGGTCATCTGCGTGGCGGGCATCACCCTGATCTGGCGGAACGCGCCGCCCGACGAGCAGGTGGTACTCCGGCGCCTGGCTGAACCGCTGCTCGGCCTGGCCCAGGGCAGCAGCAGCCGCAGGCGCACCGTGGCGCGGATTGTGGTCGCCGCCCTGGCGCTCGGGCTCGGCCTGATCTGGCTGCTGACCGGCAACCCGGACCAGAGCACCCTGCGCCAGATCGCCGGGGTGATCCTGGTCGTGGCGGCGATCGCCATCCTGCTGGGTCCCTGGTGGCTGCGCATCGCCCGCGACCTCGTGGTCGAGCGGCAGGCCCGGATCCGGGCCGAGGAACGCGCCGACATGGCAGCCCGGCTGCACGACTCGGTCCTGCAGACGCTGGCCCTGATCCAGCGCCGCGCCGAGCACCCCCAGCAGGTGATCCAGCTGGCCCGGGCCCAGGAGCGCGAGCTGCGCGCCTGGCTGTTCGACGGCCACGCCCCCGGCTCGCTGGACGGCCAGGACCTGACCCTCGCGGCCGGGATCCTGCTCATCCAGCAGGAGGTGGAGGCGCAGCACGAGGTCCCCGTCGAGGCGGTCACCGTCGGTGACTGCGACCTGGACGACGACCTGCGCGCGCTGCTGGCCGCGGCCCGGGAGGCGACGGTCAACGCGGTGAAGTGGTCCGGAGCCCCCGTGGTCTCGATCTTCGCCGAGGTGGAGCCGGGCCAGGTGGCACTGTTCGTCCGGGACCGCGGCCGGGGATTTGACCCAACGGCCGTCCCGCCGGACCGCAAAGGCCTGGCCCAGTCGATCCACGCCCGGATGGCCCGCCGCGGCGGGACCGTGGTCGTGCGCACTGCCCCGGGCCAAGGTACCGAGGTGTCGCTGACCATGCCCCGTCCGGCCGGGGAACGTCAGCCGGGACGGCCCTAGTGACCAGCCCGGCCGCTGGCGTCCCAGAGCAGGGCCACCGCCCGCGGGTGGTCATCGTCGACGATCACGGGCTGTTCCGCTCCGGGGTCCGGTCCGAGCTGGGCGACCAGGTGGAGGTGGTGGGTGAGGCGGAAGACGTGACGCCCGCCATCGCCGTGATCTCCGAGTGCCTGCCGGACGTAGTGCTGCTCGACGTGCACCTGCCCGGCGGGGGCGGGCAGGCCGTGGTCACCGCGTTGCGGGCCAGCCTGCCCCAGGTGCGTTTCCTCGCCTTGTCCGCATCGGACGCGCCGGAAGACGTCATCGCGGTCATCCGGGCCGGTGCGCGCGGTTATGTGACGAAAACGATCTCGGGGGCGGACCTGGTGGACGCGGTCCGCCGGGTGGCGGGCGGGGACACGGTGTTCTCCCCCCGGCTGGCCGGGTTCGTGCTGGACGCGTTCGCGGCCCGGCCCGGCGACGGCCCGGGCGTCCTGTCCCTGGACCCGGAACTGGACCAGCTGACTCCCCGCGAACGCGAGGTGCTCCGCCTGATCGCCCGGGGCTACACGTACAAGGAGATCGCCCGCGAACTTTACATCTCGGTAAAGACCGTGGAGAGCCATGTGTCGTCCGTACTGCGCAAACTCCAGCTCTCCACCCGGCACCAGCTCACCCGCTGGGCTACCGAGCGGCGCCTGGCTTAGGGTGACTGCTAGCGTATGCGCCGGCGGTACGGGCCGCCGTGCTCGGCCACGGGGGCCGGCGTGCGCTAGGGGCCAGAGCGCTGGAGGCATGGGTGGCTGAGGACTTCCCCTCGGGGTTAGCTGAAAGCCCGGTGCCCGGGAACACGGGGCAGATCGCCAGCTACGAGATGGTCGAGGAACTCGGCCGCGGTGGCATGGCCGTGGTGTACCGCGCCCGCGACGTGCGGCTGGGCCGGTGGGTGGCGCTGAAGGTGCTGGGCGAGGATCTGGCCCGGGATGAGGCTTTCCGGCGGCGCTTCATCCGGGAGTCCCGGGCGGCGGCCGCGGTAGACCACCCGAACATCGTCCCGATCTTCGACGCGGGCGAGGCCAACGGCGTGCTGTTCATCGCCATGCGCTACGTCGGCGGCCAGGACGTGCACAGCCTGCTGAACCGGACGGGCCCGCTGCCGTCGGCCCGCGCCACCGGGATCGTCGCCCAGGTGGCCTCCGCGCTGGACGCGGCGCACGCCTGCGGGCTGGTGCACCGCGACGTGAAACCGGCCAACATGCTGCTCGACGGGCTGGCCGAGGACGGGTCGGAAGACCACGTCTACCTGTCTGACTTCGGCATCAGCAAGACCTCGCAGTCGACCACCAACCTCACGCTGACCGGGCAGGTGCTCGGCACCCTGAACTACCTGGCTCCCGAGCAGATCGAGGGGCGCGGGGTGGACGGCCGTGCGGACGCCTACTCGCTGGCGTGCGCGGCGTTCGAGATGCTCGCGGGCGTGCCGCCGTTCCGGCGGGAACAGAGCCTGGCGGTCATGTGGGCCCAGCTGTCCGCAGCTCCGCCTCCGCTGACCAGCATGCGCGGCGACCTGCCCCCGGCCGTCGATCAGGTGATGGCCCGCGGCCTGGCCAAGCCCCCGGAGGACCGCTACCCGAGCTGCCGTGCGTTCGCGGCGGCGCTCCAGGAAGCCTGCGGGGTCAGCGCCGGCGAGCTGGCCGCCCCGGCCCGGGCCGCCCAAGGGCTGGTCCCTCCCCCGCCCGGCGGGCTCGATCCGGCCGCTACCGACCCGGGCGGCTCGCGGCTGGCCGCGCCCGATCAGGCCGCCTCGCCGATCGCGGCCGGGGGGCAGACCACTCCGGCCGGCCCGGCCGTTCCGGCCAGCCCTGCAGTTCCGGTTAGCCCGGGGGTTCCGATCAGCCCTGCGGTCGGGTTCCCGGCACCGCCCCGCCCGGCCGAACCGACCAGCGCCGACCCGCCCCGGCTAGCCTCCTCAGCCAGCGCCGGCGCCGCCGGCCTGGCCCGGCCGGCCGGCGCCGACCCCTCGCGTCCGGCCTCCTGGGCCGACGCTGAGTCCTCCCGCCCGGTCTCCTGGGCCGACGCCGGGTCCTCCCGCCCGGTCTCCTGGGCCGACGCTGAGCCATCCCGCCCGGCCCCGCCGGCCAGCCCTGGACCCTTCCAGATGGGCCCCCCGGCCAGCGCCGGTGGGTCCGGGTTGCGGCCGGCCCCACCCACGCGGCCACCCGGGCCTCCGTCGAGGCAGGGACCGCGCGGGCGGCGCCGCGGCCTGGCCGTGCTAGCGACCAGTGTGCTCGTGCTGGCGGTGCTCGCCGTCGGGTTGGCGTTGTGGAAAGAAGGGTTTCTGACCGATCACAGGACCGCGGGTGGCGGGGGGTCCGCGAATTCCTCGCCCACCGTCGGGGCGGCCGCCGCAACGGTCTCGCCGCCTACGGTGGTGAAGCGCTACTACGCGGCCATCAGCCGCCGGGCCTATCTGCGGGCGTGGCAGCTAGGCGGTGATCACACCACGTCCAGCTTCGCGAGCTTCAAGGCCGGCTTCAGTGACACGGTGCGTGATGTCGTCGTCATCACCGGCTGGCAGGGCTACACGGTGACGGCCGACTTCAAGGCGGTGCACAAGAACGGCACGGTCTCGAGCTACACGGGTACCTACGTCGTCGGGAACGGGGTCATCACCTCGTTCAGCGTGCACCAGGTCGGCTGATCAAGGTCGGGCCGGACCGGTCCGGGCTGAACCGGTCTGCTGACCTGGGCGCGGCGGCCGCGGACCGTGGAAGTTGTTGCCGGGCAAAAGCGTTAGGTAAGCAGGGCCTGGACTGGCACCCTGGCACACGGCCGTCCCGCCCCGTTCAGCTCGTGCCCCTTCCGCTCTACCGCCCCGTTCCATGGAGAGTTCCGTCGTGACCCCGTCGCTCACCGAGCTTCAGGACCGGCTGCCCGGGCTGATGCTCCGGGATCAGCGCCGGCTCGGCCGCCGCGCCGAGCAGGCTGCCGCGCTGGCCGACTCCGGCGCGCGGGAGCAGGCCCTGGACCGGGTGCTCGCTGAGATGCAGATGGCGACGGCGCAGACCGAAGCCCGCCGGGCCAGCGTGCCCGTGTTGCGCTACCCGCCGGAGCTCCCGGTCAGCCAGCGCAAGGACGAGATCGCCGCGGCCATCCGGGATCACCAGGTGGTGATCATCGCCGGTGAGACGGGCTCCGGGAAGACCACCCAGCTACCCAAGATCTGCCTCGAGCTCGGCCGGGGGGTAACCGGGCAGATCGGGCACACCCAGCCGCGGCGGATCGCGGCCCGCACCGTCGCGGAGCGGATCGCCAGCGAACTCGGCACCGAGCTGGG
>DASQRM010000218.1:0-58484 GCA_035642895.1 Streptosporangiaceae bacterium | reverse complement strand
CGAGCTGGCCGGGGCACTGGAGCAGGACCTGGACAAGCGCGAGTCGGTGGCCCTGCTCCGTGAGCTCGAGCTGCCGCTGGTCAGCGTGCTGGCCACGATGGAGCGGACCGGGATCGCCGCCGACGGCGAGCACTTCGCGGCCATGTCGGCCGGCCTGGGCGGCGAGGTCAAGGCGGCCGAGCAGGCCGCGTTCGTGGCCGTCGGGCACGAGTTCAACCTGGGCTCGCCCAAGCAGCTGCAGGAGGTGCTGTTCAACGAGCTCGGCCTGCCCAAGACCAAGCGCATCAAGACCGGGTACACCACCGATTCGGAGGCGCTCACCACGCTGCTGGCCCAGACCGAGCATCCGGTGCTGGTGCACCTGCTGCGCTACCGGGACGTGGCCAAGCTGAAGAGCATCGTCGACTCGCTGATCCCGATGGCGGGCGAGGACGGCCGCATCCACACCACCTACAACCAGATGATCGCGGCCACCGGCCGCCTGTCGTCCACCGACCCGAACCTGCAGAACATCCCGATCCGGACCGAGGAGGGACGGCGGATCCGGCAGGGCTTCGTGGTCGGCAGCGGGTACGAGACCCTGCTCACCGCCGACTACAGCCAGATCGAGCTGCGCATCATGGCCGACCTGTCCGGCGACAGCGCGCTGGAGGAGGCGTTCACCTCCGGCCATGACTTCCACGCCGAGACGGCGTCGCGGGTCTTCCGCGTGCCGCCCGGGGAAGTCACCGTCGAGATGCGCAGCCGGATCAAGGCGATGAACTACGGGCTGGCTTACGGCCTGTCCGCCTATGGGCTGTCCCAGCAGCTGCGCATCACCCCGGACGAGGCCCGGGCCCTGATGGACGAGTACTTCCAGCAGTTCGGCGGGATCCGTGACTACCTGTACGCGGTCGTGGACGAGGCCCGCAAGGACGGGTACACGCAGACCGTGCTCGGCCGCCGGCGCTACCTGCCCGACCTCACCTCAGACAACCGGCAGCGCCGGGAGATGGCCGAGCGGATGGCGCTCAACGCGCCGATCCAGGGCTCTGCCGCCGACATCATCAAGGTGGCCATGCTCCGGGTCGACGAGGCGCTCCGCGGCGAGGGCCTGCGCTCCCAGATGCTGCTCCAGGTGCACGACGAGCTGGTCTTCGAGGTCGCCCCCGGCGAGCTCGACACGCTGCGCGAGCTGGTGCCGCGGATCATGTGCGGCGCCTTCGACCTGCGGGTGCCGCTGGAAGTCTCGCTCGGCACCGGGCGGACCTGGGCTGAGGCCGGGCACTGAGTTACCCGGGGGGGCGACCCCCGCTTGCCCGCTCCCGTATGTCTGTCGGCTGCGGCAGGTGCCGGGTTGGTCGTCGGCTCGGAGGGAACCCGCCTGCGGCGGGCCCCGCCTCGCCGGCGAGGGTGTGCCCAGATTGAGATCGGGAGTAAAAGGCAGCGGAATCGCGTTGAAAATTGCAGCGTGCAGGGCTGATGCGAGCGATAACGATCATGCGGCGATCGGGTACTCCGATTGACCGAGTGGCTGAGCTCTCATATCCTGAGCGCTGCGCCGTGTTCTGGTGCAGTCCGCCGTGGCCAGGCAAAGTTACGGGCGGCCGAGAGGCCCCTCCGTGGCTCGCCGGGTCGGCCAGCCAAATCCAGTGCACCCTGTAGGCCCACCTGACGGGCCCTCGGTATGGCGCGTCCAAACTACTTTCTGTCCGCCGGAGCCAACCAACACATGACGAGCAGCACAGAGGCCAGCCCGACCCCCAAGGTGGCGGTCAACGACATCGGGTCGCAGGAAGCCTTCCTCGCCGCGATCGACGAGACCATCAAGTACTTCAACGACGGTGACATTGTCGAAGGCACTGTCGTCAAGGTCGACCGAGACGAGGTCTTGCTCGACATCGGCTACAAGACGGAGGGGGTCATCCCCTCCCGCGAGCTGTCGATCAAGCATGACGTGGACCCGCACGATGTGGTCAAGGTCACCGACCACATCGAGGCCCTTGTCCTCCAGAAGGAGGACAAGGAAGGCCGCCTCATCCTGTCCAAGAAGCGCGCGCAGTACGAGCGCGCCTGGGGCACGATCGAGAAGATCAAGGACGACGACGGCGTGGTCACCGGCACCGTCATCGAGGTCGTCAAGGGCGGCCTGATCCTGGACATCGGCCTGCGCGGCTTCCTGCCCGCATCGCTGGTGGAGATGCGCCGGGTCCGCGACCTGCAGCCCTACGTGGGCCGGGAGATCGAAGCCAAGATCATCGAGCTGGACAAGAACCGCAACAACGTGGTCCTGTCCCGCCGGGCGTGGCTGGAGCAGACCCAGTCCGAGGTGCGCCAGAACTTCCTGAACACGCTGCAGCGGGGCCAGATCCGCAAGGGTGTGGTGTCGTCCATCGTCAACTTCGGCGCCTTCGTGGACCTGGGCGGCGTGGACGGCCTGGTGCACGTGTCCGAGCTGTCCTGGAAGCACATCGACCACCCGGGTGAGGTGGTCGAGGTCGGCCAGGAGGTCACGGTCGAGGTGCTGGACGTGGACATGGACCGGGAGCGGGTCTCCCTGTCGCTGAAGTCCACCCAGGAAGACCCGTGGCAGCAGTTCGCCCGGACCCACCAGATCGGCCAGGTCGTCCCGGGACGGGTCACCAAGCTGGTCCCGTTCGGTGCGTTCGTGCGGGTCGAGGAGGGCATCGAGGGCCTGGTGCACATCTCCGAGCTGGCGGACCGTCACGTCGAGATCCCCGAGCAGGTCGTGCAGGTTGGCGACGAGATCTTCGTCAAGATCATCGACATCGACCTGGACCGGCGGCGGATCAGCCTGTCGCTCAAGCAGGCCAACGAGGGCACGATCGGCGAGGCCGTCGGCGACGACTTCGACCCGACCCTCTACGGCATGCCCGCCACCTACGACGAGCAGGGCAACTACGTCTACCCGGATGGCTTTGACTCTGAGTCGGGCGAGTGGCTCGAGGGCTACGACACCCAGCGCGAGGAGTGGGAGCGGCAGTACGCGCAGGCCCGGTCCCGGTTCGAGGCGCACCGCCGGCAGGTCGCCGAGGCCCGTAGCAAGGCCGAAAGCGACACCGGCGAAGACGCCGTGGACACGGGCGCGAGCACGCACACGACGGGTACCCCGGACCGGGGTAGTTCCCCCGGTGGCGCACTCGCGTCCGATGAGGCACTGGCCGCGCTGCGCGACAAGCTCTCCGGGGGCCAGAGCTAACGCACTCATCCCGGCACCGATCCATGATCGCCCCTGTTCTCCTGAGGCCGTGGTTTCTCAGGGCACCTTCCGCGAGGCCGCGACCCCGCACCGGGCGATCATGGATCGGTGAGCAGCATGCTTAAGGTGGGCCTGACTGGCGGTATCGGCTCGGGCAAGAGCGAGGTATCCCGCCGGCTGGCCAGCTACGGCGCCCTCATCATCGACGCGGACCAGGTGGCCCGCGAGGTCGTCGAGCCGCACACTCCCGGCCTGGCCCAGGTAATCGGCGTGTTCGGCACGGAGGTCCTGGCCGAGGACGGCACGCTGGACCGGCAGAAGCTGGGCGAGATCGTCTTCTACGACGCCGAGCTGCGGGCCAAGCTGAACGCGATCGTCCATCCGCTGGTCGGTGAGCGTATTCGCCAGCTGGAACAAGGCGCCGACCCGGGCGCCATCCTGGTCGAGGCCATCCCGCTGATCGCCGAGAACCAGCTGAGCGCTCTCTTCGACCTCGTCATCGTGATCGACGTCCCGCCGCGGATCCAGGAAGACCGGCTGGTCCGTGACCGGGGGATGACCCGCGAGCAGGTCGCGGCGCGGGTGGCCGCCCAGGCCAGCCGGGAGGACCGGCTGGCCATCGCCGACATCGTGCTCGACAACTCCGGATCCCTGGACGAGCTCGACCGCGAAGTCGGCGACCTCTGGACCGAACTCTGCCGCCGCGCGAACACCTAGCCGGCCCGGCGCCGGGGGCGCTGTTCTGTCAGACCCGGGAAATACAGTGGGCGGCGAGGCCGTTTAGTCCCGGGGAGGAGGCGGTATCGTGCGACCAGTTAGTGACCTGCAGCGGCGGGTGGCGCCGTTCGAGGTGGTCACGGACATGGTCCCGTCCGGCGACCAGCCGAGAGCGATCGCCGATATGGAGCGCCGGGTGACCAGCGGCGAGCGTGACACCGTCCTGCTCGGTGCGACCGGAACCGGGAAGACCGCCACGGTGGCCTGGCTGGCCGAGCGGGTGCAGCGGCCGGTACTGGTCATGCTGCCGAACAAGACACTGGCGGCCCAGTTCGCGAACGAGCTGCGCGAGATGCTGCCGAACAACGCGGTCGAGTATTTCGTCTCCTACTACGACTACTACCAGCCCGAGGCGTACATCCCGCAGACCGACACCTACATCGAGAAAGACTCCTCGATCAACGACGAGGTGGAGCGGCTGCGGCACTCGGCGACCAACTCGCTGCTGACCCGCCGGGACACGATCGTGGTGGCCTCGGTCTCCTGCATCTACGGGCTGGGCACGCCCCAGGAGTATGTGGACCGGATGGTCCCGCTCCACGTCGGCGACACTATCGAGCGGGACACCCTGCTCCGGCGGCTGGTCGGCATGCAATACGCCCGCAACGACCTGTCCTTTACCCGGGGCACCTTCCGTGTCCGCGGCGACACGATCGAGATCATCCCGGTTTATGAGGAACTCGCCGTCCGGATCGAGATGTTCGGCGACGAGATCGAGCGGCTGATGACGCTGCACCCGCTGACCGGCGAGGTGATCAGCGAGGACGAAGAGCTCTACATCTTCCCGGCGTCGCATTACGTGGCGGGGCCGCAGCGGATGGAACGGGCCATCGCCGGGATCGAAGCCGAACTGGAAGAGCGGCTGGGGGAGCTGGAGAAGACCGGCAAGCTGCTGGAGGCCCAGCGGCTGCGGATGCGCACCACCTACGACATCGAGATGCTCCGCCAGGTTGGCAGCTGCTCGGGCATCGAGAACTACTCGCGGCACATCGACGGCCGTGAGGCCGGGAGCCCGCCGAACACCCTGCTGGACTACTTTCCCGAGGACTTCCTCCTGGTCATCGACGAGTCGCACAACACTGTCCCGCAGATCGGGGCGATGTACGAGGGTGACGTGTCACGGAAGCGGGCCCTGGTCGAGCATGGGTTCCGGCTGCCCAGCGCCATCGACAACCGGCCGCTTACCTGGGACGAGTTCTGCGAGCGGATCGGCCAGACGGTGTACCTGTCCGCCACCCCCGGCCCCTATGAGCTGCAGCGGGTCGGCGGCGATGTAGTCGAGCAGGTGATCCGGCCGACCGGGCTGATCGACCCCGAGGTGATCGTCAAGCCAACGAAGGGGCAGATCGACGACCTGGTCGACGAGATCAGGACCCGTGCGGAACGCTCGGAGCGGGTGCTGGTCACCACGCTGACCAAGAAGATGGCCGAGGACCTCACCGACTACCTGCTGGAACTGGGCATCCGGGCGCGTTACCTGCACAGCGAGGTGGACACGCTGCGCCGGGTGGAACTGCTCCGTGAACTGCGGGTCGGCGAGTACGACGTGCTGGTCGGGATCAACCTGCTCCGCGAAGGCCTGGACCTGCCTGAGGTGTCGCTGGTGTCCATTCTGGACGCCGACAAGGAGGGCTTCCTGCGGTCGGGCACCTCACTGATCCAGACCATCGGCCGGGCGGCGCGAAATGTCTCCGGTCAGGTGCACATGTATGCCGACTCGGTCACCCCGTCCATGCGGCGGGCGATCGACGAGACCGACCGGCGGCGGGCCAAGCAGGTCGCCTACAACACCGAGCACGGCATCGACCCGACCCCGCTGCGCAAGCGGATCGCGGACATCCTCGACCAGCTGGTCCGGGAGGACGCGGACACCGAGAAGCTGATCGGCGGGAGCGGGCGGCAGCAGAGCCGGGGCAAGACCCCGGTGCCGGGACTGTCCTCGCGGGTGCGGGCCTCGGCCAGCGGTGCGGGCGAAGGTGAAGGCGGCGGGGCCGCGCGCGGCGATCTGATCGCCCTGATCTCCCAGCTGACCGACCAGATGCACACGGCCGCGGCGGAGCTGCAGTTCGAGGTCGCGGCCCGGATCCGGGACGAGATCAGGGAACTGAAGCAGGAACTGCGGGGCATGCAGGCCGCTGGCGTCTGATCCGCCCGGCTTGGGCTGGTCGCAGTGGGCTGGTAGCAGTGGGCTGGTCGGCGTTTGCTCCCACTGATCGTGGCGAGTTTTAACCGCACGGAACCACTGGCGCCTCTCGCGCGTCGAAGTTTTTGTAGTCCAGGGCACTGAACGGTCCAGGCCGCCGCTCAGTGCCCTGGGCGCACTGCTTTCCGGCCTGGTCCCTGGCGGCATGAGCAGGAACGGAGACCACTATGGGCGTGCCCGTTACCCTTTCTCGCCGCCTCACCCGCGCCGGGCTGCTCATCGCGGCCGCCGCCAGTGCCGCGACCGTGGCGGCCGGCTGCGGGAGCCAGGTGGCGACCACGACTAGTGCAACTCAGTCGGCCCGCCCCAGCAGCGCGCACCCGGGCGGCATCATCCCGGGCGGTCCCATGTCGACGGGCAGCGCGGCCCTGTGCTCGAAGCAGGCATCGGTGACCCGGCTGGTGGTCCGCCGGGTCACCGCCTTGCCCCAGAACCACCTCCACTTCACCTTCCCGGCCGGGGTCACGGTGTCCAGCCCGGCCCGGGCGCGCGCGGTGGCCGCGATGGTCTGCGGGCTGCCCGGCGTGCCCCACGGGCCCATGAGCTGCCCGGCCGGCTGGGGAGTCAGCTACCGGCTCAGCTTCGCCGCGGGCTCTAAGACCTTCCCGGTGGTGACCGCCGGGGCCGATGGCTGCGGCGTGGTGACCGGTGCGGGCCCGGCGCGCTGGACGGCCCGCGTGCCCGGCTTCTTGACCGTCCTGGCCCACGCCATGGGCATCAGCGGGGGCGCAGCCCTGCTCGGCACCCGCCCGGTCATGCACGGCGGCGGCCCGGTCAGCTGAGGCACCGGCCCGGCGGCAGGAACCCGCCGCGCTGGTAGGTTCGCAGAGCCTGATACCAGCCGGAAGGGTGAGCATGACCTGGGTGCTATTCGACTATGGCGGCGTGATCTGTGAACCCCAGTCCGAGGCCGACTGGGCCCGGCTGGCCAGCGCCTCCGGCGGGCCGGCCGCGGACTTCGACGCGGCCTACTGGCGATACCGGCTGGATTACGACCGGGCCGCGCTGGACGTCACCGCGTACTGGCGGAGCGTCGCCGCGGACCTGGGCCGGGCCTACACCGACGCGGAGATCGCCGAGCTGAGCAGGCTGGACACCGCGTCCTGGCTGACCCTGCGGCCCGCTACCGTGGACCTGATCACCGGCCTGGCCGCGGCCGGCCACCGGCTCGCGCTGTTGTCCAACGCGCCCGCCGATGTGGCCGAGGCCGTGCAGGCCTTGCCGGTGGCCGGATACTTCGAGCATCTGGTGTTCAGCTGCGCGCTCAAGTCAGCCAAGCCGGATCCGGAGTGCTTCCAGGCCACGCTCGCGGTGCTGGGCGCGGAACCCGCGGACGTCATCTTCTTCGATGACCGGCCCGCCAACGTGGCCGCGGCCGGGGCGCTGGGCATGGTGAGCTTCCAGTTCACCGATGCTGCCGCCGCCCGCGCCGACCTGGCCCGGCGCGGCATCGCACCCGGCGGACTCCCCGCGTAATGTCGTAATCGTGTTGGTCAGCCTGGTGGCCGGGGTCGTGGCCGCCCTGTGCTACGGGATCGCCTCGGTCATGCAGGCCGTGGCGGTGCGCGCAGCGAGCCGCCGGACCCCCGGCGGCGGGGTGCCTGGCACGGCGCTTGGCAGCGTGGATCCCGGCCTGATCGTCCGGATGCTGCATCAGTGGCGGTTCGTGGCCAGCCTCGGCCTGGACCTGATCGGCTTCCTGGCCCAGCTGGTGGCGCTGCGGCGGCTGCCGGTGTTCGCCGTCCAGGCCATGGTGGCCGGCAGCCTGGCCGTGACCGCGGTGCTGGCGGCCTGGCTGATCGACGTGCAACTCGCCTGGCGGGAATGGCTGGCCGTAGCGGGTGTCGTGGTGGGGGTGGGCCTGCTGGGCACGTCGGCCGGGGCGGAGGGCGCGCGCGGGGTCAGCGAGCCATTCAAGCTGGCGCTTCTCCTGGCCGTGGTGGGCGTGGCCGGGGCCGGGCTGCTGGCCTCCCGGCTCGCCGTCCCCGCCCGCACGCCCGCGCTGGGCGCCATCGCAGGGCTGGGCTACGGCGTGGTCGCCGTGGCCGCGCGGGTGCTGCCCGGGTACTCCCTGCCGGAGCTGCTCCGCGACCCGGCCACGTACGCCCTCGTGGCCGCGGGCGTGGTGTCCTTCATGCTCTACGCCACCGCGCTGGACAGCGGCAGCGTCACGGTGGCTACGGCCGCGGTCGTCCTGGCCGAGACCGCGCCGCCGGCCCTCATCGGGATCCTCTTCCTCGGTGACCACACCCGGCCGGGGCTGACCCTTCTCGCCATAGTGGCGTTCGTGCTGGCCGTGACCTGCGCGGTTCTCCTGGCCCGGTTCGGCGAAGCGGGCGAGGACGGTGACGCCGGCCAGCGCGGTGGCCTGCCGCAGCGCAAGGACGGTGAGCCGAGCACCTCGACGGCGTGCTGAGCGGCCGTGATTCCTCTACGGTGGAGGTTATCTAGCTTGGAGGCTCCAGGTTAAGGCCTGCATGGCGTGAAGCCTCTACGCTAAGGCTTGCCTACCTTGAAGTTGGGCAGGGCCGCGGGGGTCCCTTGCGTGTCTGGCCGTCAGGCGGTATACGAGGGCTGATATCCTGATGGTCCGTGGACCGGCGGGATTCCCGCTAACACCGACCACGGGAGCCTTCTGTTGGCTGCGGCACCGCATGCATCACGGCAATCTGTGACACGCCATCTCTTCGTCACCGGGGGAGTTGCCTCAAGTCTGGGCAAGGGGCTGACCGCCTCCAGCCTGGGACGGCTGCTCAAGCTTCGGGGCCTGAACGTAACGATGCAGAAGCTTGACCCCTACCTGAACGTCGATCCCGGCACCATGAACCCGTTCCAGCACGGTGAGGTGTTCGTCACCGACGACGGGACCGAGACCGACCTGGACGTCGGGCACTACGAGCGGTTCCTGGACACGCGGCTGCGTGGCTCGGCCAACGTCACCACGGGGCAGATCTACTCCAGCGTGATCGCCAAGGAGCGGCGCGGCGACTACCTGGGCGACACCGTTCAGGTCATCCCGCACATCACCAACGAGATCAAGGCCCGCATCATCGATATGGGCGGCCCGGGCATCGACGTGGTCATCACCGAGGTGGGCGGCACCGTCGGCGACATCGAGTCGCAGCCGTTCCTGGAAGCCATCCGGCAGATCAGGCACGAGATCGGCCGCGACCGCTGCTTCTTCCTGCACGTGTCGCTGCTGCCTTACATCGGCCCGTCCGGTGAGCTGAAGACCAAGCCCACCCAGCATTCCGTGGCCGCTCTGCGCAGCATCGGCATCCAGCCCGACGCGATCGTGTGCCGCAGCGACCGGCCCATCAGTGACGGGCTCAAGCGGAAGATCAGCCTCATGTGTGACGTGGACGAGGAGGCCGTGGTCTCCGCGGTCGACGCCCCGTCCATCTACGACATCCCGAAGGTCCTGCACACCGAGGGACTCGACGCCTACGTGGTGCGGCGGCTCGGCCTGCCGTTCCGGGATGTGGACTGGAGCGACTGGGACGATCTGCTGCGCCGGGTGCACCGGCCGGCCCACAGCGTCACGATCGCCCTGGTCGGCAAGTACGTTGACCTGCCCGACGCCTACCTGTCGCCCGCCGAGGCGCTGCGGGCCGGCGGCTTCGCTAACGACGCCCGGGTGAACATCCGGTGGGTGACCAGCGACGACTGCCAGACACCCGAGGGCGCGGCCCGCCAGCTCGCGGACGTGGACGGGGTCCTCGTGCCGGGCGGCTTCGGGGTACGGGGTATCGAGGGGAAGCTCGGGGCCATCCGCTACGCCCGCGAGAACGGCATCCCGTTGCTGGGCCTGTGCCTCGGGCTGCAGTGCGCCGCCATCGAGGTCGCCCGGGACGTGGCCGGGCTGCCCGGCGCGAACAGCTCCGAGTTCGACCCGGACACCCCGGATCCAGTCATCGCGACCATGGCCGACCAGCAGGATGTGGTCGCGGGCGAGCGCGACATGGGCGGCACCATGCGGTTGGGGCTGTTCCCCGCCGTGCTCGCCCAGGGT
This sequence comes from Streptosporangiaceae bacterium, assembly GCA_035642895.1. Lineage (GTDB taxonomy): Bacteria > Actinomycetota > Actinomycetes > Streptosporangiales > Streptosporangiaceae > RYN-230. The sequence continues at coordinate 48,293 of DASQRM010000218.1, read as the reverse complement.
TCCCTGGTGCATGAGCTGTACGGGACCGACATGGTGGAAGAGCGGCACCGGCACCGTTACGAGGTCAACAACGCCTACCGCCCCGTCCTGGAACAGGCCGGGCTGATCGGCTCCGGCTTGTCGCCCGATGGGCGTCTCGTCGAGTTCGTCGAGCTGTCCCGGGAGGTTCACCCGTTCTTCGTGGCCACCCAGGCGCATCCCGAGTTCCTGTCCCGGCCCACCCGGGCCCATCCTCTCTTCGCCGGGCTGGTCGCCGCGGCGCGGGAGCGGGCCAAGTCGCTTAGCCGCGGCGGCGCGGCTCTCGGCCATCCGGCCGCGGCCAGCGCATGACCTGCGAGGAAGCCTCGCTGCCCCAGCCAGGGCCGGAGGACCCGGCTCCCCTGAGTGACATACCAGAAAGCTGGCCGGTGCTCTCCTCGGTGGTCCAGGCCCGCGGGCCGATCGTGACGCTGCGCAGCGACCGGGTGCAGATGCCCGATCACGAGGTGGCGGACCGGCAGGTGGTGGAGCATCCGGGCGCGGTGGTGATCGTCGCCCTGGACGAGGCGGGTCAGGTGCTGATGATCCGCCAGTACCGGCACCCGGTGGCCCACGTGCTCTGGGAACTGCCGGCGGGCCTGCGGGACGTCCGCGGGGAGCCCCTGCGGGCCACTGCCGAGCGGGAACTGCTGGAGGAGACGGGATACCGGGCCCGCGACTGGCGGATCCTGGTCGACTTCTACTCCTCCCCGGGTATCAGCACTGAGTGGATCCGCGTCTTCCTGGCCCGTGGCCTGGTGGAGGTCCCGGCGGCGCAGCGCGACTTCGTGCCCCGGCACGAGGAGACCCAGCTGCAGATCCGCTGGGCCGGCCTGGACGAGGCGCTGGACCGGTTCATGGCCGGCGACCTGCACAATGGTTCTACTGCGGTGGGTATCTTGTCCGCGTATGCCGCTCGGAGCAGCGGCTTCACCGGCCTGCGGCCCGCGGACGCGGGTGACGGCTGATCGGTGGCGAGTCCACCCAGGACCCTGGGTCCGCCAGGACACTGGGAACCGCCAGGGCGATCAGTCCGTCAGGCTGGCCGCACCCGGCAATGGGGCCGGATGCGGAGTTACGAAGAGAGGGCTTTCAGCCATGAAGGTAGGCGTTCCCAAAGAGGTCAAGAACCATGAGTACCGGGTGGCCATCACCCCAGCCGGCGTTCATGAGCTGACCCGCAGCGGCCACGAGGTATTCATCGAGCGTGACGCGGGAACGGGGTCCTCCATCCCGGACGAGGACTTCGTCACCGCGGGCGCGGTCATCCTGCCCACCGCGGACGACGTCTGGCAGACCGGGGACCTGATCCTCAAGGTCAAGGAGCCGGTGGCCGAGGAATACCACCGGATGCGCAAGGACCAGGTGCTGTTCACCTACCTGCACCTCGCGGCCTCGCGGCCGTGCACCGACGCACTGCTCGACTCGGGTATCACCGCGATCGCCTACGAGACCGTCCAGCTGGCGGACAAGTCGCTGCCGCTGCTGGCCCCCATGTCGGAGGTGGCGGGCCGGATGGCCCCCCAGGTCGGCGCGCATCACCTGCAGCGTGACGGGGGCGGCCGGGGCGTGCTCATGGGCGGGGTGTCCGGCGTCTACGCGGCCAAGGTGGTGGTCCTCGGCGCGGGCGTCTCGGGCATGAACGCGGCCGCCATCGCGGTGGGCATGCAGGCCGAGGTCCTGCTGCTGGACAAGAACGTGGCCCGGCTGCGCTCGGCCGACGCGATCTACCAGGGGCACTGCCAGACCGTCGCGTCCAACGCCTACGAGGTCGAGCGGGCAGTGATCGACGCCGACCTGGTCATCGGCGCGGTGCTGGTGCCGGGCGCGAAGGCTCCCGAGCTGATCTCCGACGACCTGGTGTCCCGGATGAAGCCCGGCTCGGTGCTGGTGGACATCGCCATCGACCAGGGTGGCTGTTTCGCTGGCTCGCGCCCGACCACGCACGCCGATCCCACCTACCGGGTGCACGACTCGCTGTTCTACTGCGTAGCCAACATGCCCGGGGCCGTGCCGCACACCTCTACCTACGCGCTGACCAACGTCACCCTGCCCTTCGTGGTGGAGCTGGCCAACCTGGGCTGGCGCGACGCGCTGCGCGCCGACCCCGCGCTGGCGCTCGGACTGCACACCCACGAGGGCAGCCTGACCTGCCAGCCGGTAGCGGACGCGCACGGGCTGCCGTCCCTGCCGCTCACCGAGGTGCTCAGCTGACGACGAACGGGCCGGTCACGGTCACGGGCGCGGTCCGGCGCTATCTCGATCACCTCACGGTGGAGCGCGGCCTGGCCGTGCACACGCTGGCGGCGTACCGGCGTGACCTGCTCCGCTACGAGGCGACGCTGGCCGCACGCGGCCGGACGGTGATCGGCGACGTCACCACGGACGATGTGGCGGCGTTCCTGGCCGGGCTGCGCGAAGGCGATGACGACCATTCGCCGCTCGCGGCCAGCTCGGCGGGCCGGGCCGTGGTGGCGGTCCGCGGGCTGCACGCGTTCGCGGCTGCCGAAGGGCTGGCCAGCTCCGACCCGGCCAGCCTGGTGCACCCGCCCGTCAGCCCGCGGAAGCTGCCCCGCGCGATCGGAGTGCCGGAGGTGGAGCGGCTGATCGCCGCCGCGGGTGGTGGCGTGGGCGGCGATGCGGACGGCGATGCGCTGCGCCCGCTGCGTGACCGGGCCCTGCTCGAGTTGCTGTACGGGACGGGGGCCAGGATTTCCGAGGCGGTCGCGCTCGACGTCGACGACCTGGGCTTCCTCGCCGTGGCGGCCAGTGCTGCCCCGGCCAGTGCCGGCCGGGCCAGCGCGGGCCGGTCCAGTGCGGACCGGGCCAGCGCGGGCCCTGCGGAGCCGGGCCTGGCGGGGCAGGTGCTGGATGACCCGGTGCTGGCCGGACCGGTGCTGGCCGGACCGCAGGCGCCGCCCGCCACCGTCCGGCTGGCCGGCAAGGGAGGCAAGGACCGGGTCGTGCCGGTCGGCCGGTACGCCCGTGAGGCGCTGGAGGCCTATCTCGTCCGGGCCCGGCCGACGCTGGCCGCCGCGGCCCGCCGGGCGTCCGCCAGCCCGGCCGTGTTCCTGAACGCCCGGGGCGGGCGGCTCACCCGGCAAGGCGCCTGGGGGGTGCTTAAGGCCGCCGCAGACCGGGCTGGCCTGGGCGGGGTCTCCCCGCATACGCTGCGGCACTCCTACGCCACGCACCTGCTCGACGGCGGGGCGGACGTGCGGGTGGTCCAGGAACTGCTCGGGCACGCTTCGGTGACCACCACGCAGATCTACACCATGGTGACCGTGGACAAGCTCCGCGAGGTGTATTCAGCCGCCCACCCCCGCGCCCTCGGCTAGCGCGGTCTTCTTACCGGCCGATATGGCACCCATCCGGTGAGTCGGCTTGCCGGCGGGCAGGGCAGGGCCTAGAGTCCCGGTTCCAGCGGAGGTTTTAACCCATCCGCCGGGGAGGTGCAGCAGATGGTAGCAGGGGCGCACTTGGTGGCGGCTCAGCCAGGTTCTATCGGGCCCACGGGCCGGCCCATACCGGCCTTCCCGGATCCGGAACCTCTGCTCAGCCACGGCCCTGCGCGCATCGTCGCGGTCTGCAACCAGAAGGGCGGGGTGGGTAAGACCACCACCACCATCAACCTGGGCGCCGCGCTCGCCGAGAACGGGCGCCGCGTGCTGCTGGTGGACTTCGACCCGCAGGGTGCGCTGTCCGTAGGCCTGGGCATCCAGCCGCATGAGCTCGAGTACACGATTTACAACCTGCTGATGGAGCGCAGGCTGCCAGCGGCCGACGTGGTGTTCAAGACCGGCATGCACGGCATGGACCTGCTGCCCAGCAACATCGACCTGTCCGGGGCTGAGGTCCAGCTGGTACACGAGGTCGGCCGGGAGTTCGTGCTCGGCGGAGTGCTGGAGCCTCTGCTGCCCGAGTACGACGTCGTTCTCATCGACTGCCAGCCCTCGCTCGGCCTGCTCACCGTGAACGCGCTGGCCTGCGCGGCCGGGGTGCTGGTCCCGCTGGAGTGCGAGTACTTCGCCATGCGCGGGGTGGCCCTGCTGCTGGAGACCATCGACAAGGTGTCGAGCCGGCTCAACCCGCGGCTCGGCATCGACGGGCTGCTGGCCACCATGTACGACTCCCGGACGCTGCATTCCCGCGAGGTCCTCGCCGAAGTGGTCAAGGGATTCGGGGACAAGGTGTTCCACACGGTGATCAACCGCACCGTGCGGTTCCCCGACGCGACCGTGGCCGGTGAGCCGATCACCAGCTTCGACCCCTCGTCCAACGGGGCGAATTCCTACCGGGAGCTGGCCCGGGAGGTGCTGGAGCGGTGGCGCCAGTCACAGCAAGCCCAGTGAAGCAAGCATCAGTAACGCGGGCACCACTAAAGCGGGCACAGTGAACCGGGAACGGGGAGGCGGGTGGGGCGCGGGTCCCGTCCGCGACGGGTAAGCCTGCCGGGCGTCGCCGAACTGCTCCGGCCAGCCACGCCGGGTCCGTCCGCGCCAGGCCCGTCCACCGGGGATGGCCGTCAGGCCAGCGGGCGTGAGTCCCACTCCCAGAAGATCACGGTCTACCTGTCCGCTGGTGAACTTCTTGATCTCGAACGGGCCCGGCTGGCCCTTCGCGCTTACGGGATCACCGTGGATCGTGGCAGGCTGGTCCGGGAAGCCATCGCAGTGCTACTGGCTGACCTGGACGCCGAGGGCGAGACGAGCCTGCTGGCCGGGCGATTGAGAGATATGACGTGAGGTGGCGGACTGCCGGTGATGCGTACGGTGACGGCTGAACCCGGCGGTAATGAGCCCAGTGGTGATGAGCACAGTGAGGCTGCGCCGGGCACTGAGCCGGGCGGGTTCGAGGTCCACCTCGACGTCTTCGAGGGACCCTTCGACCTGCTGCTCGGCCTGATCTCCAAGCACAAGCTCGATATCACCGAAGTCGCTCTCTCCCAGGTGACGGATGAGTTCATCGCCTATAACCGGGCCCTGGCTGACGGCTGGGATCTGGATCAGGCCAGCTATTTCCTGCTGGTGGCCGCGACCCTGCTCGACCTGAAGGCCGCGCGGCTTCTGCCCAGCGGCGAGGTCGAGGACGAGGAAGACCTCGCCCTGCTGGAGGCCAGGGACCTGCTATTCGCCCGGCTCCTGCAGTACCGCGCCTACAAGGAGGTCGCGGCGGTGTTCGCGGGCCGGATGACGGTCCAGGGCCGCCGGTTCGCCCGGCGGGTGCCGATGGAACCGCAGTTCGCTGAGCTGCTCCCCGAAGTCCTGCTGGGCCTGGGAGCGGCGGAATTCGCCGCGATCGCCGCGCGGGCCCTGGCGCCCCGCCCGGTACCCGAGGTATCCACCGAGCACTTGCACTCGCCGATGACCACCGTCCGCGAGCAGGCCGACATCATGGCGTCCCGGCTCCGCCGGCTCGGCCGGGCGACGTTCCGCCGCCTGTCCGCGGACTGCTCGGGGACCTACGAGGTCGTGGCCCGCTTCCTGGCGCTGCTCGAGCTGTACCGGGAAGGTAGCGTCTCCTTCGATCAGGTGGCCCCGCTCGGTGAGCTGTATGTGACCTGGGTGGCCGAGCCCGGCCCGGACGATCAGACCGGGCCGTCCCCGGAGGCCGTGGTGGCCGCCGATGCCGAGGAGGAATACGGGTGAGCATGGAGGACCGGGTAAGCCCGGCCGGTGACGCCGACGACGCGGCCGCCCCTGCGGATAGCGGAGCGATCCCCGGGAGCGGCAGTGCGGCCTCCCTGGACAGCGGGCCTGACGCGGCCAGCGGTGAGAGTGGCCCCGATGGAGCGCGGCCTGACCCGGCGGACGGCGACGCCGACCTCGTCGATGGACCTGGCGGCCCCGGGTTGCGGGCCAGCCTGGAGGCGATCCTGCTGGTGGTGGATGAGCCGGTGGCCGAGGTCGTCATCGCGCAGGTCCTGGAACGCCCGCGTGGCGAGGTGGCGGCGGCCCTGCGTGATCTGGCCGCGTCCTACGACGCCGAGCAGCGCGGCTTCGACCTGCGCGAGGTAGCGGGCGGCTGGCGCTTCTACACCCGGGCCGAGTGCGCGCCCGTGGTCGAGCGATTCGTCCGGGACGGGCAGGAGGTGCGGCTGACCCAGGCCGCCCTGGAGACGCTGGCCGTGGTGGCGTACCGGCAGCCGGTGAACCGGGCCCGGGTGTCTGCGGTCCGCGGCGTCAACTGCGACAGCGTGCTGCGCACGCTAACGCTCCGGGGGCTGGTCGAAGAGGCCGGTACCGAGAGTGAGACGGGGGCTATTCTCTACCGGACGACCGGGTATTTCCTGGAGCGGCTCGGCCTGGCCAGCCTGGAGGAACTCCCGGATCTCGCCCCCTTCCTGCCGGAGCATGTCGAGGACGTTGAGGATGCGGTTGATGAGCACCAGGGGGCCTGAAGGTGTTGGCCCGGGGGGGCGACCCCCCGGAACCCCCCGTGAGTCGCGGACTCGGGGAGGCTCTGCTGGCCCGGGGGGGCGACCCCCCACTCCGCCTTCCCGGGGGACTCCCCCCGGAACCCCCGGCCCCCGCGAGTCGCCGGCTCGGCGAGGCTCTGCTGGCCCGGGGGGGCGACCCCCCGAAGCCCCCCGCGAGTCGCCGGCTCGGCGAGGACACGCCTCCGGCGCGCCTCCCCTCGCCGACGATGATCTGCATGGTGAGGGGGACGATGATCGCGACAGCCTGATCGATGTGCCGGGCGGCGTGCGGCTGCAGAAGGTGCTCGCCGCGGCGGGCGTGGGCAGCCGCCGGCACTGCGAGGAGCTGATCGGTGAGGGCCGGGTCGAGGTCGACGGGGAGATCGTGCGCCGGTACGGCGCCCGGGTCGATCCGCAGCATCAGATCATCCGGGTGGACGGGATGCGCATCCCATCCCGCCAGGACCTGGTCTACCTCGCGCTGAACAAGCCCGCGGGCGTCCTCACGACCATGTCCGATGACCGGGGACGGCCGACGATCGCCGACTTCCTGGGCGATTACCCGGAGCGGCTGTACCACGTGGGCCGGCTCGACTATGACACCGAGGGCCTGATGCTGCTCATGAACGACGGCGAACTGGCCCACCGGCTGGCCCACCCCAGCTACGGGGTGCTCAAGACCTACCTGGCCGACGTGCCCGGCCCGCTGCCCCGCGACGTCGGCCGGCGGCTGCTGTCCGGCGTCGAACTCGAGGACGGGGTGGCGAGCGCGGACAAGTTCCGGGTGGTCGAGCAGGCCGGGTCCCGGGCTCTGGTGGAGCTCACCCTGCACGAGGGGCGCAAGCACATCGTGCGGCGGATGCTGGCCGAGGTCGGCCATCCGGTCAGCCGGCTGGTCCGCACCCATGTCGGGCCCATCGCGCTCGGGTCGCAGCGCCCCGGGACGACCCGCCCGCTCACCACCCGTGAGATAGGTGAGCTGTACGCGGCCGTCGGTCTGTAACCTGGCGGGTAGCAGCGGGCCAGGGAGGAAGTCCTCGGACCTGACGGCGTGAAGGAGCAGGCTGGTGGCGGTCAGGGCGATCCGCGGCGCGGTCCAGGTGGACGCGAACGAGCGGGAGGCGATCCTCGAGGGTACGACCGAGCTCGTGGCCGAGGTCATGGCGCGCAACAGCCTGGACACCGACGACGTGATCAGCGTGGTGTTCACGGCCACCCCCGATCTGACCGCCGAGTTCCCGGCCCTGGCCGCCCGGAAGATCGGCTTTCAGGGCGTGCCCCTGCTGTGCGGCACGGAGATCGCGGTGCCGCACGCACTGCCCCGCGTGGTACGGCTGCTCATGCACATCGAGACCGGCAAGCCGCGCTCGGCCATGCAGCACGTCTACCTGCGCGGCGCTGCGGCGCTGCGGCTGGACATCGCCCAGTGAGATCAGCACAGTGAGATCAGCACAGTGACCTCACCGGCCAGGACCTCACCGGCCAGTGTCATCGTCGTCGGGACCGGACTGATCGGGACCTCGGTGGCGCTCGCGTTGCGGCCCCGGGGCGTGACCGTCTGGCTCGCTGACTCCGATCCGGCCTCGGCCCGGCTGGCCGCCGACATCGGGGCGGGCACGGTACTTCCCGGTGTAGTGCCCGAAGGACCGCCGCCCGGGGGGCCCGCCGACGTGGCCGTGCTGGCCGTGCCGCCGCAAGCGGTGGCGCCTACCCTGGCCCGCGCCCAGGCGGCCGGGCTGGCCCGCTGGTACACCGACGTGGCCAGCGTGAAGTCGCTGCCGGTCAGGCAGGCCCGGGCGGCCGGCTGCGACATGGCCTCGTTCGTGCCCGGGCACCCGCTGTCCGGGCGGGAGCGGTCCGGGCCGGCCGCGGCGCGCGCGGACCTGTTCCTCGGCCGTCCCTGGGTGATCTGCCCCGATCCGCCGGCCCCGGCCGAAGGTCTCGCCATGATCGAGGCCCTGGCCCGGATCTGCGGCGCTGAGCCAGTCCAGGTCAGCGCGGCCGAGCATGACCGGTGGGTGGCCCTGGTGTCGCACGCGCCGCACGTGCTGTCCGCGGCCATGGCGGCGCGGCTGGCCGACGCCAGCGACGGTGCGCTCTTCCTGGCGGGCCAGGGCCTGCGCGACGTGACCCGGATCGCGGCCGGCGATACCGGGCTGTGGACCCAGATCCTGGCGGCCAACGCGGCCCCGGTCGCGGACGTGCTCGCCGCGGTGGCGGCCGACCTGGCGGCGGTGGCCGAGGCCCTGGCGGACACCGCCCAGGCCGCTGGCCCGGGCGGGCCGGGCGGGCCGGACCTGAAGGTCCTGGCCGCCCTGCTGGAGCAGGGCGGCGCCGGGGTGGCCCGGATCCCGGGCAAGCGGGGCGGCCCGGCCCGGGCCGAGGCGGCCGTCCAGGTCGTGATCCCCGACCGGCCCGGCGAACTGGCCCGGCTGTTCCAGGCGGCGGGTGCGGCCGGGGTCAACATCGAGGACATCGCCATCGAGCATTCCCCCGGCCTGCCGGTGGGCGTGGCCGAACTGACGGTCCACCCGGAGGCTGTCGGGCGGCTGACCGAGGCACTCGCGGCTAATGGATGGCCCGTACGCCGGTAGCATCGCCCTCGTGACCGACTGTCTCATCATTGCCGTGGACGGCCCTGCGGGGTCCGGCAAATCCAGTGCTGCCCGCGGCGTCGCACATGGCCTGGGCCTGCGCTACCTGGATACCGGGGCCATGTACCGCGCCCTGACCTGGTGGATGCTGCACCATGGCGTGCCGGTGGGCAGCGCCGAGGCGGTGGCCGCCCAGGCCGGGCAGCCGGTCATCGAGGTGAGCATCGACCCCGGCAGCCCCGCCATAGGCGTGGACGGCACCGACGTGACCGCCCAGATCCGGACCCGGCAGGTGTCCAACGCGGTCAGTGCGGTCGCCTCGGTCCCCGAGGTGCGCACCCGCCTGGTCGCCATGCAGCAGGACATCATCGCCCGGACCTGCGCCGCCGGCGCCGGCATCGTGGCCGAGGGCCGGGACATCGGCACCGTCGTCGCCCCGGACGCCCCGGTCAAGGTGTACCTGACGGCGAGCGAGAGCATCCGCGCCGCACGGCGCAGCGCGGACCTGGCCGCGGACCCCTCGGCCACCGTGGCCCTGACCCAGGCCGAGCAGCAGCGGCGAGACCAGGCCGACGCGGCCCAGATGGCCAAGGCCCGGGACGCCGTGCTGATCGATTCCACCGCCCTGAACCTGGATGAGGTCATCGGCGTGATCGTGAGCCTGGCCCGCCAGCGGGCCGATGCGGCGTGGTCGCGATGACCGGGCCCACGCTGGACGGTGGCGGGGACCACTGGGACGGCGTCAGCGACCCCGGGGAGGCCGGTGACGACGCGGCTGATGTCCGGGTCCCGGTGCTCGCGGTGGTCGGGCGGCCCAACGTCGGCAAGTCCACCCTGGTCAACCGCATCCTGGGCAGCAGGCAGGCGGTGGTCCAGGATGTTCCCGGGGTCACCCGGGACCGGGTTACCTACGACGCCACCTGGCGGGGCCGCGCGTTCACGGTGGTGGACACCGGCGGCTGGGAACCGTTCCCGGGGGCCGAGGAGGGCCAGAACCGGCGCGAGCTGGCCGAGCAGGTCACGGCGCAGGCCCGGGTGGCCGTGGAGGCCGCCGACGCGGTGCTGTTCGTGCTGGACGCGGTGGTCGGCGTCACCGACGCCGACGATGCCGTCGCCGCGGTGCTGCGGCGGGCGGGCAAACCGGTTGTCGTTGCGGCCAACAAGGTGGACGACGCCATTGCGGAACCGGCCGCGACGGCGCTGTGGTCGCTCGGCCTGGGCGAACCTCAGCCGGTAAGCGCGCTGCACGGGCGGGGGAGTGGTGACCTGCTGGACGCGATCCTCGAAGCGCTGCCGGACACTCCGAGCGAGAAATTCGGCGAGTCCGGCGGGCCGCGCCGGGTGGCGCTCATCGGCCGGCCGAACGTGGGCAAGTCCAGCCTGCTGAACAAGCTCGCCGGGCAGACCCGGGTACTGGTGGACGAGGTGGCCGGCACCACCCGTGACCCGGTCGATGAGCTGATCGAGCTGGGCGGCATCACGTGGCGGTTCGTAGACACCGCAGGGATCCGGCGCCGGGCCAATCAGAACCAGGGCGCGGACTTCTACGCGGCGCTGCGCACCGCGGGGGCGCTGGAGCGGGCCGAGGTCGCCGTGGTCCTGGTGGACGCGAGCGAGCCGCTCACCGAGCAGGACCTGCGGATCATCTCGATGGTGATCGACGCCGGCCGGGCCCTGGTCATCGCCTACAACAAGTGGGACCTGGTGGATGAGGACCGGCGGGAGCAGCTGGACCGGGAAATCGACCGGCAGTTGCACACGGCGCGCTGGGCGCCGCGGGTCAACATCTCCGCGGTCACCGGGCGGCACGTGGACCGGCTGGTCCCCGCGATCGAGCTGGCCCTGGACAGCTGGGAGCTGCGGGTGCCCACCGGGCGGCTGAACGCGTGGGTGAACGAGGTGACCGCGGCCACCCCGCCGCCGTCCCGGGCCGGCCGGCAGCCGCGGATCATGTTCGCGACTCAGGCGGGCATCCGGCCGCCACACTTCGTGCTGTTCACCACGGGATTCCTGGAAGCGGGCTACCGTCGTTTCCTCGAGCGCCGGCTGCGCGAGGAGTTCGGCTTCGAGGGCAGCCCGATCCGCCTGTCGCTGCGGCTGCGCGAACGGCGCGCGGGCGCGGGGCGAGGTGGCGGGTCGCGCCGCGGTGGCCGCGCGGAGCGCAGCGCGGGGGGTAGCAGGACGTGAACCGGCCGCCCTCCCCCCGGGGCCGCGCATGGAGCGCATGTGGCTGAGCGGGCGCTGCTGGTCGACGTGAACCGGCCGCCCTCCCCCCGGGGGCCGCGCATGGAGCGCTTCTGGGGAGGGCGGCCGGTAGCTCTCCGACCGCTGTAGCGATGCGGGTCAGCAGGTCAGCCGGAACCAGACCGTGGTACCGACCGTGTCGCGGGTGTAGCCCCAGTTGTCGGCGAGCTGCTCGACCAGGAACAGGCCGTGCCCGTCAGGTTCGAACACCTCGGACTTGACCACCGGGGTGCTGCGCACCGAGCCGTTGTCCACGACTTCCACCCGGACCGCGTCGGGGAAGGCGAGCACGACCACGGTGACCGTCCCGCCGGGCTGGCCCGACTCGCTGTGCAGCACCGCGTTGGTGACGAGCTCGGAGCACAGTAAAACGGCCTCGTCGGCGCATGGGTGCGTAACGCCGAGGGTCCGGCCCAGGAACGCACGCGCCTCCGCGACGTTCTTAGTCCGGCCCGCGATGGTCAGGCTGCCTACGATGACCGGCACGGAGGCCGTCGGCGTGGTTGCCTGCGATGTGCCGGTAGCAGCCGTCCGCCGGTCGCCGGTGCGTATGCTCCCGGCGGCCGGGGAAGTGGTGGCTCCCATCCCTGGTGCGCTCCTAACCCGGGCCGCGCGTTCCCCCCCTGACGCGTCCAGCGGGCCGCCGGAAAACCTGGCGCCCCGCCGTCCCTGGGTCCGCGATGGTAGCCGGTCAGATACGGCGTGTTAGATCCATGATGGAGTGGGCCTGCATCTCACGCAAGTGCGTAGCACAAATATGGGAGACGAAATTTCAGATGAGATCTCATCCCTTTCGCAAGTCCGGTATCGTTACTTGATGTACCGGAAGAGCTCAGTCCATCCTGCCCTTGACCTGGGACGGGATGATGTCGGTCCTGCCTTCGAGGAGGCGAGATGCCCGTGGCGATCGGTCCCACCGTGCGGCGGCGGCGGCTCGGCTCTGAGTTAAGGCGTTTGCGCGAGGCGCACTCGTTCAAGCTCGAAGAGGCCGCGGATCAGCTGGGCCTGGCTGCGTCGACGCTCTCCCGCATCGAGACGGGCAAGGCGCCCACCCGGACCGCCTACCTGACGACGATGTTCGAGATGTACGGCGTCGTCGACCAGGGCCAGCGGCAGGTCCTCATCGAGATGGCCCGGGAAGGCCACCGCAAGGGATGGTGGGCCGTCTACGACGACGTGCTCCCGACCGGGTTCGACGTCTACGTTGGCCTCGAGGCCGAGGCGGCGGCGTTGCGGGTGTTCGAGGACCAGGTGGTGCACGGCCTGCTGCAGACCGAGAGCTACGCCCGCACGGTCATGAACTCGGTCCGCCGGTCGCAGGACCCCGGGCAGATCGACCGTGCGGTGGAATTGCGGATGGCCCGGCAGCGGGTGCTGGCTGGATCAGATCCGCTGCGGCTGTGGTGCATCCTCGACGAGCCGGTCATCTCCAGGGCGATCGGTGGCCCGGAGGTCATGCGTGAGCAGTTGACCCGGCTGCTCGAGGCGGGCCAGCAGCCGAATGTGACGCTGCAGGTGCTGCCGCTGTCCAGCGGCGTGCACCCGGCCCTGAACGGGCCGTTCTGCATACTGGAGTTTCCTGAGCGCGGTGATCAGGATGTGGTCTACACGGAAGGCGTCGCGGGCCACGCTTACCTGGAAAGAGATGCCGAGGTGCGCTTCTGCGCGGAGGTCTTCGACCTGCTCCGGGCAGCAGCGTTGTCGCCAGCCGATACAGCGAAATTCATCGAGAGAAAGATCGGCGACATCACCTGAGGATGAATGCTCCTACCTGCAAAGAAGGGACAGACGGGATGAGCCCCGAATTCACTAATGCCACGTGGTTCAAGAGCAGCGCCTCAAGCGTGACGGGCTGCGTGGAAGTGGCGCACCTGCCTAATGGCCTGGTGGCGCTGCGCGATTCCAAGGACGTGAGCAAGGCTCCGCACGTCTTCAACCGCCGCGAGTGGACGGCCTTCCTGGCCGGCGTGCGCAACGGCGAGTTCGACCTGCCGGTCCGCTAGCGAGCGGACCTGCGAGATCCGCTCGCGAGCGGACCTCTGGAGCCTTCCGTACCCGGGGGGGTGTGGTAACCGGAGTGGCCCTTCTCCTGGCCAGATAAGGCTGGGAGGAGGGCCACTCCGCTTCCGCTCATGACGTCTGCGCCAGGATGCTGCTGATGAGCTGGGCGGAGTCGGACGGGGGAGCACTGACGATGCTGAGCCGCTCCATGGCCAGCAGGTAGCGCTCCACCTCGGCCCGCTTGTCGATGTACGTGGCGCTGGTCAGCTGCTCCGCGTACACCATGTCCGGCATGTCGGCATCGGCGAAGCGCAGGATGCTGAACGAGCCCGACGCCGCGTAGCTGACCACGGGAAACGGGGTCACCTGCAGGGTCAGGGAGGGCTGGCGGCACGCGTCGCGGAGGTATTCCAGCTGGCCGCGGTGGACCCCGAGGCCGCCCAGGGGGCGGCGCAGCGCCACCTCGTCGATGATGGCCCAGAGCCGGATGCCGCCCGCCGCAAACCGGCGCTGGCGCTCCTTGAGCAGGACGACCAGGCGTTCCGCCTCGTCGAGCGGGTAGTCATCCAGGGCCAGGACCGCAGCCGCGTAGTCCTCGGTCCGCAGCAGGTCCGGCACGAACTGCGCGTCGTAGGTGCGGATCGAATGAGCCGACTCCTCCAGCCCGATGTAGGCCTGGAACCACGCGGGCAGGACGTCGTGATACTGGTGCCACCAGCCCGGCTGGTTCGCCCGGCTGGCCAGCAGCAGCATTTGCTCCCGCTCGGTCTTGTCGGTTATCCCATACAGCGTCAGCAGGTCGGCTATGTCGATCTCGCGGACCGCATTCCGCCCGAGTTCTATGCGGCTGATCTTAGATTCCGAGCCGCGGATGGCCCGCGCGGCTTCCTGGGCGCTTATTCCCCGGGACTCGCGCAGGCGGCGCAGCTGAGCGCCGAGAAGCAGGCGCAAGACTGTCGGGCCACCCACCGCATCTGCCATCAACCCACTTCCTCTCCGGGAGCGGTGTCCGGGCGGCGCACCCGTGGGCCACAGGAGCCGTCCGGGTGGGCTTCGGCATTACCGCAGCCTGCCTTGCTTCTTTGCGGGGAGAAATGCGCGGGGTGTCGCCTTTTTGCTGACCCGCCCACTGTATCGCCTGAGCCATTGCCTGGCACCCCTGTGGCAGCACCGGGCCGGCCCCGATACCGGGACCGGCCGGTAACCTGAGTACTGGCCAGAATGCGTCGACGCTCTGAAAGCAGGGTCATGCGGTTTAGGTCCTTGGGTGACAGCGGGCTGCTCGTCTCGGTGGCCGGCCTGGGCTGCAACAACTTCGGCAGCCGGCTGGACGTGCAGCAGACCCGGGCCGTGGTGGACGCGGCGATCGACGCGGGCATCACGCTGTTCGACACCGCCGACATCTACGGCGGCGGCGGCTCCGAGGAGATGCTCGGTGCGGTACTCGGCGCCCGGCGCGACCAGATCGTGCTGGCCACGAAGTTCGGCAATGGGCGGGTGGACATGGGCTACGGCCCCGCCGCCGGCGCCAGGGGCGGCCGGGCCTACATTCGCCGGGCCGTGGAGCAGTCGCTGCGCCGGCTCCGCACCGACTACCTCGACCTGTACCAGCTGCACACCCCCGACCCCGTCACGCCCGTCGGCGAGACCCTGCACGCGCTGAGTGAGCTGGTCACCGAGGGCAAGGTCCGCTACCTCGGGCACTCCAACTTCTCCGGCTGGCAGATTGCCGACGCCGCGCACCTGGCCCGGGAGACCGGGACGGAGGCGTTCATCTCGGCACAGAATCACTGGTCGCTGCTCGAACGTCAGGCCGAGGCCGAGGTGGTCCCCGCCGCCCGGGCGTTCGGCCTGGGGGTGCTGCCGTACTATCCGCTCGCCAACGGGCTGCTCACCGGGAAGGTCCGGCGTGGCCAGGCCCCGCCACCGGGCAGCAGGCTGGCCAGCCGGGAGGGCTACATCACCGAGCCCAAGCTGGACCGGGTGGAGGCACTCGCCCGGTGGGCCGCCGAGCAGGGGGTGAGCCTGCTGGACGTGGCCATCGGCGGCCTGGCGGCCCAGCCGGGCTGCGCGTCGGTGATCGCCGGGGCGACCTCGCCGGAACAGGTGAAGGCGAACGCGGCCGCGGCCGACTGGATCCCGTCGCAGGACGCGCTGACCGGGCTGGACCAGATCGTGCCGGCGCCGGATCCCGGGGCTTGACCCGGCCTTCAGTTCTTGCGGACGGCCTTGTCGTAGAGATCCCGCACGGCCTGGCCGAACCGGGCGGAGTAGGAGACTGATGGCGTGTCCCCGCCCTGCTCGTAGCCGCCGATGACGCCGATCACCGCGCCCAGGCCGGTGGCCTTATGCACGTTGGCGAGGAACGGGCCGCCGCTGGTGCCGTCGGTGTACCCACCGCAGTCGAACTCCATCTGCCGCGAGCCGAAAGGCCGGGTCCGCGCGGTGCAGGTGATCGGCCGCTGCCGGCCGTCCGGGTAGCCGATGACCCGGACGAGCTGTGCGGCTTTCCAGCCGGTGGCCAGGTTCTCGCCGCCGGTCAGCTCCTGGACCGGCGTGGAATTCCCCGGCTGGCTGACGACGAGGAAGGCCACGTCGTCGTGGGGGTTGGCGGAGGAGGCCCAGGCGGCGTCCACGAACACCTGGGTGACGGTCCAGGCGCCATAGGGTTCGCGGTGCCGGTGATACCCCGGGACGAAGGCCACCTGGCCCGGCTGCTTGCCGTGCAGGCAGTGAGCCGCCGTGATCACCAGATCCTTGACCGAACTGTTCACGACGCTCGCGGTGCAGAAGTGCGAGCCGAGATGGCCGCCGTTGACCGTGAATAGGGCCCCCACCGCGGGGGTTCCGTTATAGAAACGGCCGTGCCGCAGGACGGGAGGGACGGTCGGAGCCCCGCGGGGCAGCGCCTGGACCGCCGCGGCGAGCCGGACCGCGAGCCGCTCCGCACCGTGTGCGCCCGGAGAGGCCGCCACGATCCCCACCGCCACCGCGGCGGCCAGCGTCCCGCCCCAGACCGCCGGCCTGGTCCGCGGGATCAGCCGGGAGGGCCAGGCTTTTCCGGCCAACCGCCGTGTCCTTCCCCTCACCTGGCCTCCCACCTGAGCGCAGGCGTCACTTTGGACAACCAGGCCCCTCCACTTCATTGTGCGGGTGACGGACCCGCAGGGCTATAGGCGGTACCCGGAAGATGCTGACAAATTGCCGCATGTGGCTACACATAGTGACTACCGATTCTTCTGAGGGTGTCTGCCCGGGGGCGTGAAGGCCGCGCCGGGCGGCGGCGATAGCGTGATCGCCGAGGCGGACGGCGGCGTAGGATCGCGTCAGCGCAATTCCGCCGCGTCAGGCGGTTGTGTCACCCCTCTGGGACCAGGAGTGGCAGGCGGAGCCAGCAGGGGTGCATAAAGGAGCCAGGTGCCATGTCCGGGATGGGCTCGACCCTTCAGCTGAACAACCCCACGGTGGTGGCGGCGTTCCGCTCCGCGCTCATCCACCAGGGGATCATCGCCCTCCTCATCTTCTTTCTCCTGGCCATGCTCTGGGTCAGTGTGCGCGAATGGGTACCCGGATCCCGCACCTCGTTCGGGTCCCCGGCCGAGCCGCGGGGCCGCCAGCTCATCCGGATCGGGTTCGGCGTGCTGTGGATCCTGGACGGCCTGCTCCAGGCGCAGCCCGCCATGCCGCTGGGCCTGGCCACCAACGTGACCGAGCCGTCGGCGGACGGGGCACCAGGGTGGGTCCGCGGCCTGGTGGACTTCGCGGCCCAGGGCTGGACGTATCACCCGGTCAACGCCGCGGCCGCGGCGGTCTGGATCCAGATCGGGATCGGTATCTGGCTGGTCACGGCCGCGCGCGGTCCCTGGTCCCGGCTCGGCGGACTGGCCAGCGTGGGCTGGGGCCTGGTGGTGTGGATCTTCGGCGAGGCGTTCGGCGGCATCTTCGCTCCCGGGCTGAGCTGGCTATTCGGCGCCCCGGGAGCGGCGCTCCTGTACGCCGTGGCCGGGGCGCTCATCGCGCTGCCCGACCGGGCCTGGTCCGGGCCACGGCTCGGCCGCGTGGTACTGGGCGGCACAGGCCTGTTCCTGGCCGGGATGGCACTCGTCCAGGCCTGGCCGGGTAACGGATTCTGGTCGGGCACGGTGGGCGGGAAGCCCGGCAACCTGGCCAGCATGATCCAGGGCATGGCGCAGACCTCCCAGCCCCGCTTCCTGTCGTCGCTGGTGAACGCGTTCGGGACCTTCGCCGCCGGCCACGGGTTCGGGGTCAACCTGGTCCTGGTGGTGGCGATGGCCGCCACCGGCCTGGCCCTGGCCAGCGGGCGGCGGGCGGTCGCGCGGCCCGCGATCGGCCTGCTGGTGGTGCTCTGCGCCGCGGTCTGGGTCCTGGTTCAGGATCTGGGGGTGTTCGGCGGGCTCGGCACGGACCCCAACAGCATGATCCCGTTCGCGCTGGTGGCCGTGGGCGGTTACCTGGCCCTGGCTGAGGCGCCAGCCCTGGCTGAGGCGCCAGCCCTGGCTGAGGCGCGGGCGCCGGCGGTGGTGCCCGCCGATGCGCCACCGCCAGCGCCAGCGGCGGCCGATGCGCCCGGGCCGATCACCCCCTCCGGGCCGGAGCAGGGCTGGCGGGACCGGCTGCGCCCGCGGCGCCTGGCCGCTCTCATCAGCAACGCCAGCCCGCGGACCCTGGGGGCCATCGGCGCACTCGGCATGGCCATCATCGGTGTCATCCCGCTGGCGGCGGCGTCGGCCAGCGCGAGTGCCTCGCCAATCCTCGCCCAGGCGATCGACGGGTCGAGCGCGCCGCTGGACTTCAAGGCCCCCGCGTTCACGCTGACCAACCAGCACGGCCGGCCGGTCAGCCTGGCCAGCCTGCGCGGGAAGGTGGTTCTGCTGACCTTCCTCGACCCGGTGTGCACGTCGGACTGCCCCCTGATCGCGCAGGAGTTCCGGCAGGCGGACCAGTTGCTCGGCGGGCAGTCCCGGCAGGTGGAACTGGTCGCGGTGGTCACCAACCCCGTCTACACCAAGCCCGAGTACACCGCCGCCTTCGACCGGCAGGAGCACATGAGCACGCTGCCCAACTGGCAGTACCTCACCGGCAGCGTCGCCCAGCTCACGAAGGTATGGCGGCAGTACGGGATCGCGGCCCAGATTCTCCCCGCGGGCGGGATGATCGGGCACAGCGACATCGCCTACGTCATCGACCGGTCCGGCCGGACCCGCACCGAGCTCAATTTTGATCCCGGGCCAGGTACATCGAGTACCCAGGCGTCCTTCGCGAGTGAACTCTCCGCCGCGGCCCGGCAGACTCTGGGCGCTTCGTGATCACCCGGCGCGGGCGCGGCGCGGGCGCGGCTCTGCTGGCCGCCGTCACGGCGGCCGGGCTGGCCAGTTGCGGCAGCGCGCACACCGGACAGGCGGCTCCGTCCGCCCCGCCCGCCCGCCTGTCCCTGGCCACCTCCGCCGGCTACCCGGACGGTAGCTGGGCCGTGCTGGTCATGGGCGGGTCCGCCGCCCGGCACAACAACTTCTGGCAGGTGTTCGTCCGGCCCGGCCAGGCCGGGGCCTGGAAACTGGCGACGCCGCAGGGCGTGGCCAGCAACGGCGGGATCACGGTGGCGGCTGAACGCGGTCCCGCCCTGGCCGCCGCGATCCGGCCCAGCCAGGACCTGTCCTTCTCCCCGGTGGCGAGCAGTAGCGACAACGGCGCGAAGTGGGCCCAGGCCGGCCTGCTCGACTCCCCGCTCGCGGGATACCCGGATGCGCTGGGAGCCGCGCCGGACGGCAGGCTGATCGCGCTGACCAGGACCGGCGACGTGGAGCTCAGGGCGCACTCCGGGGCCGCCTGGACCAGGCTGGCCAGCCAGCACACCATGGCCGTGGCGGCCGGCCGCGGCTGCCTCCCGGTCCAGCTCACCTCCGTCGCCTACAGTCCGTCGGGTGCTGCGCTGGTGGCGGGTGCGTGCACCCGGAAAGGACAGGCCGCAATCTTCCGGCTGGCCGGCGGCCACTGGTCCCGGACCGGGCCGGTGCTGCCCGCCGCGCTCGCCCGGCGGGACGTCGAGGTCCTCCAGATGGCCCGGACGGGCCACACCGTGGCGGCGCTGCTGGCCGTGGGCCGCGGGCCGGCCGCACGCCTGCTCGGCGCGTGGTCCAACCAGGGCGGCACCTCATGGAGCCTGTCGCAGCCCTACCAGGCGGGCGAGGCGCGGCCGCTCTCAGCGGCCTTCGGCAGCAGCACCTCCGGGAACGGCAAGTCCGGCGCCAGCGCGTCCGGCGCTGGCTCGCTGGGTGTCCTGCTGTCGGGCGGCCGGGCCGTGTCCATCAGCGGGCCCGGTGCGGCCTGGCGCTCCCTGCCCGCCCTGCCCGCCGGGGCGCCGGCGATATCAGATGGCGGGGCCACCCTGGCGGCGGCCCCGGGCGGCTTCGAGGCCCTGACGGCCCGGGGCAGCCAGCTGACCGTCTGGGCCCTGTCCTCCAGTGGTTCCGCGTGGGACCGATCGCAGGTCATCAACGTGGCCATTCCCTACGGCTCGTCCTCGTGAGGATGGTGCACCAGTGAGCTACCTCACCGATCACTGGTCCTTCGACCCGTTCCTGATCGTGGCGGCGGTCCTGGTGGCCTGGCACGAGACCGGGCTGGCCCGGCTGGCCCGGCGGTCCCGGCCAGAGCGGACCCGCCAGCGGAGACTGCGTTCGCTCTGGTTCTACGCCGGTCTTGCCGTCCTGCTCATCGCGGTCGAATCACCCCTCGACTACTGGGCCAGCGACTACTTCTTCGTGCACATGCTCCAGCACCTGCTGCTCATGTTCGCCGCCCCCACGCTGGTCGTGGCCGGGGCGCCCTGGCAGCCGCTGCTCGACGGGCTGCCCGGCCGGACGGGCCGGACCGCGACCGGTGCGGTGCTGCGGGACCGCTGGTCGCGTCCGCTCCGCGCCATCGCGGGCTTCCTGCTGAGACCCTGGGTCTCGGTGATCCTCTTCTCCGCCGTGATGCTGGCCTGGCACCTTCCCGCGCTGCTTGATCTGGCGGAGCAGAATCAGGCCGTGCATATCTGGGTGATGCACGGGAGTTTCTTCCTGGCCGGGGTGCTGTTCTGGCTGCAGTTCATCCCGTCGCCGCCGTTCCAGCGCCGGATGCCGCTGGTCTCCCAGGCGGTCGCCCTGATCGGGACCAACCTGGTCATGTGGATGCTGGCCATGGCGCTGAGCATCTTCTCCCAGGCCTCCTGGTACTCGGTGTACGACCACGTGCGCGGGGTCTCCCTGCCGCCGTTCGCCGACCAGGAGATCGGGGCGGCGATCCTGTGGGTCTGCGGTGACTTCTGGGCCATCCCCGCGCTCATCTACGTGGTCCGCCGCCTGGTGAACGAGGACGGCAGCGTCGAGGCCGCGCTCAATCAGATCCTGCACCGCGGCGCGGCGGGCAGCGGCTGGGCCTCGGCCAGCCGCCGGATCCCGCCCGGTTCCACTGGCGCATCGGCGCGCCCGCCCACGGGCGGCCCCCCGGCCTGACCTCGTGGCTCAACCGCCGTGCTTTTCCAGGTAGTCCAGGTAGATCGGGCGCAGTGCGTCCGCCACGTCAGCGTTTTCGTGGCCGAAGGCATCGTCGATCACCGCGGACAGCTGGGTGACGTCGGCCGCGGTCTGGTCCAGGTGCCCGGCGACCGCCTCACCCTCGGGGATTTCCCGCAGCAGCTGCCACAGGAACCCAA
Organism: Streptosporangiaceae bacterium; assembly: GCA_035642895.1. Lineage (GTDB taxonomy): Bacteria > Actinomycetota > Actinomycetes > Streptosporangiales > Streptosporangiaceae > RYN-230. The sequence goes on along the minus strand of DASQRM010000218.1, from coordinate 27,301 downwards.
CATCCAGATGCCGCACGGCCCGGTGCACGGCGCGGTCGTGAAGTTCCTGGGAGGAGAGGGCTTCGAGGGCATCCCGGTCAGTCATGGGAGGAACCCTACCGGGCGTCGCAGGGCACCTGGGGCACGGTCACCGGCCGCCCGGCCAGCCGCCGTGCTGTCCGGACCAGCCGCCCCCGGACCAGCCGCCCCCGGACCAGCCGCCATCATGCCAGCCACTCCCGGACCAGTCCCGGCTGAGCCAGTCACTCAGCCAGCCGTCGTGGCTACGGCGGCCCGACCCCAGCTGGCCGCCTGCGCGGTCACTGTCTTGCCCGGCGGCCCAGGGACCGGGGTGGCCGGACCCGTCCCGGCTGCGGTGCTGGCCGACGGCAGCAACAGTGAGCGTGCACCGGACCGGGGCGCCGGCGGCGACCCGGGCGGTGAAAGCGATCACCGTCGTACAGGAAGCACGGGTTTCCGGTCCGGACACCCGTTCGGCGGAGGCAGGCCGATCGGCCGGAAGCGCCGCTTCCGGCGCCGCCGCCCCCGGCGCCGCCGGCGACGCTGCGGGGGACGTGGGGGAGGGAGCCGGACCGGGCGGCGGGGCGGAGCGCCGGGCGGCCGTGGGCGTGACCGCGGCGGGTGGGCCGGCTGACTCGTCCCCGCTGGACTGCACCGACGCGGGCAGGGCCGCGGCGCAGGGCACCAGACCGCACTCCTTCGGCGGTCCCGAAGAGCTGTCGTGCAGGGCCAGGGCCAAACCGCCCCCGGCTACCGCGGCGATAGTGGCGGTCATGCCCGCGGCGGCGACCCAGCGGTGCCGCGCCAGGCTGGCCGCCAGCCGGGGCGGGCCAGCGGGCGGCTGGTCAGGTCCGCTAGCCACGCCAGCTCACCGGCTGATTCCGGGCACGCACATGAGAGACAGGCCTACGCGTGACATGGCGGTGTCCCCAATCCTCGTGCGTCCCCTAGCGAACCCAAGCCGCCGGGGCCAATTTAGCAACGTGACCGGGGTCTTTGATGACAAACACACCAGGATGGGTGGCGTTATCGCCTAGCTGGCGCAGATTGCCGCGCACAGTGACGGCGGGGATTGGCGCCGCCCCCGAGACGCCAATCCCCGCCGACGTACGGCGGCCCATTCCGCGGGCTCAGGACTCCCGCGCGGGCATGGCCGCGTTCGGGGCGACCAGCTTGAAGTGGACGCCCGTGGGGTCGGCCGCCTCGGCCAGCCGGCCGTAGGGGGTGTCCTCCGCGGGCCTGATGACCGAGCCCCCCAGGCTGGTGATCGTGGCCAGGCTGGCGTCGGCGTCCTCGGTGCCGAAGTAGACCGCCCAGTGGGCCGGTACGCCCTCGGGCAGGAACCCGGACGCGTCCATGATCCCGGCCAGCTGCTCCTCGCCGTGCTGCATGATCGTGTAACGGAACTCGGGCGTGTCGCTCACGCTCTGCGTGTCCCAGCCGAACACGTCCCGGTAGAAGGCGATAGTGGCCGGGTAGTCGCGGGTGTATACCTCGAACCAGGCGGGGGTCCCCGTCTCGCCGAAGACTCCGAAGCCTTTGTGCAGGCCCGGCTGCCACAGGCCGATCGCCGCCCCGGCCGCGTCGGCGATCATCGCCATCGTGCCGAGGTCGGCCACCGGCATGGCGGGCAGCATGACCTGGCCGCCGTGGGCGGTGGCGGCCTCCAGCGTCTTCTGGGCGTCATCGGTGGCCAGGTAGACCGTCCACGTCTCCGGTGCTTCCACGCCGGGCTGCTTGGGCATGCCCCCCGCGACCAGGACGCCGTCCTTGGAGAAGTTGAAGTAACCGCCGAACTGCTCCGCGGGTTCGGTGGAGGTCCAGCCGAACACCTGACCGTAGAAGTCCCGGCTGCGCTCGGGGTCGGAGGTCAGCAGGTCCACCCAGCAGGGCGCGCCGACCGGGGCGGTGTCTCGGGTTGGCATGGTCGCTCCTTCGCGATGTGTCGGCAGTCTCATTACCTTGGACGCCACAGCCCCGCCGGACTCACCGGTGGAGCGGGCTCACCGGTCCGGGCGGGCCGGCCGGACCGGGCGGGGCTAATCGGGCTGACTGGGCTGCGCTGGCCCGGCTGGCCGCCCGATGCGTACTCTCGTAGGCGTGTATCTCCCTGCCCACTTCACCGCGCCTCATACCGCCGACATCGCCGCGTTCGTGGCGGCCGTCGCCGCAGCCGACCTGGTCACGTTCGATGGCGTCAAGCCTGTGGCCAGCCTCATCCCGATCATCTGGGACCGCGAGGCGGGCGAGCACGGCCGCCTGCTCGGCCATCTGGCCCTGGCCAATCCGCAGTGGGAGTCGGTGGCCCCCGGGTCGAGCGCGCTGGCGATCGTGCACGGGCCGCAGGCCTACGTTTCCCCGTCCTGGTACCCGAGCAAGGCCCGGCACGGACGCGTGGTGCCCACCTGGAATTACGTCACGGTTCACTTCACCGGGCCGCTGACCGTGCACCGTGACCCGGAGTGGCTGCGCGACCTGGTGACCCGCCTGACCCAGCGGCATGAAGGCCAGCGGGGCGCGCCCTGGGCCGTGTCCGATGCGCCGCCGGACTACATCAACGGCCAGCTCCGGGGGATCGTGGGGGTGGAGCTGGCCATCACCACGGTGGAGGCCAAGCACAAGCTGAGCCAGAACCGCAGCGACGAGGACCAGGCCGCGGTGGCCGAGGCGCTGGGCGCCGAGCCCGGACCGGGCCCGGCCAGGATCGCCGCCCTGATGACTGACTAGCCCGGGGGGCGACCCGCCGGAGCCCCCACTTGCCCGCTTCCGTATGCACTTCGGCTGCTGCGGCAGCCGGGTTAATCGCCGGCTCGGCGAGACACGCCTCCCCTCGCCGGCTACCAGCGGTCGTGGACCTGGGCCCGGATGCGCCGGTCGTACAGGTCCGCGATGGCCGCGAGGCCCGCGTCACTGAACGGCGGCAGCGCGGCCGCGGCCGCGTTCTGCTCCGCCTGCACGGCGTTGCGCGCACCCGGGATCACGGTCGAGACCCCCGGCTGCTGGATGACCCAGCGCAGGGCGGCCTGGGCCGGGGTGGCGCCGGCCGGGGCCAGGGCAGCGAATTCCCGGGCAGCGTCCACGCCGGTGTCGAAGTCCACACCGGAGAACGTCTCCCCGGCGTCGAAGGCCTCGCCGTGCCGGTTGAAGGTGCGGTGGTCGTCGGCCGCGAAGGACGTCTCATGGGTATAGCGGCCGGACAGCAGTCCCGAGGCCAGCGGGACGCGGGCGATGATGCCCACCCCGGCGGCGCGGGCCGCGGGCAGCACCTCGTCCAGGGGCTTGCGCCGGAACGCGTTGAGGATGATCTGCACGGTGGCGGTGCCCGGCCAGGCGATCGCGGCCAGTGCCTGCGCGCAGGTCTCGACGCTCACCCCGTAAGCGGCGATGCGCTGCTCGGCGACCAGGGTGTCGAGCGCGTCGTAAACCGCGGCGGACGAGAAGACCGGCGTCGGCGGGCAGTGCAGCTGCACCAGGTCGAGCCGGTCGGTGCCCAGGTTCGCGCGGGACCGGTCGGTCCACGCGCGGAAGTTGTCCAGGGTGTAGAACGCGGGGTCCTGCGCTACCCGGCGGCCCATCTTGGTGGCCACGGTGAACTCCGCCCCCGGGTTGGCCGCCAGGAACTGGCCGATGATCTGCTCGCTGCGGCCGTCTCCGTAGACGTCCGCGGTGTCCAGGAACGTGGTCCCGGTCGCCGCGGCCGCCTCCAGCACGGCCAGCGCATCCTTCTCGGCTACATCGCCCCAGTCGGCTCCCAGCTGCCAGGTGCCCAGTCCGACGACCGAGACGGCCCTGCCTGTCCTGCCCAGAATGCGCTTCTCCATAGGGGCCGAGTGTAGTGAGTAGCCCGCAGGTCACGCGGCGGGACAGCCATCCGCGTCCGTCGGGGTGCTGGCCGCCTGGGCCAGGATCGCGGTGTTGATCCCGTCCAGCTGCCGGAGCTGCTCCGCGGTGAGCGCGTCGAACAGGACCTTGCGGACCTGCTCGACATGGCCGGGCGCAGCCGCGCTGAGCGCGGCGAAGCCCCCGTCGGTGAGCGTGGCGACCTGCCCGCGGCGGTCGGTCGGGCAATCCGCCCGGCGGACCCAGCCGCGCTCCTCGAGCCGGGCCACGGCGTGCGACAGGCGGCTCTTGCTGGACGAGGAAGCCTCGGCGAGCTGGGTCATGCGCAGTGAGTGGTCGGGCGCCTCGGACAACCGGACCAGGATCTCGTAGTACGCGAGCGGCATCCCGGAATCCCGTTGCAGCTGGGCGTCGACCGCAGCCAGCAGCCACTGCCAGGCTTGGATGGCGTCCCGCCAGGAGTGCTGCTCGCCGGCGCTCAGCCAGCGCGGTCCAGGATCATTCATGCACCCAGCATACCCGGAATAGTTGAACGCTTGACAACGCTAGACTGAGCGTGATACTCGTTGAGTATTCAAATATGAATCAGGCCACTATGAACGACAGGAGTATTCCCCATGACGGCTAGCACCGAAGCAGGCGCCATCCCGGGTTACGTCGCCGGCACGTGGGAGATCGACCCGGTCCACTCCGAGGTCGGCTTTACCGCGCGGCACATGATGGTCAGTAAGGTCCGCGGCCGGTTCACGGTCTTCTCCGGCGAGCTCGTCACGGGCGAGAAGCTGCTGGACTCGTCGGTCACCGCCACCATCGACCTGACCTCGATCAACACCGGCAACGAGCAGCGTGACCAGCACATCCGGTCCGCCGACTTCTTCGAGGTCGACAAGTACACCACGATGACCTACCGCTCCACCGGCCTCCGCGCCGAGGGTGACCACTACATCCTGGACGGCGAGCTGACCCTCAAGGACAACACCAAGGAGGTCCCGCTCAAACTGGAGCTCAACGGCTTCGGGCCGGACCCCTTCGGCGGCACGCGGGCAGGCTTCACCGCGACCGCGGAGATCAACCGCCGCGACTTCGGCGTGAACTTCAGCGCCCCGATGGAGACCGGCGGCGTGGTCGTGAGCGACAAGATCGGCATCGAGCTCGAGATTGAGGCTGTCCTCAAGGCCTGAGCAGAGCGAGTCACGGCGGCGCTGGCCCGGCCGGGCTCGCCGTGACTGAGTTACCGCCGCGGGCGGGGACGCGATCGTGTCCCCGCCGCGCGGCGTTTGGCGCGCGGCAGGGATGGTAGGCGATTACCGTATGACCGGCGCCAGAACGGGGCGCCGAGAGTGAGGGGTACACGGTGAAAGCGGCTGTCTATGACCGCACCGGCCCGGCGGCCGAGGTGCTGCGGGTGGTGGATATCGAGCGGCCGGAACCGGGTCCGGGCGAGGTCCGGGTCCGGGTGAGCGTCTCGGGGATCAACCCCACCGACGTCAAGAACCGGGCCGGGGCGACCCCGCGGCCCATCGACGGTTTCCAGGTCCCGCATCAGGACGGCGCCGGGGTGATCGACGCGGTCGGCCCGGGCGGCCCGGCGGACCGGATCGGCCAGCGGGTCTGGATGTATCTCGCCGCCGCCGGGCGCCGCTGGGGAACCGCCGCCGAGTGGACCGTGGTCCCCGAAAACCACGCGGTGCCACTGCCGGACGGCGTGTCCGTGGAACTCGGGGCCAGCCTGGGCGTACCGGCCCTGACCGCGCACCACCTGGTCTTCGCGGATGGGCCGGTCAAGGACGCCACCGTGCTAGTGGCCGGCGGGGCCGGCGCGGTCGGGCATTTCTCTCTCGAGCTGGCCGCCTGGGGCGGGGCCGCCCGCCTGGCGTCGACCGCCAGCAGCCCGGCCAAAGCCGAGCTGGCCCGGCAGGCCGGGGCCGGTCACGTGGTGAACTACACCGATCCCGACGCGGCCAGCCAGATCAGCGCCGCGGTCGGGCCGGTCGACCGGATCGTCGAGGTGGCGCTCGGCGCGAACCTGCCGCTGGACCTGGCCATCTCCCGGCCCGGCACCGTGGTGGCCTGCTACGCCGCCGAGCCCCAGGAGCCGGTCCTGCCCGTGCGGGCCTGCATGACGGCCAATATCGTGCTCCGGTTCATGCTGCTCTACACGATGCCCCAGTCGGCCCGGGATCAGGGGATCGCCGATATCGGCACCGCGCTGCGGGCAGGCGCGCTGACCGAACTGCCGGAGCACACGTTTCCCCTGGACGAGATCGTCGCGGCGCATGAGGCCGTGGAGCAGGGAGTGACCGGCAAGGTCCTGGTCATTCCCTGAGGACCCGGCCGGGCCCGGCCCGGGTGTGCCCGGCGGGTGAGGTGGCGGAGGCGATGATGCGGAACGGGGGACAGTGGCCGTGACCAGGGATGAACTGATGGCGCGCTGCCTGGAGAAGCCCGGGGCCTGGCCAGATGAGCCCTGGGAGGGCGACGTCGTGGCCAAGGTCGGCAGCAAGATTTTCGCCTTCCTCGGCGCCGGGGCGCCATCCGGCCAGCCGGCCACGATCGGGCTCAAATGCGGTGCGACGAGGGAGGCGGCCGATGAATGGCTGCTGCGCTATCCAGACGACGTGTCGGTCATGCCGTACATCGGCCGGTACGGCTGGAATAGCCTGCGGACCGGCGGCGTGATCCCGGACGGCGAACTCCTGGAGGCGCTGGACGCCTCCTACCGGGCGGTGCTCAGCAAACTGCCCAGGAAGGACCGCCCCGCTGACCCCGCCGCGCCGTAGCGCAGCGCGCCGAATGCAGCACAGCGCGCCGCACGCAGCGCGCCGCACCGTCAGCTCACCGGAGCCCGATGGCCTGGGCTAGCTCCCGGTAACCGTCGGCCGGGCCGGCCCCGGGCGCGGTGACCAACTGGATGCTCACGTGGTCGGCCCCGGCGTCGAGGTGCTCGGTCAGGCGCGCCACCACCTGGGCCGCGCTGCCGTGCGCGACCAGCGCATCGATCAGCGCATCGCTGCCGCCGCCGCTCAGGTCCGCATCCGACCAGCCCAGGCGGCGCAGGTTGGCGGTGTAATTGGCCAGTCCCAAGTACGGCTTCTCCACCCGGGAACGGCCTAGCGCGCGCGCCTGCCCGGGGTCGGTGCCGAGGACCACCTTCTGCTCCGGGGCCAGCAGCGGCCCCGGGCCGAGGATCTTCCGGGCCTGCCCGGTGTAGTCGGGAGTCACCAGGTAGGGGTGGGCGCCGGCGGTACGCTCGGCGGCCAGCCGCAGTACCTTCGGCCCGAGCGCGGCCAGGACCAGGCTGCCCGCCGGGACACCGTCGCCCAGGAGGATGTCGACGTAGCGGGCGAGCGTGTCAAAAGGCTTGTCGTACTGCTGGATCACCTCGGGGTGGCCCGCGCCCACGCCCAGCAGGAACCGTCCCGGAAAGCGCGCTTCGACCCGGCGGAACGACGCGGCGACCTCGTGGGCCTCGTACTGCCACATGTTGACGATGCCGGTGGCCACGATCAGGGTGGTCGTCGCGGCCAGGAATTCCTCGGCCTCGGTCAGGTCCCCATTGGCCGAGCCCAGCCACAGGGCGCCGAACCCGAGATCCTCGATGGTCGCGGCCAGTTCCGGGGTGACCTGACGATGGTCCCGCCAGATCCCGAACCGTCCGAGGTGGTCACGCGCCTGCTGAGACATTCCGCCCGCTCCCTTGCGTATCTGGCTCGCCGTACCGGGACTCCGCTAACCCGGCAACCGGCGGGGACTGCCCACTGTTCCCGGTTCCAGCCGGATCGCCGGGCCCGGTATGATGTGCGTAGAGTAACCATCTGATTACTCTACGGAGGGGAGCGCTCGCATATGGGGGTGTCTCGAGCGACCTCGCAGACTGCTGCGCCGTCTGGCGGCCACGCTTCACCGTTTGACCTGCTCGAGTTCGCGGTCTGCCAGGCGGTGAGCCAGGCCGGCGCCGCGCCCGACGAGGGCCTGCCCGAGCTGCTCCGGCGGTGCCTGGCCGGATTCGGTGGCCAGATCGCCCTCGCGCTCCGGCTGCCTGCGCCGGGGGAGCCTGCGGTCATCGCCGCCTACCCGCGAGCTGCGGTCGAGCCGGCCCTGATGGTACAGATCGCCGCGCTGCTGGACGGCCACGCCGAAGTCGTCTCCGCCGGGGGGTGCTTCCAGGGCCGGGTGACCCGGCCCGGGCCCGGCGCCGCCGGGCACCAGGACGGGGTGCTGATAGCCGCCGCCCGGTTGCCGGGTCAGTCCTGCCCGTTTGCCCTCCTGCTGGTGGCGGAGCGGTCCGAGTGGCCCGCCGAGTGGCAATCCACCGCCCGCGCGCTGGCCACGGTCATCGCGGCCCGGATCCGCCGGGTCGAGGACACCAGGGAAATCGCGGAACGCCGGGCCGTCACCGACGCGCTGATCAATGCGGCACCGGACGCCGTGGTGATCGCCGATGGGAGCCGCCGGATCGTCGCGTTCAACCAGGCGGCGGAGGAACTGCACGGTCGGCGCAGCCGGGAGACTCTCGGTCAGCGCCTGGATGAAGTGCTGATCCCGGAGCGCAACCGGGCCGCGTTCCTGGAGGCGACCACGGAGTTCCTGCGCACCCAGGACCCGGGGGAATTCGCGGCCCGGATGCGCCTGCCCGTCTTGCGCGCGGACGGCACCGAGCGAACGGTGGACCTGACCCGGCTACCGCTCGTAGTCGGCGGTCAGACGTACTTCTGCAGCTTCGCCCGCGACGTGACCGAGCTGGAGCGGGCCAACACGGCGCTGGCGGCGAGCGAAGCCCGGGTGCGGCTGCTGTCTGAGCTGGCTCCGGTGGGAATCGCGCGCACCGACGGCACGGGCACCTGCGCGTACGTCAACGAGCGCTGGTGCGCGCTGAACGGCCAGCTCGCGGTGACCGTCCTCGGCACGTCCTGGCTGGAGTCGGTGCATCCCGGGGACGTCTCGCGGGTCCGGCGGGAGTGGGTGCGCGCCCGGGCGGCCGGCTCGGAGCTGCGCACTGACTTCCGTCTTCGGCGTCAGGCCGGCGAGCCGCTGTGGGTCCACGCCGCGGTTACCTCGCTGGCGGATCAGGCGGACTTGCCCCGCGGGTTCATGGTCGCGCTCACCAACGTGACCGCGCGCAAACGGGCGGAGCAGGAACGTGACCGGCTGCTGCTGGCCGAGCGGGCGGCGGTGCGCGACCTGACCGACCAGACCGAGCGGCTCAACGCCCTGCTGGCGGCGGCCATCCCCGGCGTGCTGGTGCTGGACGAGCACGGCGTGATCGTCCAGGCTAACCAGAGCCTGTGCGACCTGCTCGGCATGGCGGAGCCGCCGGCCACGCTCACCGGGGTGTCCGTGGAACGGCTGCGCGGCCCGGCCGGGCGCACCTTCAGCCAGCCCGCGGAGGTAGTGGACCGGATCGCGGGGTACTACACCCGCCGGGAGCGCGTCGAAGGCCTCCGGTTCCCGGGCGTGGACGGCGGCGTGCTCGAGTGCGACTACTGGCCGGTGCTGGCCGGCGGCCAGGACCGGGGCGGCCTGGTGCTGCTCTGGGACATGTCCGAGCGCGCGGCGCAGGAGCAGGAACGTGACCGCCGGCTGGAGGCCGAGCTCGCCTCGCGGCACGCCGCCGAGGAAGCGCGGCAGGAGCTCGCCGAGCAGAACGACGAGCTACGCGAGCTTGATGAGCTCAAGACCCGGTTCCTGGCCACCGTGTCCCACGAGCTGCGTTCCCCGCTGACCTCGATCGTCTCGTACGCCGAGCTGATCCGGGACGAGGCCCGGCTGTCCCCGACCGCGGCCCGCTTCCTGGACGTCATCTCGCGTAATGCCGAGCGGATCACCAAGCTGGTCGGCGATCTGCTGCTGCTCAGCCGGATCGAGGCCGGCATGATCCCGCTGGAGCTGGCGCAGCTCTCCGTCGCCGAGGTCATGACCGAGGCCGTGCAGGCCGCGACGCCGGGGGCGTCCCAGCAGGGCGTCACCCTGGACGGCTCGGCCCCGCGCGGGCCGCCGGTGCTGGCCGACCAGGCCCGGCTGGTCCAGGTGATCGACAACCTGATCGCCAACGCGGTCAAGTTCACCGACGAGGGCGGGCGGGTGCGGGTGACCGCGTCGGTACAGGGCCGGGAGTGGCGGATCGACGTCCAGGACTCCGGGATCGGCATTCCCCCGGATGAGATCGGCCGCCTGTTTGATCGCTTTTTCCGGGCCTCTAACGCCACCACGGCGGGCCGCCCCGGCTCGGGCCTGGGCTTGTCCATCGTCAAGGAGGTAGCCGAGCTGCACGGCGGCCGGGTGGAAGTGTCCAGCACCCTGGGGGCCGGCACGACGGTGAGCCTCTTTCTGCCGGCCCAGGCCACTGGGGCGCCAGCGGAGGACGGGACGGGGGTGACGGCTGAGGCATAACTACATATAGTGAGCTTACCGCTACTAACAGGAATCAGAGGACCGATGGACCTGAACGCGCAGGCACCAGGTATGACCCGGTGAGCAGCGTCAGCCAGCCGGAGTCGCCCGGCCGGATCCTCGTGGTCGAAGACGACCCGGAAGCCGCGGCTTACGTCCTGCACGTGCTCCGCAACCGCGGCGGCTTCGAGGTCACCCACCTGGCTGACCCGGCAGCGGCACTGGACCGGGCCCGCGCGGAACGCTGGGACCTGGTGCTGACCGACGTGGAGATGCCCGGCATGACCGGGATCGAGCTGCTGGAGGCGATCCGGGAGATCACCCCGCAGCTGCCCGTGGCCGTCTACACCGCGCACGCGTCGGTGGACTACGCGGTCCGGGCGCTGCGCAACCAGGCCGATGAGTTCCTGGAGAAGCCGGTCCGGCCAGACAAGCTGGTCGAGACCGTGAGCGCCCTGGTCGCCAGGGGCCGGGCGGCCCGCGAAGCCGCCCGGCAGAGCGTGCTGGCCATCGGCGCGCACCCCGACGACGTCGAGATCGGCGCGGCGGGCACGCTGGCCACGCACCGGCGGCTGGGACACGAGGTGTCAATCCTGACCCTGAGCCGCGGCGCCCGCGGCGGCCTGGAGGACACCCGGACCAGCGAGTCCCGGAAGGCCGCGGAGGTCATCGGCGCCACCCTGTACCACGAGGACCTGCAGGACACCAGCATCCGTGAAGGGGACCCGACGATCGGCGTGATCAGCCGCATCATCGAGACCGTGCGGCCGACCGTGATCTACACCCACTCCCTGCACGACGTGCACCAGGACCACCGGAACACCCACCTGGCGGCGCTGGTCGCCGTGCGCCAGGTGGGCCGCGTGTACTGCTTCCAGTCGCCGTCGGCCACGGTGGACTTCCGGCCCACCCGCTTCGTGAACATCGACGAGCAGCTGGACCGCAAGCTGCAGGCCATCGACGCGTTCGCCTCCCAGGTGGGGATCCGGGCGTACCTGGAGCCGGACCTGATCGAGGGGACCGCGCGCTACTGGTCCCGCTACTGCGAGGGGCGCTACGCCGAGCCGTTCGAGGTGATCCGGGAGGCGGCGGTGGCCGGGCAGCACGAGCTCACCCCGGCCAAGGGCATCGTGCGCGGCGAGAACGGCGCCTGGGCCGCCGCGCCGGACCGGCGCAGGCGGCCCCGGCCCGATGACCAAGTGCCAAATCTGGCCCCCGAGCCAGCACTGGAGCACACCGCGGAACTCACCAGGGAGGTGCCAGATGCCGCGCGATGACATCAGCCAGCAGCAGATCCGGGTACTGGTCACCGGGGCCGGGGGGCCAGCCGCGGTATCCGTTATCAAGTCGCTTGAACTCGATCCGACGGTGGCCCTGCTGGCCGCCGATATGGATCCGTGGGCCGCCGGGCTCTACCTGGTGCCGCCCGACGCCCGGACGCTCATCCCGGCGGGCCTGGACCCGGACTTCGCGTCCACCGTCCTGGCCCGCTGCACCGCGCTCGGGGTGCACGTCCTGATCCCGACGGTGGACGCTGAGATGCGCCCGCTGGCCCAGACCCGCGCCGAGTTCGCCGCGGCCGGGATCACACTGATGCTGGCTCCGGCGCGGGCGCTGGACCTGACCCTGGACAAGCTGGCCCTGGCCCGGTGCTGCGCCGGCCAGGTCCGGGTGCCCCGCACCGAGCCGTTCGATAAAGATTTCGATCCTCAGTCGTGGGACTACCCGGTGGTGCTCAAGCCGCGCACCGGGAGCGGCTCGCGGGATATCTCCGTGGTGGCCTCCGCCGGGGAACTGGCTGACCTGGAGCGGTCCGAGGAGTTCATCGTCCAGGAGTATCTCCCGGGCGAGGAGTACTCGATCGACGTGCTCTGCGACACCCGCAGCCACGTGATCGCGGCGGTGCCCCGGGTCCGCGCCCGGGTGGACTCGGGTGTCTCGGTGGCCGGGCGCACCATTCACGACCCGGAACTGGAACACTTCGGGGCCACGGTGGCCGGGCTCACCGGCCTCACCTACATCGCCAACGTGCAGGCCCGCCGGGACGTGGCCGGCCGGGCGTCCTTGCTGGAGGTGAACCCGCGCGCCCCCGGGGCACTCCCGCTGACCATGGCCAGCGGGGTGAACATGCCCCGGCTGGCCCTGGACCTGCTGCGCGGTCTCCCGGTCCCGGACCACGTGGACTTCCGTGAGGTGGCCATGGTCCGGTTCCTGGACGAGCGCTTCATGGACCTGAGCGAAGTGCAGAAGGTCGCCACGTGACCACCCCCGCCGGGCGCCCCGCCCCCGGCGGCCTCGCGGCCTCCGGCCTGGTCGCCCTCGACGAGGATCACCACGTCCACTCGACCTTCTCCGACGACGCGGTCAGCACCGTGGCCGAGAACGTCCGCGCGGCCCGGGAGCGGGGCCTGCGCGTCGTCGTCCTCGCCGACCATGTGCGCCGGGGCTCACCCTGGGTGCCGGACTTCGTGGCCGCGGTGCGCGGGCTTCGGCCCGTCCCGGACCTCGAGGTGCTGGCCGGGGTGGAAGCCAAGATCCTCAACAGCGCCGGGGAGCTCGACCTGCCCCCGTCCCTGCGCCGGGTGGACCGGGTGCTGATCGCGGACCACCAGTACCCCGGCGACCACGGCCCGGTGCCGCCGGAGGACATGCGGGACGGGCTGGAGCGCCGCCAGTGCTCGGCGGCCGACATCATCGACGGCCTCATCGCGGCCACCCTGGGCGCCCTGGAGCGGGCGGCGGCGCCGCAGCTGGCCCACCTGTTCAGCCTGCTGCCCAAGATGGGTCTGGATGAGGCGGATGTGCCCGGCGCCGCCCTGGATCACCTGGCTCAGGGCTGCTACCAGGCCGGGGCGCGGGTCGAGCTCAACGAGAAGTGGGCCTGCCCGTCCCCGCGCACGATCCGGGCCCTGGCCGCGGCCGGGGTACCCCTGGTCGCCAGCACCGATAGCCACGACTGCGCGACGATCGGGCGCTACGCCAGGGTCCGGGAGATCCTCGCGGCGGTGCCGTCGGCCGCCCCGGTGCCCTGATGGGGGTGGTACTCGGCGTCTTCGACTGGCTGCTGGTGGCGTTCGTCATGGTCGGCGCCGTGCCCATGCTCGCCGCCAGCTATCAGTATCTGCTGGTTACCGTGCATTTCCGCCGCAACCACTACCAGGAATGCGCCCCGTATTTCCCGCGCACCGCCATCCTGGTGCCGGCCTGGAACGAGGCCGCGGTCATCGGCGCCTCGATCGACCGGCTCATGCTGCTCGACTACCCGCCCGACGCGCTCCGGGTCTTCGTGGTGGACGACGCGAGCACCGACGACACCCCCGACGTCATCAAGGCCAAAGCGGTCCAGTACCCGGGGCAGGTCGTCCACCTGCGCCGGGATAAGGGCGGTGAGGGCAAGTCGCACACGCTCAACCACGGCCTGCGGACCATCCTGGGCGATGACTGGATGCAGGCGCTGCTCATTATGGACGCCGACGTGATCTACGAGCCGAATTCGCTGCGGATGATGACCCGGCACCTGGCCGATGCCCGCGTCGGGGCGGTCACGGCCTACATCAAGGAGGGCAGCCGGCCGGGCAACTACCTGACCCGGTTCATCGGCTTCGAGTACATCACCGCCCAGGCGGCCGCCCGGCGCAGCCAGAACGTGCTCGGCGCCGTCGCGTGCCTGGCCGGCGGCGCCCAGCTGCACTCCCGGGACAACCTGGAGGCCATCGGCGGCCGGATCGACACCACGTCGCTGGCCGAGGACACGTTCACCACGTTCAAGACCCAGATGGCCGGCCGCCGGGTGGTGTTCGAACCGCATGCCACGGTCTGGGCCGAGGAACCCGGCGACATCGGCGGACTGTGGAAGCAGCGGCTGCGCTGGGCGCGCGGCAATGTCCAGGTCACCAAGCAGTTTAAGCACGTGTGGTGCCGGCCGAGCCCCGTCCACCGGCTGGGCAGCGTCAGCTTCTCGGTGTTCTGGTTCTGCCTGTTCCTGCTGCCGGTCTTCATGATCCTGGCCTCGGCATCCCTCATCACCCTGTACTTCAGCGATTTCGCGATGGCCTGGATCGTCTTCCACGTCCTGTGGATCATCAACGCGCTGACCTACGTGTTCATCACCTCGTTCGTGCTGATGATCGACTGGGTCACCGGCCGCCATGCCTGGATCGAGGGCATCGTGTTTCCCGGTGCGATCAGCCTGTCCATCATCATCGCGGCCTGCTTCCCCCGGCTGCTGCGGATGATCTTTTACGACCTGCTGCCCGTGCTGGGCATCGCGCTGACGCCCGCGGAGCGCCGCGTCCTGGTCCTGTTCGCGTACGCCTGGCTGGCCGGCTCGATGCTCGTGGCCTACCTGGGCAAGGCCATCGAGCCGCGCCGGTACGGCCGGGTGCTGTCCGCCGCGTTCATCTACATCGCGGGCTACGGGCCGCTGCTGTGCGCGTGCACGTTCGCGTCCTACATCAAGGAACTGCGGCACGCCGAGATGAAATGGGACAAGACCGAGAAGACCGGCAAGGTCGCGATGCCGGTATGACCGGCCGCAGCGTGAAGGAGCCGCCGCGGTGATCGGCATCCTGCTCGGGCTCCGGTGGCTGCTGGTGGCACTGGTCATGCTGGGAGCGCTGCCGCTGCTGGTGGCCAACTACCAGTTCCTGCTGGTCGGGGTGCACTTCCGCCGGCTGCACTACGCCAGGTGCGCGCCGTTCATGCCCCGGGTCGCGATCATCATCCCGGCCTGGAACGAGGCGGCGGTCATCGGCACCTCGGTGGACCGGCTGATGCAGCTCGACTACCCGCCTGCGGCGCTGCGGGTCGTGGTGGTGGATGACGCCAGCACCGACGCCACCCCGGAGGTGATCGCGGCCAAAGCGGCTGCCTACCCCGGGCGGGTCATACCGCTGCGGCGGGACCGGGGCGGTGAGGGCAAGGCGGCCACGCTCAACCACGGGCTGGCTCACATCCTGGCGGACGACTGGGCCCAGGCCATCATGATCATCGACGCGGATGTCATCTACGAGCCCACCTCGCTGCGCCGGATGACCCGTCACCTGGCCGATCCCGCGGTCGGCTCGGTCACCGCGTACATCAAGGAAGGCAGCCGCCCGGGCAGCTACCTGACCCGGTTCATCGGCTACGAGTACATCGTCGCCTCCGCGGCCGCCCGGCGCAGCCAGGAGGTACTGGGCGCGATCGCCTGCCTGGCCGGCGGCGCGCAGCTGCACTCACGGGAGAACCTGGTGGACCTGGGCGGCCGGGTGGACACCAGCACGCTGGCCGAAGACACGGTGACCACGTTCCAGACCCAGCTCAGCGGGCGCCGCGCCATCTTCGAGCCGCACGCGGTGGTGTGGTCCGAGGAGCCGACCGGCATCGGCGCGCTGTGGCGCCAGCGGATGCGCTGGGCCCGCGGCAACATGCAGGTGACCAGGAAGTTCTCGGGCGTCTGGTTCCGGCCGCAGGCGGGCAGCCGGCTGGGCAGCATCAGTTTCGGCCTGATGTGGTTCTGCCTGCTGCTGCTCCCGGCCTTCATGGTGTGCGCGTCGGCCTCGCTGGTCACCTTCTTCTTCATAGACGCCTCCCTGGCCTGGACCGCCTTTCACGTGCTGTGGCTGGTGAACGTGGTCACCTACGTGTTCATCACCTCCTTCGCCTTGCTCATCGACCCTCAGTCGGCCCGGCGGACGTGGAAGGAAGCGCTGCTGTTCCCGGGCGTCGTCAACGTGGTCATCCTGCTCGCGGCCATCCTGCCCGGCCCGCTGAGCCAGCTGGCCCGGGTCCTGCTGGCCGCCGTGGGGGTGCCGGTGACCAGTGGCCTGATCCACGGCGTCGAGCTGTTCACCTACCTCTGGCTGGCCGCCTGCATGGGCGTGGCCTACCTCGGCAAGGTGGCCGAGACCCGCTGGCTCGGCTGGATCACCGGGCCGCTGTTCGTGTGCGTCGGCGGTTACGGCCCGCTGCTGTGCGCGGTCACCGCCACGGCGTACGTGCGGGAACTCCGGCACGCCGAGGCGCACTGGGACAAGACGGAGAAAACCGGCCAGGTGGCGGCACCGGCGTGACCGTCAGCGAGCCCGATGAGGCGGACATGGAGGTCTTCGATGAGGAGGTCCGGTCCGCCGTCCGCTACGAGAAGGGGCTGGCCTACAAGGCGCTCGTCGCGCTGGCCATCGTCGCTGTCGTGATCCTCCTCCGGCTGTTCTTCCTCGGCTGACACCTGCCGGTCGACCTGCGCTGACCGCACCCGCGCCCGCTGCCGGTGTGTGAACGCCCGCGCGGCGGGCACTTGGCGGCCATGTCGGTCCACACCCTCGACCGCCCGCCCCCCCGCGGGCACAAGCCCGGGCGCCGCAGCCTCACCCCGCTGCTCGCGGTGACCGGCGCCGCGCTGATCTTCACGATCCTGCTCATCCTGGTCCGCCTGCAGTGGCGCCCGCTGGAGTCCGCTGATCACAGCGCCGCCACCGGGATCAACGGGCTGATCGCCGGGCACCCCGCCCTGGTCTCGGTGGTCAAGGCGGTCACCTGGCTGGGCAGCGACGGCGTGCTGTGGACGATCATCGGGGTGTCGGCGATCTTCCTGGCCTTCCGGCGCCGCTGGCGGCTGGTCGGCTACCTGCTGGTCACCGGGGCAGGCGCGCTGGTCATGGACCCGATCCTCAAGGACCTGGTCGGCCGGCTGCGCCCGGTGGTGGCCCACCCCGTCGCGCACGGCGGCGGGAACAGCTTCCCCAGCGGCCACTCCCTCGGCTCGATCGTCTGTTACGGGGCCGTGCTGCTGGTCTTCCTGCCCGCGGCCCGCGGCCGCTGGCGGACCGTCTTCATCACCGCGATCGTCGCTCTCGTCGCGCTGATCGGGATCAGCCGGATCCTGCTCGGCGTGCACTACCTGTCCGACGTGCTCGGCGGCTGGACCCTGGGCATCACCTGGCTCGGCCTGACCGCGTTCGCGTTCGAGCTGACCCGGCGGGCCGGGGGCCAGCCCGTCACGGACCCCCTGGCCGAGGGACTGGAACCCGAGGCCCGCACCGATCTCGACCTAGCGCAGCCGGAGACCCCCATGAACAGATCGTCCGCTACCCGCTCCCGCGCCCGTGTCGCCGCCGGAATCGTAGTCGCCTGGGTTCTCATCCTCGGCGTCGTCGTCGGCTTCGGCGAGCTGGTCGTGAAGTACAGCCACGATAAGTGGCTGGGGGACACAGCCATCCCGCGCTGGTTCGCCGCGCACCGCACCGGAACCGGGAACCCGTGGAGTAACGACGTCAGCGTGGCCTGCGCCACCACCGGGATCCTGATCGTGGCCGTGGCCGCGTGCGTGGTGTTCCTGGCCGTCACCCGGCACTGGCGGCCGGTCATCTTCATCGCGGTGGTGATGTTCGGGGAGCTGGCCGCGTTCCTGGCCGCGGCCGCGGTGGTCAAGCGGCCCCGGCCCTACGTGCATCAGCTCGATCATCACCTGCCTACCTCGGCCTACCCGTCCGGGCACGTGGCCGCCACCACCTGCCTGTACGCCGCGATTGCGATCCTGGTCCTCGGGCACACCAGGGGCTGGTGGCGGTGGCTGTTCGTGGCCCTGGCCATCGCGGCGCCGGTGGCCATCGCGCTGTCCCGGATGTACCGCGGCGAGCATCACCCGACCGATGTGCTCGGCAGCCTGATCTTTGCTGCGCTCTGGCTGACCGCCACGACCTTGCTGATCAAGCCGAACGCGGAGCTGCCCCGCCGGTCGCCCCGGGCGGCCGGGGCGCGGATCCGGTCGCTGGCCGGGCGGGCGGTTTCGCGGACCCCGGACCGGGCAGGCGCACCCTGACGACTTTTCAAGGAGGTGTTCCATGACCGATCCGCAGGACGCCCGACGCGTCGAGATCAAGGACGGCGATCAGACCGTGGCCACGGCCGAGGTGTCCCGGCAGCCAGGCGGGACGACCCGCGCCTCGCTGCACGCCGCGGCCGGGCACATCGCCCCGGGCCGCCGGGCCGACCTGGTGGACGCGGTCGTGGACCTGCCCGAGGTGCAGGAGTGCGCCCGCCTGGAGGCCACCATCCCGCTGGGTGACACCGAGACGCTGGACCGTCTGCGGGAGCGGACCGAGGACACGACCAGCCGGGCCGCCGGGTCGACCGCGCTGGTCGACGGGAGCGTGCCGGGCGACAAAAACCGCCGCAACGAGGACGACGCGGGCCCGCCCGGCCGCGGGCCCGCCAGCGATCCGCCGCCGGACGGGGAAACACCGGGAGCGTAATCCCGGGTGGCCATCAGTATCGGGACGTCTGGGTGGAGTTACGCCCACTGGGAACCGGAGCTGTACCCGCCCGGGCTGCCGCCCGGGCAGCGGCTGGGCCGCTACGCGGCCGCGTTCGGCACCGCCGAGCTGAACAGCAGCTTCTACCGCTGGCCCCGGCCGGAGACGTTCCGGCATTGGCGGCAGAACTTGCCCCGGGGTTTTTCCCTGTCGGTCAAGGCGCCGCGGGGCCTGACCCACGCGCGGAAACTGTACGGCCCGGAAACCTGGCTGCAGCGCATCGGCGCGGGCTGGCACGAGCTGGGCGATAAACGGGCCGTGCTGCTGGCCCAGCTGGGCCCGGCCCAAGCCCGGGACGACGCGCGACTAGGCTATTTCCTGCGGCTGGTCCCGGAATGGATGCGGGTCGCGATGGAGTTCCGCCATTCCAGCTGGCACTGCGAGGAGGTGTTCGCCCTGCTGGAGGCGCACCGGGCCGCCTATTGCGTGATGAGCGGCGCGCACTTGCCGTGCGTCCTGCGGGCCACCACAGATTTCATCTATGTGCGCCTGCATGGACCCGACCGCCAGCACCTCTACGCAGGTTCGTATAGCGACGCCGATCTGTACTGGTGGGCGGCCCGTATCCGGGAATGGGATTGCGCCGGGCAGGACGTTTTCGCCTACTTCAACAACGACGGCCAGGCGAATGCCGTGCGCGACGCCCGGGCCTTGCGCCGGCTCCTTGGCCAGCCCGTGGCCGGGTGAATGATGGTGAGCGGCCGGCGGGAACATTAACCGGGCCGCTAGCATTTCATAATCGTGACCCTCACCGACCTTCTCCCGCCTGACGCTGCCCCCGACGCGGTCTTCGACGCGTTCGCGGGCTGGGCCAAGGAGCAGGGCCTGGCCCTCTACCCGCACCAGGAAGAGGCCCTCATCGAGGTGGTGTCCGGGGCCAATGTGATCCTGTCCACCCCGACCGGCTCGGGCAAGAGCCTGGTCGCCACCGGAGCGCACTTCGCGGCGCTGGCCGGCGGGATCAGGTCCTTCTACACCGCGCCGATCAAGGCCCTGGTGTCGGAGAAGTTCTTCGCGCTCTGTGCCGCGTTCGGCCCGGCGAATGTCGGCATGATGACCGGCGACGCCAGCGTCAACGCGACCGCACCGATCATCTGCTGCACGGCCGAGGTGCTGGCCAGCATCGCGCTGCGGGACGGCGCCGCCGCCGACGTCGGCCAGGTCGTGATGGACGAGTTCCACTTCTACGCCGACCCCGACCGGGGCTGGGCCTGGCAGGTGCCGATCATCGAGCTGCCGCGGGTGCAGTTCGTGCTGATGTCCGCGACCCTCGGCGACGTCACCCGGTTCGAGTCCGACCTGACCAGGCGCACCGGGCGGCCGACCGCCGTCGTCCAGTCCGCCGAGCGCCCGGTGCCGCTCATCTACTCCTACGTCACCACCCCGCTGCACGAGACCCTGGAAGAGCTGCTCAGCACGCACCAGGCTCCCATCTACGTGGTGCACTTCACCCAGGCCGCGGCGCTGGAACAGGCCCAGGCGCTGATGAGCGTGAACGTCTGTTCCCGCGCGGAGAAGGACGAGATCGCCGCGCTGATCGGCGGTTTCCGGTTCACCGCCGGGTTCGGGAAGACGCTGTCCCGGCTGGTCCGGCACGGCATCGGGGTGCATCACGCCGGGATGCTGCCCAAGTACCGAAGGCTGGTCGAGACCCTGGCCCAGGCCGGGCTGCTGAAGGTCATCTGCGGCACGGACACCCTGGGCGTGGGAATCAACGTGCCGATCCGCACGGTCCTGTTCACCGCGATGTCCAAGTACGACGGGTCGAAGACCCGGCTGCTGCAGGCCCGCGAGTTCCACCAGATCGCCGGCCGGGCCGGCCGGGCCGGGTTCGACACCACCGGCCGGGTGGTGGTGCAGGCCCCCGAGCACGTGGTGGAGAACGAGCGCCTGCTGGCCAAGGCCGGCGACGACCCGAAGAAGCGCCGCAAGGTGGTCCGCAAGAAGCCGCCCGAGGGATTCATCGCCTGGGGCCAGCCCACCTACGAGCGGCTGGTCGCCGCCGATCCCGAGCCGCTGACGTCCAGCTTCAACGTCACCCACGCCATGCTGCTGAACGTGATCAGCCGGCCGGGTGACGCGTTCACCGCCATGCGGCACCTGCTCACCGACAACCACGAGGACCGGGCCGCCCAGCGCCGGCACATCCACCAGGCCATCGCCATCTACCGGGCGCTGCTGGCCGGGGGAGTGGTGGAGCGGCTGGACGAGCCGGACGCCGAGGGCCGGCAGGTGCGGCTCACCGTGGACCTCCAGTTCGACTTCGCGCTGAACCAGCCGCTGTCCCCGCTGGCCCTGGCCGCGATCGAGCTGCTGGACCGCGAGTCGCCGTCCTACCCGCTGGATGTCGTGTCGGTCATCGAGGCGACCCTGGACAACCCCAGGACGGTGCTGTCCGCCCAGCTGTTCAAGGCGCGCGGTGAGGCCGTCGCGCAGATGAAGGCCGATGGCCTCGACTACGACACCCGGATGGACCTGCTGGAGTCGGTCAGCTATCCCCGGCCCCTGGATGACCTGCTCGAGGCCGCGTACGACATGTACCGCCGCGGCCACCCGTGGGTCGCCGACTACGCGCTGGCCCCGAAGTCCGTGGTCCGTGACATGTACGAGCGGGCCATGACCTTCGTGGAGTACGTCGGCTTCTACGGCCTGTCCCGCTCGGAGGGACTGGTGCTGCGCTACCTGGCCGACGCGTACAAGGCGCTCCGGAACACCGTCCCGGACGAGGCCAAGACCGAGGAGCTCACCGACCTCATCGAGTGGCTGGGTGAGCTGGTCCGCCAGGTCGACTCCAGCCTGCTGGACGAGTGGGAGCAGCTGCGCGACCCGTCCGGCGTCCTGGTCAGCCAGGCCGAGGCGGGGCCGCCCGCCGTCACCCGCAACGTCCGCGCGTTCCGGGTGCTGGTCCGCAACGCGCTGTTCCGCCGGGTCGAGCTGGCCGCGCTCGGCCGCTACGACGAGCTGGGCCAGCTGGACTCCGGCGACGGCTGGGACGCCGAGGCCTGGGAGGCCGCGGTCGAGCCGTACTTCGACGTGCATGACGAGATCGGCACCGGGCCGGACGCCCGCGGGCCCGCGCTGCTCATCATCGACGAAGCCGCGCCGGCCTGGACCCTTCGCCAGATTTTCGACGACCCGGCCGGGGATCACGACTGGGGCATCTCCGCGCAGGTGGACCTGGCCGCCTCCGAAGAGGCCGGCCAGGCCGTCCTCCGGGTCACGGACGTGGGCCAGCTCTAGCGCTCACGCCGCCCCGAACACCGAGGCCAGCCGTCCTCCGGGTCACGGACGTGGGGCAGTACATCTAGCGCTCACGCCGCCCCGAACACCGAGGCCATGCCGTGCACCGCGGCATCGATCAGCCGCCCGAGGTCGGTGTCGGCGCCGGCCAGCCACTGCTCGCTAGCCGCCACGAGCAGGCCCTGCACCGCGTAGCCCACGGTGACCGGCAGCAGCGAGTCGGGCGGCTGCCCGGTCCGCCCGGCCACGAAGTCCGCGATGACCTGCCGCCAGGCGGCGTAGCGCAGCGTGGAGTGAGCCTGTAACGCGGGCACCCCCAGGATCAGCTCCAGCCGGCGCCGGTGCCAGCCCTCCTGGCCGGGCGGGATCTGGTTGAACCTGATCAGGCCCAGCCGGATGGCCTCAGTCATCGGGGTCTGTGGCGGGCAGTCCGCCAGGCGCGCGCGCATCTGCTCTAGCCGTTCCTCGAAACCGCCCCACGGAACATCGTTCTTCGAGGCGAAGTAGCGGAAGAACGTGCGCCGCCCGATCCCCGCGGCCCGCGCGATATCCCCGACGGTGGTCCCTTCGAAGCCCTGCCGGTCGAACAGTTCGAACGCCACCTGCTCAAGCTCAGCGCGGGTGGTCATCCGCCGGCGGCCGACGGGCGCGGGAGAACCTTCCCGCGGCATCTGCCATCACCCCATCTCGTGGCGCAGCGATCAGCCGCCCGCTCACGACTTCCCCGTTGCTCTCGTTCCCCATGGCGCGGGCCGCACCCCGAAGCACACGTTTGCAGCCCGCGTGACCAGCATCCCATGAGCCCGCGCCATGTGCGGCAATTCGGGCCAGGAGCAGGCCAGGAGCAGGCTCGGTGCGGGCTCGGCACGGGCTCGGTGCGGGGCTGGGTGCGGGCGACACGCGGACGGGACCGGGATCACCGGGGATGTCGCGCCGGTCCGGCATTATGGCGAGCGTCACGATCCCACCGATCGGCCGGCCTGCCCGGCGCGGCCAGCCAGCACGGCCCGTTCAGCACGGCCCGTTCAGTACGGCCATTGAGTACGCCTTTTCAGTACAGCCATTAAGTACAGAGAGTCCACGGCGGTGCGATGCGACTGATCCACACCTCGGACTGGCACCTGGGGCGCACGCTGCACGGCGAGAACCTGCTGCCCGCCCAGGACGATTTCCTGCGCTGGCTGCTCGACGAGGCGGTCCGCCAGCAGGCCGGTGCCGTGGTGGTGGCGGGGGACATCTACGACCGCGCGGTGCCCCCGGTCGACGCCGTCCGGCTGCTCGACGCGACTTTGCTGCGCTTCGCGCAGGCCCGCATCCCGGTGATCCTGACCAGCGGCAACCATGACTCCGCCGTCCGGCTGGGCTTCGGCGCCGGCCTCAGCGAGGCGGCCGGCATCCACCTGCGCACCGCGGTGGCTGACCTGGCCCGGCCGGTGCTGCTGACGGATGAGCATGGCCCGGTCGCCGTGTACGGCGTGCCCTACCTGCTGCCTGACGCGGTCATGGCCGACCTCGGGGTGGCGACCCGGACGCACGAGGCGGTGCTGGCCGAGGCGGCCCGGCGGATCAGGGCGGACGCCGCGGACCGGGGCGTCGGCCGCACCGTGGTCGCGGCGCACGCCTTCGTCACCGGCGGGCAGCCCGCCGAATCCGAGCGCGACATCCGGGTCGGCGGGGTGGCCGACGTGCCGGCCGGCGTGTTCGCCGGGTTCAGCTACGTGGCCCTCGGCCACCTGCACGGCGCGCAGCGGGCCGGGCCGCCGCCGGGGACCGGCCCGGACCCCGCGGCGGAGGGTAGCGCGACGGACGGGGGCGGGCCAGCAGGACCCGTGATCCGGTACTCGGGCTCGCCGCTGGCTTTCTCGTTCTCCGAGAAGAACCACGTCAAGTCGGTCACGCTGGCCGAGATCGACGCTGCGGGGCAGGTCCGCACCAGCCTGCTTCCGGCCCCCGTGCCCCGGCCGCTGCGTGAGGTGCGCGGCACCCTGGACAGCGTCCTGGCCCGGGCGGAATCGGATCTCGCGGACCTGGCCGGCGCCTGGGTCAAGGTGGTGCTTACCGATGCCGTGCGGCCGTCCGCCCCGATGGAACGGCTGCGCGAGAAATGGCCGCACACGCTGGTCCTGGACTTCGCGCCGGAGGGGCTGCTGACCGGACCCGGTGCCGATCTGGAGCGGCTGGCCGCGGCGAGTGACCCGGTCGAGATCTGCTGCCTGTTCGTGGATTTCACCAGCGGTGGCCCGGCCGATGACGCGCACCGCACGGTGCTCCGAGCGGCCGTCGAGGCCGCGCAGCACGCCGAGTCGGCCGCCTGATGCGGCTGCACAATCTGGAGCTGACCGCGTTCGGCCCGTACGCCCAGGTGCAGCGGATCGACTTCGGCCGGCTGTCCAGCAGCGGCCTGTTCCTGCTCGAGGGGCCGACCGGGTCCGGCAAGACGACGATCCTGGACGCCATCACGTTCGCGCTGTACGGCGGGCTGGCCGGCGACGAGTCCGCCGAGGACCGGCTGCGCTCGCATTTCGCCGCGCCGGACGCCGAGCCCTCGGTCAGCCTGGAGTTCTCGGTCCGCGGCGTCCGGCACCGGCTGACCCGGGTGCCCGAGCACCGGCGGCCGAAGCGGCGCGGGGACGGCTTTACCACCGAGGCCGCCCACGTGCACCTGCAGCGCCATGAGGGTGGCGGATGGGTCAGCCTGTCCGCCAACAAGGCCGAGGCCGGGGAGATGATCACCGAGCTCATCGGCCTCAACCGGGCCCAGTTCACCCAGGTGATGCTGCTGCCGCAGGGGCAGTTCGCGAAGTTCCTGCAGGCCGCGGACGACGAGCGGCGGGTGCTGCTCAGCAAGCTGTTCGGCACCCAGCTGTATGACGCCATCACGGCTGAGCTGGATCGCCGCCGCGCCGCCGCGATCCGGCAGCGCCAGGACGCCGAGGCCGCGATCGACGCGGCGACCTCCGCGGCGGCCGAGGCGGCCGGCCTGGACGCCGAGGCGCGCGCCAGCCTGCTGGAGCTGCCTGGCCCCGAGCGGGCGACCCGCCTGAAGCAGGTGGCCGCGGACCTCGCGCAGACCGCGGCGGTCAGCGCGGAAGGACTGGAGGTGGCGGCGGCCGAGGCCGCCGCCCGGCTGGCCGCCTGCGAGCGGGAGCGGCAGCAGGCCCGGCTGATGGCCAGGCTGACCGAGGCGCTGACCCGGCTGCGCGAGCACGAGGACTCCCGGCCCCAGCATGACCAGCGGGCCGCCCGGCTGGCCGCGGCCCGGCGCGCGGAACCGGTGCGGCCCCTGCTCACCGCGCTGAACGAGGCGCAACAGGTAGCCGGCGAGGCCCGCGGCCGCCTGCTCCGGCTGATCCCTGACCCGGACGACACCATGCTGGCTGGTGGCGGCGGTGCCCAGGCGTTCGTGCGGGCCGAGGCGGCCGAGCAGGACGCCGCGTCCCTGCAGCATCTCGCCGACGCCGAAGCGGCCCTGCCCGACCGGGTCACCGCGCTGAGGGGCGGCCAGCAGGCGGTCGCGAGCGCCACCGACCTGGTCCGCGCCCTGGAAGCGGCGCGCGCCGATCTGCCCGGGCAGATCGGCGCCGTCGGGGAGCAGCTCGCCGCGGCCCGGCTCCAGGAAGCCGGCCTGGGAGCGGCCCGCGAGCAGCGGGCCGCGCTGATCCGGCGGGCGGCCGCCGCCGCTGACCTGGCCGGCCTGGAGCCGGCGCTCGCGGGCAAGAACGCGGCCCTGCTCGACGCCGTCGATACTCACCAGAGGCTGACTGAAGCCCACCTCCAGCTCCTGGCGGCCCGGCTGGAGGGCATGGCCGCGGAACTGGCCGCGCAGCTCGAGGATGGATCCGCCTGCCCGGTCTGCGGCTCCCCAGCCCACCCCGCCCCGGCCCGGGCCGCTGGCGGCCTCGTGTCCGACCAGGACCTCGCCGCGGCCGCCGCGCGGCGGGACTCGGCCGAGGCCGTGCGGGCCCAGCGGACCCGCGAACGTGACGATCTGGCCGCGGCGGTGGCGGCCAGCGCCGCGGTGGCGGACGGCGGGACGGTGGACGGCCTGGCCGCTGAGGCCGCGGCCGTGGGTGACCTGGTGGCCGGGGCCGAGCAGGCCGCGGCCGACGTCAGCTGCCTCGAGGCCGAACTCGCCAGCCGCCACGCGCAGCAGCAGCGGGTCGCGGAGGAACTGCAGGCCGCGGGGGCCGCGCTGGCCACGGCCCAGGCGCAGGCCGCCGCGGCCGAGGCCGACCTGAGCCAGTTGCAGGACGAGCTGGCCGGGGCCGCCCAGGGACACCCGTCAGTGACTGGGCGGCAGGCCGCCCTGCGCCGCGCCGCCAGCACGAACCGCTCCCTCGCCGCGGCGCTGGACCAGCTGGCGGCCGCGCTGGCCGACGAGCGGCGGGCCCGCGAGCGTGCCGAGCGCGAGGCGGTGGACCGCGACTTCGCCGCGGCGGAGCTGGCCAGCTCCGCGCTGCTCAGCCCCGGCGAGCAGGCGGCCCTGGACGAGCAGGTGACCGCGTGGGCCGCCCGGCTGGCCGCGCTGCGGTCCGCGGCCGCCGCCGACGACCTGGCCGGCCTGGATCCCGGCCAGGCTGACGCGGTGCACGCGGCGGCGCAGGCCGCAGCAGACGTCCTGGCCCGCGCCCAGGAGGCTGAGCAGGAGGTCCGGGCCGCCCGTGATGCGGCCCAGGCCCGGGTCGGGCGGCTGCACCAGCGGCTCGCCGAGGTACAGGACGCCCAGGACGCCTTCGACCAGCTGCAGGAGGACACCTCGGCGGTGATCCGGCTGGCCGGCCTGGCCAAGGGCATGGACGGGCACCGCCGGATGGCGCTGACCACCTATGTGCTGCGGCAGTGGTTCGGGCAGGTCGTGGCGGCGGCCAACGTCCGGCTGGGGGCGATGTCGGCGGGCCGCTACGAGCTCCGGCGCACCGACGAGAGCGGGACGCGGCGGGAGCGGACCGGGCTCACCCTGGTGGTAATCGACCGGCACACCGGCACGGAGCGAAGCCCGCGGTCGCTGTCCGGCGGCGAGACGTTCTACACCTCGCTGGCGCTGGCCCTCGGCCTGGCCGACGTGGTCAAGGCCGAGGCCGGCGGGGTGGATCTGGACACCCTGTTCATCGACGAGGGCTTTGGCACGCTCGACGCGGAAACCCTTGACCAGGTGATGGCGGTCATCGACGAACTGCGCGACCGCGGCCGGGTGGTCGGCATCGTGAGCCATGTGGCCGACCTGAAAGAGCGGGTCCCCGAGCGGCTTGAGGTCCGGCGCCTGGCCGATGGTTCCTCCACGGCCCGGATCATCGCCTGACCCGAGGTTACGGCCAGGCATTATGCTGGCCGGACGGCCGGGGGGCCGGTAC
This sequence comes from Streptosporangiaceae bacterium, assembly GCA_035642895.1. GTDB lineage: Bacteria > Actinomycetota > Actinomycetes > Streptosporangiales > Streptosporangiaceae > RYN-230. The sequence goes on along the minus strand of DASQRM010000218.1, from coordinate 186 downwards.
TGCGGAAGTAGCCCGGTGATAGGTACAGGGGGATCTTTTGAAGAAGGTCGGCGTCGCCGCCCTGGCTGCGGTCGTGCTCGCGTTCCTGGCGGCGGGGGCGGCCGCCGCGTTCACCACGCGGACGCCGCGGAACCCGGTCGCGGTCGCTGACCGTCACCAGCTCCGGCTCCCGGTCGCGTACAACGG